>JAVBUG010000019.1:0-3454 GCA_031555515.1 Microbacterium sp. | reverse complement strand
GTGGGAGTGGCTCCGCCAGGCCGCCGGCGGACGCCACGTCGTCCGGCTGTCCTACGACGAGACCCCCGCCGACCCGGTCGCCGCGGCGGTGGCCGACGCGGAGACGCTGCTCGGCGTGCGGCTGCCCGTCGTCGTGGACGCGGCCCAGGTGTTCTGGGTGCGGCCGGCCGCAGCATCCATTGTTCCCCCCGGCCTGACGGTCGTCGGCGAGACGGTCGCGGGTTCCGGCCTCGCCGGCATCGTCGCCCACGCCGAGCGCACCGCAGCGGAGCTCTTGGCGCGCTGACCCGAGGTTGCGGCCGCGTCCGGGGCGTTTCGTCTCGCTCGTTCCTCGCTCGCTCAACGACCGAGCCCTAGGGTCCGACCGTTGAGCGGCGCGTGCGTCCGGGGCGTTTCGACGCGCACGCTCGCTCAACGACCGAGACTGCGGGTCCGGTCGTTGAGCGGAGCGCGCTCTGGCGCGCGCAGACGAAACGCATCGGGTGTTCCGGGAGTGTCAAGGCGCGGATTGAAACGGCGCTCCCGGAAACGGCACACCCGCGGGATGAAAAGATAGAGGTATGACCGACGTCGCGGCGAGCTCCCCCACTGAAACCCTCGGCTACGCCCTGTGGGCCGTGTTCCGCCGTGACTCCTCCGCGCCCGCCCCGGCGGGCGACCTGAGCGCCGCGGTCGCCGAGGTCGAGGCATCCGGGGTCACGGTCCGCGGGTTCTACGACGTCTCGGGCCTGCGCGCCGACGCCGATCTCATGATCTGGCTCACCGGGGTCGGTGTCGCCCCTGAGGTGCTGCAGTCCGCGCTGCGCACCCTGCGCCGCACCGAACCGCTTGCGAGCCTCGTGCCGGTCTGGAACGCGATGGGCGTGCACCGCGACGCCGAGTTCACCGCCAGCCACCTGCCCGCGTTCATGCGCGACAAGGATCCCGAGGCGTGGCTCACGGTCTACCCGTTCGTGCGGTCGTACGACTGGTACATCCTCCCCGACGACGAGCGCCGCCAGATGCTCGCCGACCACGGGCGCAAGGGCGCCGCGCACCGCAGCGTCCTCAGCAACACCGTCGCAAGCTTCGCGCTCGGCGACTACGAGTGGATCCTCGCCCTCGAGGCGCCCGAGCTCGTCGAGCTCGTCGACCTCATGCGCGACCTCCGCCAGACCGAGGCCCGTCGCCACGTGCGCGAAGAGGTGCCGTTCTACACCGGACGCCGCATCGGTCTCGACGAGATCACCGAGGTGCTGGCGTGACCACCCTGCGCATCGGCACACGCGGCAGCACGCTCGCGCTGACCCAGACCGGCATGGTCGCCGACGACCTCGCCGACGCATACGGCGTCACGACTGAGCTCGTCACGATCACCACCGACGGCGACCGCTCCAACGAGCCGCTGTCGCGCGCCGGCGGCACCGGCCTCTTCACCGGCGCCCTGCGCGACGCACTCCTCGCCGGCGAGTGCGACGTCATCGTCCACTCGCTCAAGGACCTCCCGACCGCTCCCCACGACCAGCTCGTCGTCGCGGCCATCCCCGCGCGCGAAGACCCGCGCGACGCCCTCATCGCCCGCGACGGGCTGACGCTCGACGAACTCCCCGCCGGCGCCCGCGTCGGCACCGGATCGCCGCGCCGCATGGCACAGCTGCGCGCCCGCCGCCCCGACCTCGAGGTCGTCGACATCCGCGGAAACGTCGACACCCGCCTCGGCAAGGTGACGAGCGGGGAGCTGGATGCCGTCATCCTGGCCGCCGCCGGACTCACCCGCATCGGCCGCACCGGAGTCGTGACCGAGTTCCTCGACGCCGACCGGTGGCCCACGGCGCCCGGTCAGGGCGCGCTCGCGGTCGAGGTGCGCCGCGGCGAAGAGGGCCTCGTCGATCGGCTCGACCACGCCGAGACCCGCGCCGCCGTCGAGGCCGAGCGCGAGGTGCTCGCCCTGCTCGAGGCGGGCTGCTCGGCCCCGGTCGGCGCACGCGCCGTCGTCGACGCGGGGCTCCTCCTGCTGTCGGCGAGCGTGTACAGCCTCGACGGCACCACGATCCTCACGTCGTCGCATGCCGCCGTGTGGCCCGAAGACGACGGCGATCCGTCGCGCGAGGTCGCAGCATCCGTCGCCCGTGAACTGCTCGATGCCGGCGCCGCCGGCCTGACGGGAGAACGCCCGTGACTGTCCTGGGACCCAGCGTCCGCCCCCGGCGCCTGCGCGCCACCCCCGCGATGCGACGCCTGGTGTCGGAGACCCGGCTGCACCCGGCCGAGCTGATCCTGCCGATGGTCGTGCGCGAGGGCACCACCGAGCCCGTGCCGATCTCGTCCATGCCGGGAGTCGTGCAGCACTCGGCCGAGAGCCTGAAGAAGGCGGTGACGGATGCTGCGGCCGCCGGCATCGGCGGAATCATGCTGTTCGGCGTGCCCGAGCACAAAGACGCGGTGGGCTCCGGCGCGACGGACCCCGACGGCATCCTCAACGTCGCGACGCGCATCGCCGTGGCCGAGGCCGGCGACGCGCTCGTCGTGCAGACCGACCTGTGCCTCGACGAGTTCACCGACCACGGCCACTGCGGGGTGCTCGACCAGCGCGGCCACATCGACAACGACGCGACGCTCGAGCGGTACCGCGACATGGGCATCGCGCAGGCCGATTCAGGTTCCCAGCTGCTCGGCCTGTCGGGCATGATGGACGGCCAGGTCGCCGCGGTGCGAGACGCGCTCGACGACGGCGGCTTCGCGAACACGCCGATCCTGGCGTACGCCGCGAAGTACGCGTCGGCGTTCTACGGCCCCTTCCGCGAGGCCGTGCAGTCGTCGCTCGAGGGCGACCGCCGCGCCTACCAGCAGGATCCGGCGAACCGCCGCGAGGGCGCGCGCGAACTCGACCTCGACCTCGCCGAGGGCGCCGACATCGTGATGGTCAAGCCCGCGATGAGCTACCTCGACGTCCTGTCGGATGCCGCCGCCGCGAGCCCGGTCCCCGTCTGGGCCTACCAGGTGTCGGGCGAGTACGCCATGATCGAGGCGGCGGCCGCCCACGGCTGGATCGACCGCCGCCGCGCGATCGAGGAGTCGGTGGTGGGCATCCGCCGCGCCGGCGCCGACGCGGTGCTGACCTACTGGGCGATGGAGCTGGCGAGGTGGATCCGATGACGACCAACGCACAGGAGTTCGCCCGCGCGCGCGGCGCGATGCCCGGCGGCGTCAACTCGCCGGTGCGTGCCTTCGGCTCGGTGCACGAGACACCGCGATTCTTCGTCGCGGCCTCGGGCCCCTACGTCACCGACGTCGAGGGCCGCGAGTACGTCGACCTCGTCGGCTCGTGGGGGCCGGCGCTGCTCGGCCACGCGCATCCGGCGATCGTCGATGCGGTCCGGGTCGCCTCGGCGCGGGGACTCTCGTTCGGCGCGTCGACGCCGGGGGAGACGGACCTCGCCGAGCTCATCCGGTACCGCACGACGACGGCGGGCTG
>JAVBUG010000184.1:0-2690 GCA_031555515.1 Microbacterium sp. | reverse complement strand
CCGCTCGTTGAGCGAGGAGCGCAGCGACGAGACGAAACGCCCCGATCCCCTCTCGACCCTCGACCTGCTCGAGGCCGAGGCCATCCACGTCATCCGCGAGGTCGTCGCCGAGTTCGAGCGGCCCGTGCTGCTGTTCTCCGGCGGCAAGGACTCCGTCGTCGTGCTGCACCTCGCCACGAAGGCCTTCGCGCCCGGCAAGGTGCCCTTCCCGGTGCTGCACGTCGACACCGGCCACAACTTCCCCGAGGTCATCGCGTTCCGCGACGAGACCGTCGAGCGTCTCGGCATCCGCCTCGAGGTCGCCCGTGTGCAGGACTACATCGACGACGGCCGCCTGCAGGAGCGCGCCGACGGCACCCGCAACCCGCTGCAGACGCTGCCGCTGCTCGACGCGATCGCCGCCGGCCGCCACGACGCCGTCTTCGGCGGCGCCCGCCGCGACGAAGACAAGGCGCGCGCCAAGGAGCGCATCATCTCGCTGCGCGACGAGTTCGGCCAGTGGGACCCGCGCAACCAGCGCCCGGAGCTCTGGAGCCTCTACAACGGCCGCCACACGCCGGGCCAGCACGTGCGCGCGTTCCCGATCTCGAACTGGACCGAGCTCGACGTCTGGCGCTACATCGAGCGCGAGGGCATCGCGCTGCCGCCGCTGTACTTCGCGCACGAGCGCGACGTGTACGCCCGCGACGGCATGTGGCGCCCGGTCGGCCCGTTCTCGCCGCCGCGCGAGGACGAGACCGTCGAGCGCCGCACGGTTCGCTACCGCACGGTCGGCGACATGAGCTGCACCGGAGCGGTGGAATCGGATGCTGCGGACCTCGCCGCGATCGTCGCCGAGGTGGGCATCTCCACCATCACCGAGCGCGGCGCCACGCGCGCCGACGACCGCCTCAGCGAGGCGGCCATGGAGGACCGCAAGAAGGACGGGTACTTCTGATGACTGCGACTCTCACCGCTCAGCCGACGCTGTTCCGGTTCGCCACGGCGGGCTCGGTCGATGACGGCAAGTCGACGCTCGTCGGCCGCCTGCTGCACGACTCGAAGGCGATCCTCGCCGACCAGCTCGAGCAGGTCGCCCGCACGTCGGCCGACCGCGGCTTCGCGCACGGCGCGTTCGACTTCGCCCTCCTCACCGATGGCCTGCGCGCCGAGCGCGAGCAGGGGATCACGATCGACGTCGCCTACCGCTACTTCTCCACGGGCGCGCGGTCGTTCATCCTCGCCGACTGCCCCGGGCACGTGCAGTACACGCGCAACATGGTCACCGGTGCGACGACCGCCGACGCCGTGATCGTGCTCGTCGACGGCCGCAAGGGCGTGCTCGAGCAGACGAAGCGCCACCTCGCCGTGGTCGCGCTGCTGCGCGTGCCCCACGTCATCGTCGCGGTCAACAAGATCGATCTCGTCGGCTTCTCGCAGGAGACGTTCGCCGAGGTCGCGGCCCAGGCCGAGGCCGTGGCGGCCGAGCTCGGCATCGAGGACCTGCACGTCATCCCGGTGTCGGCGCTCGAGGGCGACAACATCGTCGACCGCTCGGAGCGCACGCCCTGGTACGAGGGTCCGGCGCTGCTCGAACTGCTCGAGACCCTTCCCGCCGCCGATGACACCGAGCGGGAGCTCGAGCCGCTCCGCCTGCCGGTGCAGCTCGTGCTGCGCCCGCAGGGCGGCCTGGCTCCCGGCATCGACCCCGCCGAGGCGGAGCGCCTGCGCGACTACCGCGCCGTCGCCGGCCGCATCTCGAGCGGCGTCGTGCGCGTGGGCGACCGGGTCGAGATCTTCCCGGGCGGCTCGGCGACGACGGTCACCGGCATCCGTGCCGCGGGCGCCGAGGTCGAGGAGGCCACGGCCCCGCAGTCCGTCTCGCTCGAGTTCGACCGCGACATCGACACCGCGCGCGGTGCCCTCGTCGTCGCGGCCGGGACGCTTCCCATGGGCCGTCGCGAGTTCGATGCCGAGCTGTTCCAGCTCGACGCGCGTCCGCTGACCCCCGGCGTCCGGGTGCTCGTCAAGCACGGCACCGCGACCGTGCAGGCCATCGTGGCGCAGATCGAGTCGCGCTACGACCTCGACGCGCTCACCCACGAGCCGGCGCAGACGCTCGAGACCAACGACATCGGCCGCGTGCGGCTGCGGCTGGCGGCCGACCTGCCGCTCGAGCCGTACGCCGCGAGCCGCCACGGGGGCTCCTTCCTCGTGATCCACCAGTCCGACGGCGCGACGCTCGCCGCCGGCATCGTGCGCGGCTGACCCGCCGCGACCCCACTGCCGAGAAGCACCGGACTTAAGGAGGCGACACCGTGAACAAGATCCGCACCGCGACAGCACTCACAACCCTGGGACTCGTGGCAGCGATGATGGCCGGCTGCGCCTCCGCCGCTGCGGAGCCTGGCGACGCCGCCCCGGTGAGCGAGCTGCGTCTGGGCTATTTCGCGAATGTGACCCATGCCCCGGCCCTGGTGGGCCTGGACGAGGGCTTCTTCGCGGACGCGCTCGGCGACGTGGACGTGACGACGCAGGTGTTCAACGCCGGCCCGGCCGCGATCGAGGCGCTGTCGGCGGGTGCGATCGACGCGACCTACATCGGCCCGAACCCGTCGATCAACACGTTCATCCAGTCCGGCGGCGAGTCCGCCCGCATCATCGCGGGCGCGGCGACCGGTGGTGCCGCGCTGGTGGTCCGCGATGGGATC
>JAVBUG010000223.1:0-25922 GCA_031555515.1 Microbacterium sp. | reverse complement strand
CTCGACGTGCCGCACGGCTCGGTCTTCGGGTTCCTCGGGCCGAACGGGTCGGGCAAGACCACGACGATCCGCATGCTCCTCGGCCTCGTCCGCCCGACGGCGGGCGAGGCGCGCGTCCTGGGGCGGCCCATCCCCGACGCGCTTCGCACCGTGCTTCCGCGGGTGGGCGCCCTCGTCGAAGGCCCGGCGTTCGCCCCGTTCCTCACCGGGAGGCAGAATCTGCACCGGTTCGACGCGGCGGGCCGGCACGCAGCATCCGTCACCCGCCGTCGTCGCGTCGACGAGGCGCTGGAGCGGGTGGGGCTGACCACGGCGGCCGACAAGAAGGTGCACGCGTACTCGCTCGGCATGAAGCAGCGCCTCGGCATCGCCAACGCCCTGCTCACTCCCCGCGAGCTGCTCGTGCTGGACGAACCCACGAACGGGCTCGACCCGCAGGGCACCCGCGAAGTGCGCGGACTCATCCGCTCCCTGGCCGGCGAGGGGGCGACCGTGTTCGTCTCGAGCCACCTGCTCGCCGAGGTCGAGCAGGTGTGCACGCACGCCGGCATCATGAGCGCGGGGCGCCTCGTCGCATCGGGCACGCTCGACGAGCTGCGCCGCGGTGACGGCACGGGCCGCCTGCAGCTGCAGACCCCCGACGTCGCACGGGCGCGAGAAGTGCTCGCAAACGCGGGGATTCAGACGACGGATGCTGCGCCCTTCACCCTCGTCGGCACCCTCGGTCCGTACGGGCCTGAGCCGGAAGACCTCGTCGCGGCGCTCGTGCGCGCCGACGTGCGGGTGCGCGGCATCACGGTGGAGCGGACGAGCCTCGAAGACCGATTCGTCGAGCTGACCGGGCAGGGCTTCGATGTCGTCGCGTGATGCCGCGGCTCGCCCGACCGACGCTGCGCCGACGGTGTCGGCCGGCGGCGCCGCGGGGCGCGGGAGCGGGGTTCCCGGTCTTCTCGGAAGCGAGCTGGCGACGCTCTTCCGTCGCCTCCGCACGTGGATGATGCTCGGAGCGCTGTGCCTCGTCCCCGTCCTCCTCGGCGTCGCGGTGAGGATCGCGGGCGGCATCCGCGCCGGCCGGGGGCCGGCGTTCCTCGACCAGATCACCGACAACGGCGTCTTCGTCGGCCTCGCCGCGCTGACCCTCGCGATCCCGCTCTTCCTGCCCCTCACCATCAGCGTCGTCGCGGGCGACACGATCGCGGGCGAGGCGAGTCTCGGCACCCTTCGCTACCTCCTGGTCGCACCGTCGGGGCGCGTGGCGCTCCTCGCGGTCAAGTACGTCGCCGCCGCGGTGTTCTGCGTGATCGCGACCTTCGCCGTGGTCGCGGTAGGTGTGGTCATCGGCGCGATCCTCTTCGGCGCCGGCCCGCTGACCTTGCTGAGCGGGACACAGGTGAGCCTCGCCGAGGGACTCGTCCGGTGCCTGGCCGTCGTCGCCTACGTGTCGGTGTCGATGCTGGGGCTCGCGGCGATCGGGGTGCTGCTCTCGACCCTCACGACGGTGCCGGTCGGCGCCATGGCGGCGACGGCGATCCTCGCCGTTGCGGCGCAGATCGTCGGTCAGATCCCGCAGCTCTCGGCGATTCACCCCTACCTGTTCACCGATCGCTGGCTCGACTTCGGCGACCTGCTGCGCTCGCCGATCTCGTGGGACTCGTTCCTCGACAACGCCCTGCTGCAAGCGGTCTGGATCGTCGTCGCGGCAGCGCTCGCCGTCTGGCGGTTCACGACCCGCGATGTGCTGACGTAGCCGAGATGGTCACATCCCGTCGCCGCGGCCCCGCCTCGACGACTGACCGGCCTCGAGCAGCTCGGCGCCGAGCGTCTCGGTCAGCCAGGCGCACCAGGTCGAGACGGTGCGCCAGTCGTCGGCGATGATGTCGTACGCGTCCGGCGTCCACATCCAGTCGGAGGGAGCCTCCCGCCGGCCGACCGCGAGTCGTTTGAGCTGGAGCAGCGGGAGGCGCGGGTGGTCGGCGCGGTAGCCGCGAGGGGCGGTCTTGAGGGCGTCGTCGCGGAAGAGTTCGAAGCCCGCGCTGTGCAGCTCCGCGAGCAGCGCGTCGAGATCCTCGGCGGTGCGTGGATCGTCGACAGCCTCGCGGAAGCGGGCGAGCGCCGCGGGCGGCACGTCATACATGCCGCCGCCCACCATCAGGCCTTCCTCGCTCAGCTGCACGTAGTGCGCCACTCGCGCCTGCGTGACCATGCCGATGTGCAGCTTGTAGGGCGTCTTGTCGGCACTGAAGCGGACGTCGCGATACGGGCGGAAGATCTTCACCGCACCGAACTCGGGCTCGAGCTCCGCACCGAGCGCCTCGAACGGCCCGCGAACGGCCGCGTCATAGCGGGCTTTGTTGGCCGTCCACCATGTCTTCGTGTTGTCGCCGCGAAGCTCGGCGTAGAACGAGACGGCGTCGCGATCGAGTCCTTCGAATCCCACCCGCCGATCGTAACGAGCGGATGCCGCGAGCGGTGGCCTGGCGCTGCAGACCGTGCGAAGCGATACGGACACCGCCCCGGACTCCCGTCCGCCCTAGGCTCTTCGGATGAGCTTCGATGCGAACGGCGCGGACACCGGCGTCGACGGAATCCACCGCGCGATCCACCCCGGGGGCCAGCTCGGCGATGCGGCACCATCGCGTGTCGCTGCTGGGGGTGGTGCCGCGTGAGTGTGCACCTCATCGGCGGCGGCGCGACCACGGCAGCGGACGCCCCGCTCTACGCGCCGTTCGTTGCCGAAGCGGCGCTGCGAGCGGCCCAGGCGGGCCCCGCGCGGCCGCGCATCGCCGTGATCTCACTGCACCCCGAGGCAGAGGAGAAGGCGGCCGCGCTCGGCGACCTCTTGGCCGAGGCCGGAACGGGGCAGCCGATCGAGGTGCACCTGACCGCGGGGCGGCCCGGCGAGCCGATCGAGCTCGGCGCGATCGCCGACGTCGACGGCATCGCGGTCGGGGGCGGCGTCGTCGAGGACGTGCGCGCCGGGCTCGAGCCGGTGTTCAGCCAGTTGCGCCGGATGGTCGCTGGTGGTGTGCCCTACATCGGCGTCTCAGCCGGCGCGATGATCGCGGCGGAGGGCTCGCTCGGTAGCGGCTCGCGCATCGGCGGCGTGGTCGTCTCACCCGAGGACCCCGACGAAGCGGGCGAAGAGCTCGAGATCGAGGCCGGCATCGGCCTCGTCGACGTCGCCATCGAGGTGCACGTGGCCGAGCGCGGCATGCTGTCCCGGCTGGTCGCCGCCGTAGAGTCCGGGATGATCGCGGGCGGCCTCGGCATCGACGAGCGCACGGCCCTGATCGTGGGCGACGGCGGGCTCCACGTCCAGGGCAGCGGCAGCGTCTGGCGGGTGCTGCCCGCCGAGGGCGGCGTGCTGGTCTCCACGATCGGCGCGTGAGCCCCGAAGTCCCTCGCCTCTGAGCGACACGCAGGCGGCCGCAGGCTGGATCAACCGTGTCCGGCGCGGCAGCTTCCGTGCACGTGGGGCCGCCTTGTGGCTCGAAACTCACCGGCGACGGCAGCGACGACGTCAGTGGAGCGTCTCGCCCCGTTTCAACATCTCGACGTACTCGGCGACGCGGGCGGCGCGCGACGCCGGCCGCTTCAGGTTGGCGACGCGGAAGGCCATCGCGAACCGGTTCTGCGCTGACTGCGAGGCGAAGGCTTCCGCGATCTTCGGGTCCGCATTCAGGGCCTCCTGCAGTTCCTCGGGGAGTTCGCCGTCGCGTTGCCGATACGCGCGGTCCCACCGCCCGTCGGCCTTCGCGCGGTCGATCTCGAGCTGTCCTCCGGGCCGCATGCGGCCTTCATCGATGAGCCGGGCCACGTGGCCGATGTTGACCTTCGACCAGATGCTCCGCGGTCGTCGAGGCGTGAAGGTCTGCAGGAAGTAGTCGGCGTCGAGGGATTGCTTCTGCCCATCGATCCACCCGAAGCACAGCGCGACATCGAGCGCTTCGGCGTAGGTGATCCCGGGTCGACTCGTGGCCGCTTTCCGCAGCCGCAGCCGGATGCCGGTGGGGTCGGGGCTCGAATCCAGCCAGGTCTCCCACTCCGCGACGGTGTCCACGTGCAGTTCGGGCTTGCTCGCGCGGTCGACCATGGCGGCAGAATAGCTCTCGCCTCGGACAGCGATCGAACGCAGCCAGGGCGGATATGGTGGCGAGGTGACAGCGCCTGTTCCGTCGAGCCCCACCCCTGTTCCGCGGCCGGGTGCCATCTACTTCCTCGGACGCGCGGTTCTGCGACCCGTGTTCTGGCTGATGTACCGCCCCCGCATCGTCGGCCGGGGGAACGTGCCTGAGCGCGGGCCGGTGCTGCTGGCGAGCAACCACCTGGCGTCGCTCGACACTGTCATCATCCCGACTTCCGCTGGCCGCCCCGTGCAGTTCCTCATCAAGTCGTCGTACTTCACTGGCCCAGGGGTGCTCGGCCGCTTCAAGCGCTGGTTCTTCCGATCGATCGGCGGTGTCCCGGTGTACCGGGCGACCGGTCGCGACGCGCGCGCCGCTCTCGACGCGGGCAGCAGCATCCTGCGGGCCGGGAGCGTATTCGCGGTGTTTCCCGAAGGAACCCGCTCTCGCGACGGGAAGCTGCACGAGGGTCACGGTGGCGCGGCGTGGATGGCGCGCGAAACCGGCGCCGCGGTCGTGCCCGTCGGGCTGATCGGCACCCGCACCGTCAAGCCGCTGAGCCATCTGCTGCCGGGGAGGCCGCGCCTGGAGGTGCACTTCGGCAAGCCGCTCGACCTCACCGACCTCGAGGGCGTGCCCGACGGCAAGGCCCGTCGCGAGATCACCGAGCGGATGATGGTCGCCATCGCGCGCCTGAGCGGACAGGAGCGGTCCGGAAGCGTGAACGCGACCTCGCGCGACTGACTCGCTCCGGCAGCACGTCCGCCGACGCACCGGTCCACGCCGTACGGACCGCTTGCTAGGCCTCCGGGATGACGCGGCCGAAGGCCTCGAGCGTGATCGCTTCGGGTTCGGGTCCACCGCGGTGGCCGGTGTCGAGCGCGTCGATCTGTGCGAGCTCGTCGGCGCCGAGGTCGAAGTCGAACACGTCGAAGTTCTCCGCGATGCGCTCGGGCTTCGTGGATTTCGGGATGACTTGGATGCCCTTCTGGATGTGCCAGCGGAGCATGACCTGCGCGGCGGACTTGCCGTGCTTCTCGCCGATGGCCAGCAGCACCGGCTCGTCGAAGCTGCGGCGGTCGGAGTCGCGGTAGGACGTGATCCCACCGATCGGTGACCACGCCTGCGTGAGGATGCCGCGTTCCTGGTCGAGCGACTGCAGTTGCTTCTGCTGGAAGTACGGGTGCAACTCGATCTGATTCAGCGCGGGCACCACATCGGTCTTGTCGAGCAGTTCGGTGAGGTGCTCCGGCATGAAGTTGCTCACGCCGATCGCACGCACCTTCCCGTCCGACAGCAGCGTCTCGAGGGCCTCGTACGCGGCGATGGTCTTGTCGAACGCGGACGGAAGCGCCTGGTGAAGGATGAGCAGATCGATCTGTTCGACGCCGAGCTTGCCGGCGCTCTTCTCGAAGGCATGCAGGGTCTGGTCGTACCCGTAGTCACTGATCCAGATCTTCGTCTCGATGAAGATGTCTTCGCGCGCCACGCCGGACTCACGGATCCCCCGACCCACTTCCCGCTCGTTGCCGTAGGCCGCCGCCGTGTCGATGTGGCGGTACCCGGTGTGGAGCGCGGCAGTCACCGCGTCGACCGTCTCGGTCGGTGGCGTCTGGAAGACCCCGAGGCCGATCGCCGGGATCTCGACACCGTTGTTCAAGGTGAAGGTCGGAACGGTCATGGTCCCACGCTAGGCACGGGCCACGCGCGGCGGGAGGCACTGAGAATCACCCTCTCTCCACGCTCGGCAAATCTTTTATTGCGTTAAAGATTTAACGCTGGTAAAAATGGGGGAACCCGATCGGACATCTCGACCACCCAGGAGGTCCTGGGCGTGGTTGTCCCTCAACTCCCCGACGAAGTGGAATTCCCATGAGCACTACCCCCGAACCCCTGAGTGCATCCGGTTCGCCGGTTCAGTCGATCGCCCTCGGCGATTCGGCTACGCCGTCCCCTCCACGCGCGACCGGGCTGTTCATCACGGCCTACGTCGTGGCTCAAGCCGGGAACTGGCTGGCGCTGCTCACCCCGGTCGTCGTCTCGATAGCGCTGCGCGTCGCGGATGTCGCGGCGCAGACCGGATTGTCCGAGCTCGAGAAGACGGCTCAACTCGGCTACGTGCTGGGAATCGGCGCACTCGCCTCCGCGTTCGCCGCTCCGATCTGGGGGGCTCTCTCCGATCGCACGACGGCCCGATGGGGTCGTCGCAAGCCCTGGATGGTTTTCGGGGTCGTCGGTGGAATCGCCGGGCTCCTGCTCATGGCATGGAGCCCCAACATGCTCATCCTCGGGCTCGGTTGGGTCATCGCGCAGATCGCGTTCAACGCCAATCAGGCCGCGCTCAACGCGCTTCTGCCCGACGCGGTCGCCGACGAGCAGCGCGGCCGCGTTTCCGGGCTCCTCGGGCTCTCCGCGTCGGTGGCGATTCTGCTCGGAGCCTTCATCACCCAGTTCACGAACGGGAACCCGTACACCCTCTTCCTCGTGCCCACGGTCGTCGCGATCCTCGGGACCGGCCTGCTCCTGAAGGTGCTGCATGACAAGCCTGCGAACCCAGCCGATCTGGGCCCGTTCGGCGTCAAGCAGTTGGTGCTCTCCTTCTGGGTCAACCCGTTCCGGCACAAGGATTACGGGTGGGCATTCGTGAGCCGGTTCCTCGTGAATCTCGCGGCCGCCTTCGTCACGACCTACGGTGTGTACTTCCTGACGGACAGGATCGGCGTACCGCTGTCAGAGGTCACGGGCCTCGTGTTCCTCACCATGGTCGTCAACGTCTCCATCACTGTCGTGGTCTCGCTCGCGGGCGGGTGGCTCTCCGACCGAGTCCGGCGTCGCAAGCCCTTCGTGTGGGGAGCAGCCGCTATCGCATCCGGCGGTCTGGTGATCGTGGGCTTCTCGACGACGTTCGAGATGTACCTCATCGGTGGCGCGACCGTAGCGGTGGCGACGGGGCTCTATTACACGGTTGACCTCGCCCTCGTCTCTGCCGTTCTTCCCGATGCGAAGAACTCGGCTCGGTACATGGCGGTCTTCCAGCTGGCAGGTTCGCTTCCGCAATCGCTGGCGCCGGCCATCGCCCCGGTCCTGCTGGCGATCGGCGCCGCCGGCGGCAGCGGCAACTATCTGGCGGTCTTCATATTCGGCGCGATCTCGGCTCTTCTCGGCGCACTTGCCGTCGTGCCGATCCGCGGCACGCGATAGCGCTGCCCGCGACTTCCACCCCCCCGATCGAGTTCCGGAACACTCTCCGGGAACCGCGACCCCAGGAGACACCCATGTCTACGCCGTCTTCACGCGCGACCTCCCTTTTGGACTTCACGACCGAGGAGGCTCACGTGCTCGCAGCCCTCATCGACGTGATCATCCCCCAGGACGGCGACCCGGGCGGATGGGCGGGCGGGGTCGAACGGCTCCTGCGAGAACGCTCGGAAGGGTTCATGTCGTGGGCGATCCCGCCGCTCAAGCAAGCCGTCGCCGCAGCCGAGGCAAGGGCGTACGAGACATCGGGCGCCGGATTCGCGTCGCTCGATCCGCGCGCGCAATCCGCCCTCGTCGACGAGTTCGTCGATCTCGAGGGCGACGCCCCGGCAGCCGTGTCCGCCATGATGGACGGCTTCGATCGCGAGGCGTCGGCGCCCTTCGCCGCCCTCAAGCGCGTTGCATTCGAGGGCTACTACGGCAACACGTCAGAGCCTGCCGGCTGGTCTGTCGCGAAGTTCCGTCCGTTGCCCGAGGGAGTCATCCCGGTGGAGCCCGACCCGCCGGCGGGAATCCGGAGGGAGTCCCTCGCGCCCCACTATGACGCCATCATCGTGGGGGCGGGTGCTGGAGGCGGGGTCGTCGCAGCCGAACTGGCGGAAAGCGGGATGAGCGTTCTCGTCGTGGAACGGGCGGACGTCCATCGCGCCGGCGACCTTCGCGGCAATCACCTGCAGGGCAAACGCGAGCAGGCCTACGACACGACAGCCGGACCCGGTCCCGATAGTCCGCGTGTGCTCGAACTCGCCGACGGTACGGTCTCGACCGCCCGCAGCGATCGGGACGGCCTCGCTTACGGGCTGGTGGCCATGACGCTGGGCGGTGGGACGAGACTCTGGCAGGCGATGTCCTGGCGGTTCTACCCAGAGGATTTCCGGATGGCGTCCGAGTACGGCACTCCAGAACAGTCGACGCTGGCGGACTGGCCGATCTCCTACGACGAGCTCGCCCCGTATTACGACCGCGTCGAGTGGGAACTCGGCGTCGCAGGCGACGGTCGCGGAGTCCTCAGATCGCGGACACCCCGATCCCGTGATTACCCGATGCCGCCGCTGCCCTCCGACCCGACGAGGGAGATTCTCGCCGGTTCGGCGGAGCGACTCGGATGGCGTTCCACGGCGATCCCCTTCGCCATCAACTCCGTAGCTCGCAACGGTCGCGCCGCTTGCGTGCGGTGCTCGCAGTGCATCGGCCACGCCTGTCCGGTCAATGCCAAGAACGGCACCCACAACACTTTCCTGCCGCGAGCGCTCGCGACAGGACGGGCCGACCTCCTCATGGCCTCTCAGGTCACCGAGATCGTGCACGACGGACGCGGCCGCGCTTCCGGCGTGCGTCTCATCACGGACGGGGAATCCGGTCCGGTCGAGTCCACTGTCCGCGGCGACATCATCGTCGTCTCAGCCGGTGCGCTGGAAACTCCGCGCCTCCTCCTCGCCTCTGGACTGGGCAACGAATGGGTCGGTCGCAATCACCACTCTCACGGCGGGGCCATCGCGCTCGCCGGTGAGTCACCGGCCGGGGCCAAGACCGACGTCGGCCCCGGGCACTCGGTGGCATCGCTCGACTTCGTCCACCGCAACCACGAGGCATGGGGAGGCGGCGTGCTCTTCGATCTGCTTCCTCCCTACCCGTTGGCTCGCGCGATCGCCGCAGGGCAGAATCCGGCGACCGCCTATGGGGCCGGTCACAAGGCCGCGATGCGCGAGGCGAAGCTCCCGCTCGGCGCGATGTCGATGGTGCAGGAGATCCCCCACGAATTCACTCGCATCACGCTCGATCCGACACGCAAGGATCGTCACGGGATGCCGGCGCTCCGCGTCAGATACGCGCCACACCCCGCATCCCAGCACGCGGCCGAGTACATGGCCGCCCACGCTCAGCGGTGGGTCGAGGAAGCCGGTGGCCGGCACGTCATGAGTCTCGCCGGCCCCGGACTGCCGCAGGGCAGCGAGCATTCTGCGGGAACGGTGCGGTTCGGCACCGACCCGGCATCAGCTGCCTGCGACGAACGAGGCCGGCTGTTCGGCACCGACAACGTCTTCGTCGCCGACGCGTCACTCCATCCCACCAACGGCGGCTTCAACCCGGGCTTGACCGTCATGGCCAACGCGATGCGCGTCGGCCGACTTCTGGCAGAAAGGTGATGACATGGCTTCATTCGATTCGCACGGAGGGGCAGCTGCGGACGTTGCCGTCTCGTCGTTCTCATTCGTCAGCAAGCTCGGCCCTCTTCGGTTCGAATCGCGCGATGCGGCCGGCGCCGTCGGCGTCGCCTCGATGCCGATGCCGCGCGAACACAGCCTCGAAGAGTGGGCCGAGCTCGTGGTCCGCCGCTTCTCCACCTCGGTGGTGGAGATCTGCCAGATCCAGCTCGACGATCCCCGCCAAGAGCGGGTTTCCCGACTTCGGGACGCGTTGGATCGTCTGGGCATGACCGTTCGAACCGTCCCGGTGGATTTCGGCGAGCTGGATTCCCCGGATCCGTCACGGCGACGGGCGGACGTCGCGCATCTGCTCGGCTGGTTCGACATCGCTCGCTCACTAGGGGCCCGATTCGTCCGGGTGAACGCCGGGTCGCCGATGGGCACTGGTGCCCCGAGCGACGAGGCGGGACTCCGTGATGCCCTTCGCGAACTGAGTGACGAGGCCCGAGGCAGGGACATGCAGTTGCTCGTCGAGAACCACGGCGGCCGGAGCTCCGACCCCGAGTTCCTTCTGCGGTTGCGCGGCGACGTCGATGGTCTGGGCATCCTGCTGGACCTCGGAAACTTCGACCCTCTCGTGACCGTGTCTCGAGCGCGGATGTTCGGCCAGAAACCGCCCACGGATGACCTCGACGTCGAGGAGGTCTATCGCAGGATCGGTCTCCTCGCCGGTGCCGCTGCTTTGGTGCACGTGAAGGCTTTCGACCCGCGCGAGAACGGTGCTCCTCTTCTCGACGTGGATCGGGCACTGTCGTGCGTCCGGTCCGGCGGCTATGCGGGGCCCTTCACGATCGAGTGGGAGGGACAGCTGACCGATCCCTGGGTGGCGACAGGCGATCTCATCGCCAAGGTGCGGAGTCTGTCCGCGCCCTGACAGCCGGCTTGATCGTCTTGGCCGGCGGGACCGCTCCCTAGATCTCGGTGTCCGCGAAGATGCCCGGCCCGAGCTCCTCGGCGATCGCACGTCGCATGAACGCGGGCATGTCGATGGTGCGGTCGATCAGCCAACGAAGCTGCAGTCCGTCGGACATCACGATCAGCTTTCGCGCCGAGTGGAAGGGATCGATCTCCGGAGCGACCACGCCCACTGACTGCAGTCGCGCGATCTCTGTCGAGAAGTGGCTCTCCAGCAGGGCGAACCGAGCCTGAAAGTGCGCGTGTGCCGGGTGCGACGTGCTCGTGGCCTCAGCCGCGAACGCGGTGTACAGCTGCACCATGCCCGGATTCTCCTGATTGCGGGCGATGCCGCTGATCCAGCCCGCGAGGCTGTTCACGGGGTCGATACCCTGCCCGCCGGCGTAGTCCCACTCGGTCAGCACCTCCTGCAGGAGACTCTCCCGGGAGTCGAAGTAGTACAGCAGGTGGGCGGACTCGAGACCGAGTTCCTTCGCGATCTGGCGGAGCGTCGCGCCTGAATAGCCGTCCCGACTGACGACGGTCCGAGCCGCCGCAAGGATTTCACTGCGGCGCTCAGTCCCCTTCGAATACCGCCCCGGAGCCGCCACATACCCACAGTAGCGGTCGCCCGATGCGGCGAACCGGCGCTCGGGGCCGTCACGAATCTCGTCGGTGGACGGATGCTGCGGCGAAAGGTGAATCGCCGCGCCGCAGCATCCGTTCCGCGACTATCCGGCGAAGTGCGCCAGCATCCTCGCGACGACGTCGGCGCGAGCGGCGTCCGAGTCGAGCTGCTCGAGGCCGAAGCCGAAGAGCAGGGTGTCGGGTGTCGCCGTGACCGCGACGACGTCGCCGAGGCCGTCTGCGATCTCGAAGTCGCTCACATTCGCGGGACTTCCCTCGGGCTCGCCGAGGACAGACCAGGCGCCGAAGCCCGCTTCGAATCCCTCCGTCTGCGTCGGCGCTCCGTTGACGACGAGCTTCGTGTCGTCGACGATGAGCCCCGCACCGCCGGTGGACGGGTCGGTGACGTAGCTCACGACGACCTCGATGTTCTTGCCGGCATACGCGCTCAGATCGAACGCGACGGGAACCCAGCCGCCGGACGTGCCGGTGAAGGCGTTCCATGCGCCCGTCGTGCCCGTGGGCAGGCAGGGGTTGCCGAGTGTGAGGTAGTGCTCGAGCTGCGGGTGCTCGCCCATGTAGAAGCCCGCCTCGCATTCCGCCGGCACCGTCGTGGAGGTGCGGCCGTTGAGATCGGGGAGGGTCGTCCAGTCGTCCGAACCCACCTGGTGCGCCTCGACGATGACATTGTCGTAGCCCTCTTCGAGGTCGTACGCGATCTGCGCCTCGAACCTCGGGGCGTCGGCGGCGGTGACACCGGTCAGATCGAACGTCCGGCCCAGCCTCTGGTAGCTGTCGTCGACGTGCGTGGCCGCGGCCGCCAGTTGCCCTTCCACCGCGACGATGCGGCCGGTCACCCCGGTGTAGTCCGCCGCTCGCCAGCTCTCGAACTGCGGGAACTCGGCGACAGGCAGGCGTTCACTCGTCGGCGTGAAGGCGCCGACCTCGTCGATCGGGTTGTCGACCGTTGCCGGTCCGCCGAAGAGAGCCTGGAAACCGTCGAGCGGGTCAGCGGTGCCGGACACGCCCTCGGCTGTCAGCGGCGCGCGATCGTACGCACCCATCCAGTACTGCGTGAAGTCGTCGGCCAGCAGCAGGCAGTCCCCTCCCGGGTCGCTCGTGACCACGCATTCCTGGTCGGGGTGACCGTTCAGGCCGTAGTAGATGCCGCCGAAGATGCTCCCGCCGAGGCCGTAGTAGGCCGTGGTCTCACCGGCGTAGGCGACCTTGCCGCCCTCGTTCAGGTAGTCCCGCATGGCGATGGTCAGGTACTGCTGGCGTTCGGCCACCGCGAGGTCGGGCAGCTGCTGATTGCCGTACTGGATGAGCTCATCCTCGGGATCCTGGGTCAGCCGGTTGTCGCCGAGGTACCAGAGCACCGCGTCGTAGTGACCCAGCACGCCGAGGTCGTGGGGGACGCCCTGCGCGTCGACATCCCATACGTCGGGGGTGACGCCGTTGGCGACGAGGGCATCGACGTACTCGCCGACGTACTTCGGCGCGTTCGTGCCCGCCGGGTAGGTCGGGTTCACGCCGGTGTAGTCCTCGTTCGCGACGATCAGGACGGAGTTTCCGGTGTCCTGCGCGACCGTGTACGTGAAGTGCTCGCTCTCGCGGGGGCCAGCCCCCTGCTGGCCCTTCGGGATGTCTTTGCCCGTGGCCGTGCCGGTGAACCACACCTCGACGCTGTCGCCCGGCTTCGCGCCCGTCACCACGCCGCGGTACTCGGCGTAGTAGTCCACGTTCTCGGACCCGTAGCGCTCGCCGCCCGCCCACTCGGTGACGTCCACCTTCTGTGGCCTTCCGCCGTTGATCGAGTAGATCATCTTCTTGGCCTTGAGCGCCTTCTTCGCCCAGACCGCCACGGTCTGCGGGTCGCCGTACGACACCGCGAACGAGTCGACACGGAAGTCCTCCGCGTCGCGGCCCACGACGGAGACGGGGTCGTCGGGGTCGATCGCCGACTCGGCGACGGCGAGGGCGAAGGGGATGTTCTTCTCGAACTCGGCCTGGATCAGGGCCTCGTCGTCGGGGAAGTCGAAGCCCAGGAACTGGCAGTCGTCCTCGGTCCATTCGTCGTCGGGGACGGAGGCGACCGCTGCTTCGCAGGTCGACATCTCCGGGGTGAAGCCGAGCGTCCCGTGCGCCTCCTGCATGTGCGAGTCGAGGTCGCCGTTCGTCGTGTAGAGCTCCGCCGAGATGTCGGGGTCGTAGCCGGGGACGGCCGGGTTCTCGTCGTCGCCCACCATGGCCTCGTAGATCACGTCATCCGGGGAAGGTGTCGCGACCTGCCAGCCGATACCGTGCAGCAGCAGTTCGGCGGCGGAGTGGTAGTTGATCATGAACTGCGGCGTGATGTCGGCGAACAGCCCGTCGAGTGCCTGCGTCTCGGGCTCGGATGCCGGCGAGGGTCCGCGGTAGGTCTCGCTGGCCGGGTTCGGCGAGGAGCCCTCGTTGTCGTAGCCCCACCGCGTCGCCGAATTGCGATTCAGGTCGACGCCGTCGCCGACGGTGATCTCGCCGTTCCCGTCGTTGTCGCGCAGGTTCTTGCGCCACAGCCGCTGACCATCCTCGAACGTGAAGTCGTAGCCGTCCGGGTTCGCCACGGGGACGAACCACAGCTCGGTGTCGTCCACCAGATCGGTGATGCGGTCGTCGGTGCCGTACTGGCTCAGATAGAGGTCGAGGAGCCGGCGCACCATCTCGGGCGTGATCCACTCGCGGGCGTGCTGGGCGGCGACGTACACCGTCGTCGGCTTCTTGCCGTCCTTGGTCTTCGCCACGTTCTTGGTCACGCGCACGGCGCCGATCTCCTGGCCCTGAGCGGTCTCGCCGATGACCCGGAACTCGGCGATCTTGGGGTGCGCGGCCGCCTGCGCCATGAGTTCGTCGAGGATGCCGCCATCGCCGCTGTACATCCGGAAGACGCCGTCGGTCTGCTGCAGTGAGCGACGCTGACGAGACGGATCGGCCTGGATCTGCAGTTCGGTGCCCTGCGCGGCGAGGGCGTCGACCTGGCCGCCACTCAGGATGACCTGCACGTCGACGAGACCCGTGCCGTCCGGACTCGGGGCCGTGACGATCTCGCCACGGTCGACGCCGAGCTCGAGGATGGCGTCCAGGCCGTCGGCGTCGACTGTGCCGGAGTACACCGCCAGCCGGTCGTCGCCGCTCGATGTCGGCGGACTCGCGACACTGGGCGCGGCGACCAGTCCGGTCAGAACGACGGCCGCCACCGTGGCGACAGCAACCTTGCGGAACATCTCTACTCCCTTGTAGCTGACGTATCCGGCCGAGGAGATCCTCGGGGGGTCGGCGCGAAAACCTTCAAGCAGCCGAACGGTCCCCATCCTGGACCCGACTTCGAGGGCGGTCAACAGGGTTCGTTGCGTCCCGCGGCCGCGGTGCCTGACGTGTGCGCACGCTGGTCACTCGGTGCCGGCACCCTCCGCTCGTGCACCGAGGGTCTTCCATCCGATCGTGCCGGCGCCGACCGTGACGCCCGCGAGGACGAGCAGCGCGGCGGGAAGCGTCCAGGCGGTGGCCACCGCGCCGACGAGGAGGGGCCCGCCGGCGTCGCCGAGCTCGCGACCGAGCTCCGCGTTGCCCATCGTCCGTCCCATGCGCTCCTCCGGGGTGGCCGCGGCGAGGTGCGCGAAGGCGAGGGGTGTGACGGTTCCCACCATCAGGCCGTACGCGACAGCGGCCGTGAACAGCGTCACGATCGAGGGGGCGAGCGCGAGGGGCACCGTCGCGGCGGCTGCGATCGCGAGGCCGGCCGTCGCGCCGAGACGGGTGGTGAGGCGTCCGGTGTCTCGCAGTCGTCCGATCACGGGCTGGGCGGCCGTCGAGACGAGGGCCAGCACGCCTACCGCGGCCGCTCCGGCAAGGGGGTGCAGGCCGAGGCGCGTCGCGAGAAGCGGCAGGACTCCGACCGCTACGCCGAGAACGGCTGTGTTGGTGGCCAGCAGGAGGGTGGGAACGAGGAAGCTGCGCTCGGTGGTCTGCCGGACGAGATCGAGAACCGTGTAGCGCGGCCGCGGCACGACGGGCAGCGCGGGCATGGCCAGCAGCACCCATGTCGCGGCGCCGGCGGCCAGGACGCCGAGGGCGATGTAGAGGGCCTGGATGCCGAGCGTGTAGACGAGGCTGACGCCGATGAGCGGACCCAGCACGTACCCGAGGCTCTTCCAGGCGCCGTACCGGCCGAAGTACTTTCCGAGGCGCTCCTTGCCCGCCAGCCGCGCGACGGCGGCAGAGGATGCGGGGGAGAAAGCGGATGCCGCGGCGCCCTGCCCGAGCCGGGCCAAGGCCAGAACAAGCGGGGCGGGGCTGATGAGCGCGAGCAGCGATGCCGCGACGAAACCCAGAAGGCCGCCGACGATGACCGGCTTCGCGCCGATCCTGTCGCTCAGGCCACCGAAGATCGGCTTGAGGAACACTTCGGCGACGTCGTACAGCGCCAGCACCGCGCCGAGCCCGAGCAGGGAGAGGCCGATGTCCTCGGACTCGGACCCGAGGACGCTGGCCACACCGTGGGCGCCGAACGCGGTCGTGAACCCGGCGAGATACAGCGGTGCCAGGGCTCCTCGCCGGAGGTGCAGATCCGTCACGCGTGCAAATGTAACACGCGTTACGGAGTCAGTAGGCCCGGGATGCAGACCCTCAGCGCCCGAGTCGCTCCCCGAGCCATTCCCGGGCGGTGGTGAAGAGCCGGCGCGCCATCGGGTGGTCAGGGGCCCACGCCTCGAATCCGTGCGGCGCACCGTCGACGATCTCGAGGGTGACGTCGACGCCCGCCGCGCGGAGCCGGTTCGCGTAGTCGACGTCCTCGTCATGGAAGAGCTCGATGTCGGAGGTGTACATCCAGGTCTGCGGCATGCCCCGGAGGTCTGCGCGACGTGCCGCCGCCGCGTACGGGGGGAGCGAATCCGACCCGACGGCCTCACCGAGATACGACGACCAGCCGACGCGGTTCGAGCGGTTGCTCCAGATGAAGTGGTCGACGGCGTCGTGGCCTCGGTCCGCAGCGGTGCGGTCGTCGAGCATCGGGCAGAACAGCCATTGCGCTGCGACCGGGTCGCCCGCGTCGAGCGCGCGCTGGACGAGGCTCGCCGCGAGTCCGCCGCCCGCGCTCTGTCCGCCGATCGCGAGGCGTGCGCCGTCAAGACCGAGCGCGTCGGCGTTGGCGCGCATCCACTGCCATCCGGTGAAGCAGTCGTCGATCGCTGCAGGGAACGGATGCTTCGGCGCGAGGCGGTAGTCGACCGAGACGATCGTCACCCCGGTGTCGCGTGCCGTCTCACCGCAGTGCACGTCGTCCATCGCGGCCGAGCCCAGCACCAGCCCGCCGCCGTGGATCCACAGCAGGCCCGCGCCGGACGGATGCTCGGGAGTGTAGACCCGCAGCTTCACGCCGTCGTGGCGGAGGGTGCGGCGCTCCACCCCGTCCACACGCTTGCCGGGGATGAGCGACGACGCGGTAGCCGCGAACCATCGCATCGCGCTGTTCTCGATATTCACCGCGGGAGCCTTCTCCGTCGCGGTACGCAGAGCCGGGTTCACTGCCGAGATGTCCATTCACATCACCTGTTCTCGTCGCGCCGGTTCTCGGCGTCGTTCTGTTCGGCTGCCACCGCGCGGTGGATGTTGCCGTGGATGTGGTCGGCTCCGATGAGGTCGATCACGCCCTCTCGTTGGAGGACGGCTCGCGGACCCGGCTTCAGACGGGTCAATCGGAGCTCGACGCCCGCGTCACGCACGAGAGTCACGATGTCGGCCATCGTCGCCGCGCCCTGGGAGTCGACGAAGTTGATCCCGCCGCAGTCGAGGACGATCCCGGTCAGTTCCGGGTTGGCCTGGATCACCTCGCGCAGGTGGTCCTCCAGCGCGTCCGCGGTGGCGAAGAACAGGCCGCCGTCGAACCGGACCACCGACACGCTGGGCAGGATCTCGTCGCCGGGGTTGGACTCCACCTCGCGGAAGACCTGTGTGCCCCGCTCGCGACCGAGGGTCGGCATCTGCGGGTGCGTGGCCACGGCGATCAGCCAGATCAGCGAGAGTCCGATGCCGATGATGACGCCGGCGAGCACGCCGAAGATCACCGTCGAGAGGAGTGCGACGACGGCGATCCAGAAGTCGACCTTCTTCACCCGGAAGAGCCGCCGCATCTCGGGGAGATCCATCATGCCGCTGACGACGGCCTCGATGATCAGCGCGGCGAGGACCGCCTTGGGCAGGTCGGAGAAGAGCGGCGCCAGGAACAGGAGTGTCAGCAGCACGGTGACGCCGGAGGTGAGCGATGCCAGCCCGGTCCTGGCACCCGAGCGGTCGTTCAGCGAGCTCGCCGAGAGGCTGGTGGAGACCGGCATCCCCTGGAACAGCCCGGACCCGATGTTGGCGAAGGACTGCGCGACGGATTCCTGGTTGATGTCGATCCGATAGCGATGCTTGGCCGCGAAGGTGCGCGCGTCGCCCGCGGTCTGGGAGAAGCCGATCATGACCAGCGCGACAGCGGCGACGGCGACCGTGCCTGCGTGGTCCCACAGCAGCTGACCGTTCGGAACCTGCAGCGAGGGCAGGCCCGCCGGCACGTCTCCGACCACCGCCACGCCCTTGGCGCCGAGGTCGAACAGTGCGGACGCCAGCAGTCCGCCCACGACGAGCACCAGGGCACCGGGAATCCGCGGCGCGATCACCCGGAGTCCGAAGACCACGACGAGCGAGATGGTGCCGACGAGCGCCGTGGTCCCGTGTACCGCGCCCAGTGTGCCGAACCACGACCACAGTTCCTGAATCGGGTTCGCGCCCGTTGTCTCCGTTCCCGTGAGCTTGGGAAGCTCCCCGATCACGACATCGATCGCCGCGCCGAAGAGGAAGCCGGTGACGACGGCTCGCGAGAGGAACTGGGAGATCCAGCCCATCCTGAAGACGGCGAGCAGCAGGAACAGGATGCCGGAGGCCAGCGTGATGCCGGCGACGAACGAGGCGACGTCCTGCTCGCCGACGATGCTCGCGGCGAGCACGGCACTGGCCGCAACCGCGGCGAGACCGGAACTCGGCCCCATCGAGATCTGCCGGCTGGTGCCGAAGACCGCGTAGAGGATCGCTCCGGCCGCTGCCGCATAGAGGCCGTTCTGCAACGGCACGCCTGCGATGCCGGCGTATCCCAGGTTCTTCGGGACGATCAACGCGGCGACGGTGACCCCGGCGATGACATCGGCGCGCAACCACGCGCGCTGATAGGACCGGAGCTGGCCGACGATCGGGACCCGGGTCGGACGTTGACCACGTGTCGTCGCCATGGGCTTTGTCTTACCGCAAGATCCGGCCGTTGAACAACTCCTCCGGCCCCGCCTTCTCCGCGGTCTGTCGAGGGGGAGGCAGCGGGGGTACCGTGACGGCATGTCGTTGCGGTGCGTGACGGGTCGGGAGGGATCGTGAAGAGGCGGCACGCCCAGGAGGCGATCACGCCGGAGGAGCAGATCGCCCGCTACGCCTACGTCCTGGGCAGCGTGCCGGCGAGCGTGGCAGACAAGGCGTACGCCGCCGCTTTCGCTCGACTCCCGGAAGCGCAGCGTGAGGGGATCGTCCGCCAGATCAGCATGGAGCTGCCGGCCGCGGCCGAGGACGCAGCATCCGTCGATCCTGACGCCTTCGCGCTGCTCATGCGCGATCTGCTGGCGCGCGATGCACTGGTGCGCGTGCCGGGTGGCGCTGCCGTGGCCGCGGCGTTCGTCACGAGCCCGCCGGTGGTCGCGTACTTCACCACCGGGGCGGGGTCGGTGACCATCGACCACCAGCCGCCCTGGATCCACCAGCTGGCCGGCCACGAGACCGCCCCCGTCGACGGCGGACGGACGCACCACCGCCACGGTGTGCCCGGCATCCTGAGCCGCGACCACGAGAACAAAGGCGACTCCCGCGAGTGGTGACAGCGGCGTCCCGGCTCACTGGGGCGTCTGAGGGGTGACTTCGCGAGCCGTGTCGGCGGGTGAGTTCTGGGCTCTGCTCAACAGGATGAAGGGAACGGCCACCGCGGAGATCACGCCGCTCCACACCAGCGAGGCGCCGTAGCCGCCGACATCCGCCACGCGTCCCAGCACCGGCTGGACGGCGACGCCGCCGGCGGAACCCATCAGCGAATCGAAGGAGAGCACCGTCGCGCGCTGCTTCGACGGGATCATGTCGTTGAGGTAGGCGCGATGCACGGGATCGTCGATGGCCGAGGCGACACCCCAGAGAGCGACGAGCACGACGGCGACCCAGAAGTTGCGCACCAGCCCGACGCCGACCAGCACCAGCGCACTGGTGACCGTCGCCAAGAGGATCGTCGAGGTTCGCCGGTGGAAGAGCCTGCGCACCCAGGGGGCGAGGGTGCCGCCGAGGATCGCGGTTCCCGACACCAGCGCGGCGGCGAGGCCGGCGACGGTGTACGCCTCTTCGTCGCCCCACAGTTCGAGCAGGTACGGCTGGAGTGCGTAGAACACGTAGATGCCGACGCCCGCGGTGAACGGGCTCGCGAGCATCAGCCAGCGCACGGGCGGGTCGCCGAGGCCGTAGCGGATCGAGGCCCGCAGGACGGTGCGCGTCGCGCGCAGCGGGCTCTCGCTGCGGTCGGGCGTGAAGCCCAGGTCGCGCATCAGCAGCGCCGCGACGACGAACATCAGCAGCAGGATGACGCCGCGAAGGAGGAAGGGCACGCCGAGGTTCGTCGCCTGGGCGATGACGCCGCCCAGCACCGATCCCGACAGCATGGCGATGCCGCCCACGATCTGCGCCCGGCCGAAGACCGTCTCGAGACTTCCTTCGTAGGACGTCGCCTTCAGTGCATCGACGAGCCACGCGTCGACCGCGCCCGAGAAGAACGTGAAGCCGAGACCGAGCAGCACCGAGACGATCGCCCAGGCCCAGAACGGCGACTGCCAGACCCACAGCATCCAATAGAGGACCGTCGTCACCGCCAGCGTGACCGTGCCGAGCAGATACGACGCCCGACGCCCGACGGTGTCGGCTACGACCCCCGTGGGGATCTCGAAGATCAGCATCCCGGCGCTGAAGAACGCATTCGCCGCGAACGCCTCGAGGTTGGAGAGCCCCGCGTCGAGCAGGAACAGCGTGTTGACGCCCCAGATGAGCGACGCGGCGAGCGTGTTGCCGAGCATGAGCGTGTAGTACGTGCCCTGCACCCTGCGCGGACTGGGCAGGGTCGGCGCGGTCACGGGTCTGGAGATGGCAGCACCGCCTTCCGCCGGAATCGGACGACACCGCGACCGTATCCCTGGCGTGCGCCGCCGGCTACCCGCTTTCGTCGATGGGCGGCGCGCATGCTATAGTTGCGGGTTCCCTACGGGGACTCTCGCGTTCATCTCTCTGCCTCATCGTAGAGATGCAGCTCTGGACGCCCCATCCTTCCCGCGGCTTCTGCACGCCGCCGCCGCGAACGCCTCAGCGCGTCGCGCCAACGACCGAAACACATCACCATGCACTCCCACCTCCAGGCGCTCGCCTGGCGACAAGCTGACGACGACGTCTATGTCGCAACACGCTCCGACGAATACGCTGGCTTCATCGACACGACGCCGCGCGGTTTCCGCGCGCACGGACCCCGTGGTGAAGACCTCGGGCTCCACGCGACGCCGGATCTCGCGCGCGCGGCGGTCGCAGCATCCGTATCCTCACCGATGTCGGCACCGGCACCGGTACCCGATCGTCCGCACCGCATTCGTCGGCGCGGCAC
Organism: Microbacterium sp.; assembly: GCA_031555515.1. Lineage (GTDB taxonomy): Bacteria > Actinomycetota > Actinomycetes > Actinomycetales > Microbacteriaceae > Microbacterium. The sequence goes on along the minus strand of JAVBUG010000223.1, from coordinate 5,073 downwards.
CCCCGGTCGCTCCGGCGGCCCGAAGAATAGGAAAGACACGATGGCCACTGGCACCGTGAAATGGTTCAACTCCGAGAAGGGCTACGGCTTCATCGCTCCCGATGACGGCTCGGCCGATCTCTTCGCACACTTCAGCGCGATCGCAGGCAGCGGTTTCAAGGAGCTTCGCGAAGACCAGAAGGTGGAGTTCGACGCCGAGCAGGGCCCCAAGGGCATGCAGGCGGCGAACATCCGTCCGCTCTGACGCTCCCGCGTTCACACGCGCCCGCCCCGGCTTCGGCCTGGGCGGGCGCTGTCGTTCACCTGGGCATCACCGATGAATCAGGGAGTATTCCCTCGCGCTCATGCGGGCACACGTAGCCTGAAGACAGCGATGGGCAACCGCCTCTGGCTGTCAACGGCCAAAACGGTCCCCACCGGAACTGGTGCAACATCTCCTCCACCGCTCTCGAGTCCCGACTCGGTCCCATCCGTCAGACGTACGCCGGCACCGCCGAGTTCCCTCCGATGGCCCGCGCGTACACCGAGGTGTCGCAGGTCGTCCGCGAGACCGGCCTGCTGCGCCGTGCCGAGTGGTTCTACGCCCTCGTCGGCGTCGTCCTCCTTCTGGGGTTCGGCGGTGTCATCACCGGCTTCGTCCTGCTCGGCCAGACCTGGTACCAGCTCCTGATGGCCGGCGCCCTCGGGATCCTGTTCACCCAGGTCGCCTTTCTCGCGCACGAGGCCGCGCACAAGCAGATCCTCGCCTCCGGCCCCGCGAACGACCGGCTCGCCCGCTTCCTCGCCGCCGGCATCGTGGGCATCAGCCTCTCCTGGTGGAACAACAAGCACAACCGCCACCACGCGAACCCCAACAGGGTCGGCAAGGACCCCGACATCGAGATCGACACCATCTCGTTTCTCGAGACGGATGCTGCGTCCGCCGGCCGTTGGCGCGCTCTGGTGACGCGCAAGCAGGGGTGGCTCTTCTTCCCCCTGCTCACGCTCGAAGGCATCAACCTGCACGCGCACGCCTTCCGGCACCTGTTCTCGCGCGACGGCGCCAAGGACCGCTGGATCGAACTCGCGCTCATCACGGTGCGCTTCGCGGTGATCTGGACGCCGGTGTTCCTCTTCCTCCCGCTGGGGATGGCGTTCGCGTTCCTCGGCGTGCAGCTGGCCGTGTTCGGCGTGTACATGGGCGCCTCGTTCGCGCCCAACCACAAGGGCATGGCGATCATCGCCAAGGACGCGAAGCTCGACTTCTTCAGCAAGCAGGTGCGCACCTCGCGCAACATCAGCGGCGGCTGGTGGGCGACGATGCTCATGGGCGGCCTCAACTACCAGATCGAGCACCACCTGTTCCCGAACATGCCCCGCCCGCACCTGGCCCGCGCGCGCGAGATCGTGATGGACCAGTGCCGTCACCTCGGCGTGCCGTACACCGAGACGACGCTGTGGCGCTCGTACGGCATCGTGATCGCCTACCTCAACCGCGTCGGCCTCGCCGCTCGCGACCCGTTCGACTGCCCGATGGTCGGGGCCTACCGCCGAGGCTGACGCAGGCGCTCCGCCTGGCGCAGCAGATGCTGCTGTTCCAGCGCGCTGGTCGCGCGGCGTGCGGCCTCCGCGTACTCGCCGGCGGAGGCATCCGTCTCGCCCGCCCGTTCGTGGAGGTACGCGAGCGCGGCGTGGTACCGCGGCACATCGCTGCCCACGGAGTGGAGGGCGGCGAGGCCCGCCTGCGGCCCGTCCGCCTCGCCGACCGCGACCGCCCGGTTCAGGCGGATGACGGGCGAATCCCCGAACGTCAGCAGCTCGTCGTACCACTCCACGATCTGCACCCAGTCGGTCTCGTCGGCCGTCGGCGCATCGGCGTGCAGCGCCGCGATCGCGGCCTGCGCCTGGTACTGACCCAGCCGGTCACAGGCGAGCGCCGACTGCAGGATGGCGACGCCCTCCGTGATCGCATCCACGTCCCAGAGGGTGCGATCCTGCTCGGCGAGCGGGATGAGCCGCCCGCCCCGCACACGCGCCGGCTGCCGCGCATGGTGCAGCAGCATGAGTGCGAGGAGACCGTCCACCTCGGGCTCGTCGGTGAGCACGGCGAGCTGCCGGGTCACGCGGATCGCCTCGGCGGCGATGTCGATCTCACCCGAGTAGCCCTCGTTGAAGAGCAGGTAGAGCACTCGCATCACGCGGGACAGATCACCCGGCTGATCCAGCGGGATGCCGACGAGCCGCTGTTTCGCCCGGCTGATCCGCTGCGCCATCGTCGCCTCCGGCACGAGGAAGGCATCAGCGATCTGCCGGGTCGTCAGGCCCGCGACGGCCCGAAGCGTGAGTGCGATCGCCGACGTCGGGGTGAGGACCGGATGGGTGCAGAGGAAGTAGAGCCCGAGCGTGTCGTCGTGATGCGCGACGGGGCCGGGCTCGGGCTCCTGCGCGAGCCGTTCCTCGCGCGCGGTGCGCGCCGTATCACTGCGCACCTGATCGAGGAACGCGCGCCACGCGACAGTGACGAGCCATGCACGGATGTCGCGGACTCCGTCTCGACCCGGTCGCTCGAGTGCGCGCACCAGAGCGGTCTGCACGGCATCCTCGGCCGACGCGAAGTCCGCGCCGCGCCGGACGAGGATGCCGACGACCTCGGGGATCGCGCGGCGCAGAGCCGCAGCATCCGTCTCGGTCATCCGACGTCGGCAGGCGGCGCGCTCATCACCTCGCGAAGCTCGAGCCATTCGCCGAGAGGCGTGCCGCCGGCCCACGGCGCCGCCGACAGCTCGGAGGCGAGGTCGAGCGCGCGCTGGTACGAGTCGACGTCGATCATCATCCAGCCGGCGATGAGGTCCTTGGTCTCGGGGAACGGGCCGTCGACGACCGGCGGGCGGCCCTCCCCGTCGAAGCGGACCCAGGCTCCCTCGAAGGCGAGCCCCTCGGACGAGACCAGTTCGCCCGACGCGATGAGGCGCTCTTCCATGTCCTGCATGTACTTGACGTGCGCGGCCCACTCGTCCGGCGTGAGCTGATCCATCGGGATCGAGTTCACCGAGGGGCGCCCGCCCCGGTAGTGCTTGAGCATCAGATACTTGGCCATGACAGCCTCCCGTTCGGTGCGGCCCATTCTGGCCGCTTCAGATAGGAGACGGAACCGAACACGCGATCTCTACATCGCTCGCGAAGTTTCTCGCGGCCGACGGAGGCAGGATCCACAGGGCGGGTGATCCGCCGGTGCCGATCACCCTAGAATCCAGGGATGACCGCGCCGATCACCCTTGCGCGAGTATCGGCTGCGCGGCGCGGGGTCTCGATGCTCTTCATCGCGAACGCGCTGGTGTTCGCGTCGATCGTGACCCGCTATCCGGAGTTGAAGGAACGCTTCGGTCTCGGCGAGCTGGCGTTCGGCCTGATGGTCGCGTGCGGGCCGGTGGGGTCCGTGGTGGGAAGCCTCATCGCGGGCCGGCTGGTGAACCGGCTGGGCGCGGTGCCGGTCGCCGTCGCGTCATCCACGGTTCTCGGAGTGCTGCTGGTGGGGGCGGGCTTCGCCGGCACGCCGGTCGTTCTCGCCGTGGTGCTGTTCGCGATCGGGTTCGGAGACGCCACGGGCGACGTCGGCAACAACGCGCACGGGCTTGCGATTCAGCGACTGATGGGTCGGTCGATCATCAACGGCCTGCACGGCGCGTGGAGCGCCGGGGCGATCGCCGGCGCCCTCCTCGGCGCTCTCGCGCTGCAGCTCGCGATTCCGATCTCTGTGCATCTGCCCGTCATGGGAGCCGTCATCATCGCCGGGAGCCTCGCTGCGCTGCCGCTCGTGCGATTGCACATCGCCCCGCAGCCGCAACCGGCGCAAGCTCACGCTCATCGGCACGGCCGACTCAGCGCGATGCTCGTGGCGGCGTGCGCGATCGCCGCGATCGGCGCGTTCCTCGAAGACCTCGGATCCACCTGGAGCGGGGTGTACGTCGTCGCGGAGACCGGTGCGAGCGTCGCCGACGCGGCCATCCCGTTCGCCGCACTGATGGGCGCGCTCACTTTGGGACGGTTCGCCTCCGACGCGCTCGTCGACCGGATCGGCTCGGTCGGCACGGTTCGGGCCGGGTCGGTGGCGGCCTTCGTCGGGCTGGTGGCCGTCGTGTTCGCTCCCGAGGCCTGGGTCGTCGCCGTCGGCCTCGGCCTCCTCGGTCTCGGCATCGCACCCATGATCCCGCTGGCGATGGACGCCGCCGAACGCGCGCCGGGGCTCGATCCGGGGACGGGTCTCGCCGCCGCTGCGACCGTGATGCGCGTCGGCCTGCTCACCTCGCCGTTGCTCGTGGGAGTGATCGCCGAGTGGGCCGGACTTCGGCTCGCGATCGCCGTGTGCCTGCTCGTTCCCGCGGCAGCGCTGTTGCTCGCGGGGCGGTTGCGCCATCCCGAACCGCTGCCCGCCGCCCGCTCGGCCGACCTCGAGGCCTGAGGCGCCCCTGCGCAATTCCGAACGCAACTCGGGTGTCCCACGATGACGCTCGATAACCCGATTTGACGACCGGATAGGTCGGTGGCTCGGGCGCTTCTACGCTCGCCGATGGGCCCCGATAGGGTCCCGCCCGGCGGCGCGATCGTCGCTGGGATCGTGCGGGACGAGGCGTCCCGCGCGCACCCCTCACGACTGAGCAACACCCGACCTAAGGAGGCGACATCGTGAACAAGATCCGCACTGCGACAGCACTCACAACCCTGGGACTCGTAGCGGCGATGGTGGCCGGCTGCGCCTCCGCAGCGGCATCCCCGAGCGAGACCACCGCCGCCGACGACAGCCCGTCGGTGAGCGAGCTGCGTCTGGGGTACTTCGCGAACGTGACGCACGCGCCGGCGCTGGTCGGGTTGGAGGAGGGGCTGTTCGCCGACGCGCTCGGCGACGTGGACGTGACGACGCAGGTGTTCAACGCCGGCCCGGCCGCGATCGAGGCACTGTCGGCGGGTGCGATCGACGCGACCTACATCGGCCCGAACCCGTCGATCAACACGTTCATCCAGTCCGGCGGCGAGTCCGCCCGCATCATCGCGGGCGCGGCGACCGGTGGTGCCGCGCTGGTGGTCCGCGATGGGATC
>JAVBUG010000123.1:0-6544 GCA_031555515.1 Microbacterium sp. | reverse complement strand
AACATGCCGATGGCATTGGAGCCGCCCCCGACGCACGCGAGGACCGCGTCGGGCAGGCGCCCGGCCTCCTCGAGAAGCTGCGCGCGCGCCTCCTCAGAGATGACCTTCTGGAAGTCGCGGACCATCGCGGGGAACGGGTGCGGTCCCGCAGCGGTGCCGAAGATGTAGTTGGTCGTCTCGACGCTCGCGACCCAGTCGCGGTACGCGTCGTTGATCGCGTCCTTGAGCGTGCGGGAGCCGGTCTTGACGGGGATCACCTCGGCGCCGAGCAGACGCATGCGGGCGACGTTGAGCGCCTGGCGCTCGGTGTCGACCTCGCCCATGTAGATCGTGCACTCGAGGCCGAAGAGCGCCGCGGCCGTCGCGGTCGCGACGCCGTGCTGGCCGGCGCCCGTCTCGGCGATGACGCGCGTCTTGCCGAGGCGCTGGGTGAGCAGCGCCTGGCCGAGCACGTTGTTGATCTTGTGCGAGCCGGTGTGATTGAGGTCCTCGCGCTTGAGGAAGACGCGGGCGCCGCCGGCGTGCTCGGCGAACCGGGCGACCTCGGTGATGGGCGACGGGCGGCCGGCGTACGAGTGCAGCAGGCGCACGAACTCCGCCTGGAACGCGGGGTCGGCTTTCGCGGCCTCGTACTCGGCCGTCAGCTCGTCGATGGCGGCGATGAGGGACTCGGGCATGTACCGCCCGCCGAACTCGCCGAACAGCGGTCCGGGAGCCTCACGAAGACTCATTTCGACTCGCTCCGCTCGCTCGATGCATCGCGTGCGCCTGCCTCCAGGAATGCACGCAGGGTGGACACGGGATCGTTCGTGACGAGTGCCTCGCCGATGAGCACGACGTCCGCGCCCGCGCCGCGGTAGTGCGCGACGTCTTCGGGTGCCAGCACCGCGGACTCGGCGATCTTGATGGTCCCTGCCGGGATGCGTTCCGCGAGGCGGCCGAAGAGGTCGCGGTCGAGCTCGAAGGTCGACAGGTCGCGGGCGTTCACGCCGATGAGCTGTGCCCCGAGGTCGACGGCGCGGTCGACCTCGTCGGCCGAGTGCGTCTCGACGAGCGCCGTCATGCCCAGCTCGCGCGTGAACGCGTACAGACGGGCGAGGGTGTCCTGGTCGAGCGCGGCGACGATGAGGAGAGCCAGGTCGGCGCCCGAGGCGCGGGCCTCGAGCAGCTGGTACTCGGTCGCGATGAAGTCCTTGCGCAGGACGGGCAACGCGACCGCGGCCTTCACTGCCTCGAGGTCGGCGAGGCTCCCCTTGAACTTGCGGCCCTCGGTGAGGACCGAGATCGCCGACGCGCCGCCCTCTTCGTAGCGGCGGGCCTGCAGGGCCGGGTCGGGGATGGCGGCGAGGTCGCCGCGCGAAGGGCTCGCGCGCTTGACCTCGGCGATGATCTTCACGCGGTCGGAAGGGGCGAGCGCGGCGAGCACGTCGAGAGCCGGGCGCTGCGCGAGGGCAGCGGACTCCACCTGTGCCAGGGGTCGCGTCGAGGCTCGTGCCTCGGCATCCTCCACCGCGCCGGCCGTCAGGTCGGCGAGCATGCTCAGTGCTCTTTCGCCGCGACCTTGGAGCCGCCGACGCCGTAGCCGGCGCGCTTCATGATCCAGCCGACGAGGAGCCCGATGAGAAGGAGGCCCGCGGACGCCCACACGTAGATCGGCATGTCCATGAAGAAGAAGAACGTGCCGATCGCGACCGCGATGAGCATGATCACGACGGCCGTCCAGGCTGCGGGCGAGTGTCCGTGGCCGGGGTCACCGATGTGGTTGCTCATGGATGTGTCTCCTCGTGAAGCTGGGCGGGATGCCGTCAGTCTAGCGGTCAGGCGGTCGGATCCTCGCCACGCGACAGGTCGTCCCAGTCGTCGATGGCGCGCGATCCGGCGGCGTCGTGGGGGCGCGAGCCATCGCCGGTCCGCGCGGTGGGACCGACCGTCGGAGCAGCCTTCGCGGCGTCGTCGGTGCGGTAGCGCCGGCCGGTGCGCGACCACGAGTGCGCGGTGGCGAGCACGAAGACGCCGGCCAGGATGAGCATCGCCCAGACCGCCAGGGTGACGGCGGGCCAGGCTGTCGCGTCGATCGATGCGACGAGTTTCGCGACGGACTCCTCGCCGGCGATCCCCGTCGACTCGGTGACGACCGACGCGACGGCCGAGACCGGATGCTCGAACACGACGCGCGCGGTGAGCCACGCGAGCACGGCGCCGATGAAGAACGCCAGCGCGCCGAAGACGTAGCGCAGCACCAGCCCCACGATCGACAGCGCGGCGCCGAGCGCCAGCACGGCGAGGCTCAGCGGCGCCAGCACCGGCACCGCCGACGCACCCGGCACGTCGAGGACGTGGTGGGCGGCGTCCTGCAGCTCGACCGTGAGCCACGTCTGGGTCGACGAGATCACGCCGAGCGCGCCGCACAGCACGATGACGACGACGGAGAGCAGTCTCGCCCTGCGGGTCACGCGTCGGGCTCCGGGCCGCGCACGGCACCGAGGTCGCGGCCGTCGAAGCAGGTGCGGGTGCCGGTGTGGCACGCGGCGCCGATCTGCTCGACCTCGACGAGGATCGTGTCTCCGTCGCAGTCCAGGCTCGCTGCGCGCACCAGCTGGATGTGGCCGGACGTGTCGCCCTTGCGCCAGTACTCCTGGCGGGAGCGCGACCAGAAGGTGACGCGGCCCTCGGTGAGCGTGCGACGCAGGGCCTCGGCATCCATCCATCCGAGCATCAGCACCTCGCGGGTGTCCCATTGCTGGATCACCGCGGCGACGAGGCCGTCGGCGTTGAAGGTCACGCGCGCGATGCGCTCGTCGAGCGTGTCGGTCATGCCGCCACCTCCCGCACGGCGATGCCGTCGGCCTGCATCGCAGCCTTCACGTCGCCCACGGTCAGCTGACCCGAGTGGAAGACGGATGCGGCGAGCACGGCGTCCGCGCCTGCCTCGATGGCCGGGCCGAAGTCCGAGGCCTGACCGGCGCCGCCCGACGCGATGACGGGCACGCTGGCCACCTCGCGCATGAGCCCGACCAGTTCGAGGTCGAAGCCCTGCTTGGTGCCGTCGGCGTCGATCGAGTTCACGAGGAGCTCGCCCGCGCCGCGTTCGATGGCCTCGCGCGCCCATTCGAGCGCGTCGAGGGTCGTCTCGGTGCGGCCGCCGTGCGTGGTGACGACGAAGCCGGAGTCGGTGGCGGGTGACCGCTTGACGTCAAGTGACAAGACGAGCACCTGCGCGCCGAACCGGTCGGCGATCTCGTCCAGGAGCGGCGGGCGCGCGATCGCCGCGGAGTTGACGCCGATCTTGTCGGCGCCGACCGACAGGAGCCGGGCGACGTCGTCGGCCGAGCGGACTCCCCCGCCGACGGTGAGCGGGATGAAGACCTCCTCAGCGGTGCGCCGCACGACGTCGTACGTCGTCGAGCGCTCGTCGACCGTCGCGGTGACGTCGAGGAACGTGATCTCGTCGGCGCCCTGGCGGAAGTACTCCCGTGCCAGCTCGACGGGGTCGCCCATGTCGCGCAGGTTCTGGAAGTTCACGCCCTTGACGACACGCCCCGCGGCGACGTCGAGGCACGGGATGACGCGGCAGACCAGGCTCATCAGAGTCTCGCGTTGTGGATGGCGGTCACGAGGATCGCGCGGGCGCCGATCGCGTACAGCGCGTCCATCACGTTGTTGACACCCTTGCGCGGCGCCATCACCCGCACCGCCACCCACGCGGGGTCGCGCAGCGGAGAGATCGTGGGCGATTCGATGCCGGGCGCGATGGCGACGGCCTGATCGACCAGTTCGGCAGGGAGGTCGTAGTCGACGAGCACGTACTGCCGTGCGACGAGGACCCCGCGCAGCCGCCGGAGCAGGGTCTCGGTGCCGGCGACGTCAGAGGGCCCGGCGATCAGCACCGCTTCCGAGCGCAGGATCGGCGGACCGAAGACCTCGAGACCCGCCTGCCGGAGTGTGGTGCCGGTCTCGACGACGTCGGCGACCGCATCGGCGACGCCGAGGCGCACGGCGGACTCGACCGCGCCGTCCAGCGGCACCAGATCGGCCGCGACTCCGCGCTCGTCGAGGAAGGCGTCGACGAGGCCGGGGTACGACGTCGCGATGCGCTTGCCCTCGAGGTGCTCCACCTCGGAAAACGTCCCGGTCGGCGCCGCGAAACGGAACGTCGAGCCCGCGAAGCCCAGGGCCTCGATCTCACGGGCACCCGGCATGCGGGCGTCGAGCAGCAGGTCGCGCCCGGTGATCCCGACGTCGAGGGCGCCGGATCCGACGTAGGTGGCGATGTCCTTGGGACGCAGGTAGAAGAACTCGACCTCGTTGTGGGGGTCGATGATGTGCAGATCCTTGCTGTCGCGACGGCCGGTGTAACCGGCCTCGCTCAGCATCTCGGCAGCGGTCTCGGACAGCGAGCCCTTGTTCGGCACGGCGATTCGCAGCATGGCAGCGGAGCTTTCGGGTTTCGAGGAAGCGGGGAGCGAGGACGGCTCAGAGATGTCGGTAGACGTCCTCGAGGCTCAGGCCCTTCGCGAGCATCAGCACCTGCAGGTGGTACAGGAGCTGCGAGATCTCCTCGGCTGCGGCATCCGTCGATTCGTACTCGGCCGCCATCCAGACCTCGGCGGCCTCCTCCACGATCTTCTTGCCGATCGCGTGGACGCCCGCGTCCAGCTGTGCGACGGTTCCCGATCCCTCGGGGCGCTCGACTGCTTTCGCGGCGAGCTCGGCGTACAGCGTGTCGAACGTCTTCACCATGCCAGGGTATCGAACAGAGCGGATGCCTCGGCGCCGCGTGACGCGAGACTCAGTGCGCGTGGTGCTCGGCGGCGGTCGCGCGCAGGCCCGCGATGGCGTTCGAGGGGTCGCCCGCGCCGAACACGGCAGAGCCCGCGACGAAGGTGTCGGCGCCCGCCTCGGCGGCCTGGAGGATGGTGGACTCGCCGATCCCGCCGTCGACCTGGAGCCACACGGACGACCCGCGTCGGCGGGCCTCGTCGGCCAGGCGACGCAGCTTGGGCATGGTCTCGGGCATGAACGACTGGCCGCCGAAACCGGGCTCGACGGTCATCACCAGGATCTGGTCGAAGTCGTCGAGGAGGTCGAAGAGCCCTTCGACCGGGGTCGCGGGCTTCACCGCGACACCGGCGCGTGCGCCGATGTCGCGGAGGCGCCGGGCGAGCGCGACCGGCTCGGTCGCCGCCTCGAGATGGAACGTGACGGATGCCGCGCCGAGCTCGGCGTAGCCGGGGGCCCAGCGGTCGGGATCGGCGATCATGAGGTGCACGTCGAGGGGCACGGGGCTCGTCGCCTGGATGCGCTCGACCATCTGCGGGCCGAACGTGAGGTTCGGCACGAAGTGGTTGTCCATGACGTCGACGTGGACGAAGTCCGCCGTCGCGATGCGTGCGAGCTCCGCCTGCATGTTGACGAAGTCGGCCGCGAGGATGCTCGGGTTGATGCGGATGCCGGTCTGGCGGGCGGTGGCGTCGATCGGTGGCACGCGTCCATTATGGTCGAGCCGTGGATCCGATCACGGCGCTGCTGCACGACGTCCTCGAAGACATCCGACCCCATGACCACGGCGCCCCGGCGGGCTACATCCCCGAGCTCGCGGCCGCCGATCCCGACCGGCTGGCACTCGCGGTCGTCGGCCCGCACGGGCGCGTGCGCGCCGTCGGCGACGTCACGCACGAGTTCACGATCCAGTCGATCTCGAAGCCGTTCGTGCTCGCACTCGCCCTCGCCGACCGCGGCCGCGACGCGGTGCTGGAGAAGGTCGGCGTGGAGCCCAGCGGCGAGCCGTTCAACGCGATCAGCCTCGAACCCGGCACCGGTCGCCCGGCGAACCCGATGGTCAACGCGGGCGCGATCGCGACGTCCGCTCTCATTCCGGGTGACGGCGTCGACGATCGCATGACCCGCATCGTCGAGGGACTCTCCGCCTTCGCGGGGCGCTCGCTGTGGGTCGACGAGCAGGTCTACGCCTCGGAGTCGGCGACCGGCGACCGCAACCGCGCCCTGGCGCACCTGCTGCGCTCGCACGGGATCATCGACGGCTCGGTCGAGATCGCCGTCGAGACGTACTTCCGTCAGTGCTCGCTGCTCGTGACGGTGCGCGACCTCGCGGTGATGTCGGCGACTCTCGCGTTCGGCGGGCTCAACCCCGTCACCGGGGAGCGGGTCGTCTCCGAGGCCGTCGCCAGGGACGTGCTGTCGATCATGGCGAGCTGCGGCATGTACGACTACTCCGGCGAATGGCTGCTGCGCGTCGGTCTGCCGGCGAAGAGCGGCGTCAGCGGGGGCCTCCTCGCCGTCGCCCCGTCCCAGTTCGGCGTGGCCGCGTTCAGTCCTCGGCTGGACGAGCACGGCAATTCCGTGCGCGCCATCGCGCTCCTGGAGACGCTCGGCGAGCAGTTCGGCATGCACCTGCTCGAGTCCCACGAGAGCGTCGCGGTGCCCGCGTTCACCGTCGAGGACACCGACCAGGGACGCGTGCTTCGTCTCGCCGGAGAGCTCGGACTCGCCGGCACCGAGCGTGTCGTCGCGGTGCTTCGCGAGA
>JAVBUG010000355.1:0-8557 GCA_031555515.1 Microbacterium sp. | reverse complement strand
ATCCCGGTCTCGGCGGCGGCCGCCGCTTCGGCCATGGCACGGCCGCGGATTCCGACGAGGGTCAGTGCGTCCTGTTCGCTCAGGATGCCGGCGGCCGCTGCCGCGGCGAACTCGCCGACCGAGTGCCCGGCGACCCCGGCGATCTCGGACCGGTCGGGGATCGCGTTCCACGACAGCAGGCTCGCGGCGACGATGAGCGGCTGGGCGACCTGAGTGTCGCGGATGCGGTCCGCGTCCCACTCTGTGCCGGCGGCCCCGAGATCGACGCCCGCCCACTCGGAGTACTGCGCCAGCCGATCGGCGACGCCGTCGAGCTCAAGCCAGGGAGTCAGGAAGCCGGGGGACTGGGAGCCTTGCCCGGGGAAGACCGCGATTCTCACCGTTCCATCCTGCCAAGGATCAGAAAGGTCGTTCTGGCGACACCGTCACAAGAATCACGCGCTGCTTTGTGCGTGGCCCACACCGACGGAGGGATCAGGCCGGATTGCGCCGGGCCGGCGGCCGGCGGCGCGAGGCATCCGTCCCGATCGATCCGAGGATCAGCGCCGTCTGCAGGATCAGCGCCTCACGGGGCCCGGTGGCGTCCCAGCCGATGACCTCCGACACGCGCTTGAGGCGGTATCGCACCGTGTTCGGGTGGACGAACAGCTCGCGGGCGGTGGCCTCGAGCGAACGGCCGTTGTCGAGGTACGCCCACAGCGTCGACACGAGATCGGCGCTGTGCGACTGGAGCGGACGGTAGATGCGCTCGACCAGCGTGAGTTTGGCGAGAGGATCCCCGGCGAGGGCGCGCTCGGGAAGGAGGTCGTCCGCCTCCACCGGCCTGGGCGCGTGACGCCACGCGCGCGCCACGGCGAATCCGGCGAGGGCGGCCCGGGCGCTCTGGCTGGCATCGACGAGTGCCGGCATCGTCGGGCCGAGCACGAGGTACCCCGCACCGAACCCGGGCTCGAGACGGCGCGCGATCTCGCCGAACGGAAGGTCGGTCACGGCGTCGTCGGCGACGGCCGAGGGCTCGGCGCGCCCGACGACCAGCACGAGACGCGAGCCCTGCACACCGATCAGCACGTCGACGCCGAGCTTGCGCGCAGTGCGGCGCAGCTGGTCGACGTCGAATTGCGGCGGGGTGGTGCCCACGAGCACCGCGACCTCGCCGTGGCCGTGCCAGCCGAGCGCCGCGATGCGGCTCGGCAGCTCTTCGTCGGCCTCGCCGGTGAGGATCGAGTCGACGACGAGCGCCTCGAGGCGGGCGTCCCAGAGGCCGCGCGCCTCGGCGGCGCGGGCGTACACGTCCGCCGCGGCGAAGGCCACCTCGCGCGAGTACAGCAGGATCGCCTCACGCAGATGCTCGCCTTTGCCCGCGACCCGCTCCTCGGTCACCTCGACGGTGACGCGGATGAGCTGGAGCGTCTGCTGCAGGCTCACGCTCCGCAGCAGCTCGCGCGGCGCCGCGGCGAAGATGTCGGACGCGATCCACGGTGTGGAGCCGGGCTCGTCGTACCACGAGATGAACGACGTGATGCCGGCCTGTGCCACCAGCCCGACGGCGGAGCGTCGGGCCGGCGGCATCTCGGCATACCAGGGCAGCGTCTCCTCGAGGCGCTTGATGGTGACGGTCGCGAGATCGCCCGAGATGCGTCGCAGCCAGGCGAGCGTCTCGACCTTGTCCATCACCTCGGTGGACTTGCCCATCCGCGAGTCAGCTCTCGCCGCCCGCGTTCCCGCTCGTGCCGGCGGTCACGTCGTGCAGGCGGTACTTCTGGATGGCCTGCGCGGCGAGGCTGCGGTCGACCGCACCCTCTTCGGCCAGTGCCTGCAGCGTGCGCACCACGACCGACGGGCCGTCGATCTTGAAGAAGCGACGAGCTGCGGCCCGCGTGTCGGAGAAGCCGAAGCCGTCCGCACCGAGCGTCGCGAAGCGGTTCGGCACCCACGGGCGGATCTGGTCCTGCACCGCGTGCATGAAGTCGCTGACGGCGACCACGGGGCCCGCGGCATCCTTCAGCTTCTCGGTCAGGTAGGCAGTGTGCGGCTCCTCCTCCGGGTGGAGGAAGTTGTGCTCGTCGGCGGCGAGACCATCACGGCGCAGCTCGCTCCACGACGTCACCGACCAGACATCGGCCTGCACGCCCCAGTCGTCGCGCAGCAGCTGCTGTGCCTCGAGCGCCCACGGCACGCCCACGCCTGACGCGAGGAGCTGAGCCTTGGGGCCCTCGCCCTCGGCGGTCGACACGCGGTGGATGCCGCGCACGATGCCGTCGACGTCCACGCCCTCGGGCTCGGCCGGCTGCACCAGCGGCTCGTTGTACACCGTGAGGTAGTACATGACGTTCGGGTCGGGGTGGTTCCCGCCGTACATGCGCTCGATGCCCGAGCGGACGATGTGCGCGATCTCGTAGCCGAAGGCCGGGTCGTACGACACCGTCGCCGGGTTGGTCGCGGCGAGCAGGAGCGAGTGACCGTCGGCGTGCTGCAGGCCCTCGCCGGTGAGCGTGGTGCGGCCGGCGGTAGCGCCGATGATGAAGCCGCGCGCCATCTGGTCGCCCGCCGCCCACTGGGCGTCGCCGGTGCGCTGGAACCCGAACATCGAGTAGAAGACGTAGACCGGGATGAGCGGCTCGCCGTGCGTGGCGTACGACGTGCCCGCCGCGGTGAACGCGGCGACCGCGCCGGCCTCGTTGATGCCGACGTGGATGATCTGACCCTGCGGGCTCTCCTTGTACGCGAGGAGCAGCTCACGGTCGACCGACGTGTAGTTCTGGCCGTGCGGGTTGTAGATCTTCGCGGTCGGGAAGTACGCGTCCATGCCGAACGTCCGCGCCTCGTCGGGGATGATCGGCACGATGCGGTGGCCGAAGTCCTTCGAGCGGAGGAGGTCCTTGAGCAGGCGGACGAACGCCATGGTCGTGGCGATCTCCTGGGTGCCCGAGCCCTTCTTCGGCAGCGCATACGCCTCGTCGCCCGGCAGCTGCAGACCGACGTGGTGCGTGCGGCGCTCCGGCAGGAAGCCGCCCAGCGCGCGACGGCGCTCCAGCATGTACTGGATCGTCTCGTCGTTGCCACCGGGGTTGTAGTACGGCGGCAGGTAGGGGTTCTCCTCGAGCTGCGCGTCCGAGACCGGGATCCGCATCGAGTCGCGGAAGTACTTGAGGTCCTGCAGCGTCATCTTCTTCATCTGGTGGGTCGCGTTGCGGCCCTCGAAGTGATGACCCAGGCCGTAGCCCTTGATCGTCTTGGCGAGGATCACCGTCGGCTGGCCCTTGTGCTCGGTCGCGGCCTTGTAGGCACCGTAGACCTTGCGGTAGTCCAGGCCGCCGCGACGCAGCTTGCCCCAGATGTCGTCGTCGGACCAGTCCTTCACCAGAGCAGCGGTGCGCTCGTCGCGACCGAAGAAGTGCTCGCGGATGAACGCGCCGTCCTCCGCGCGGTAGGTCTGGAAGTCGCCGTCCGGCGTGGTGTTCATGAGGTGGACGAGGGCGCCGTCGGTGTCGTTCGCGAGCAGCTCGTCCCAGCCCGAGCCCCAGACGACCTTGATGACGTTCCAGCCGGCGCCGCGGAAGAAGCTCTCGAGCTCCTGGATGATCTTGCCGTTGCCGCGCACCGGGCCGTCGAGACGCTGCAGGTTGCAGTTGACGACGAACGTGAGGTTGTCGAGCCCTTCGTTCGCCGCGACCTGCAGCTGACCGCGGCTCTCGACCTCGTCCATCTCGCCGTCGCCCAGGAACGCCCAGACGCGCGAGTTCGAGAGATCCTTGATCCCGCGGTTGGTGAGGTACTTGTTCGACATCGCCTGGTAGATGGCGTTGATCGGGCCGAGGCCCATCGACACCGTCGGGAACTGCCAGTACTCCGGCATGAGGCGGGGGTGCGGGTACGACGGCAGCGCGTTGGGCGCCTTCGACTTCTCCTGGCGGAAGCCGTCGAGCTGCTCCGAGCTCAGACGTCCCTCGAGGAACGAGCGGGCGTAGATGCCGGGGGAGGCGTGGCCCTGGATGAAGATCTGGTCGCCGCCGGTCGGGTCGTCGAGCCCGCGGAAGAAGTGGTTGAAGCCGACCTCGTACAGCGACGCGGACGACGCGTACGTCGAGATGTGGCCGCCGACGCCGATGCCGGGCCGCTGGGCGCGGTGCACGGTGATCGCGGCGTTCCAGCGGATCCACCGGCGGTACCGGCGCTCGAGCTCCTCGTCGCCCGGGAACTCGGGCTCGTTCTCGGGGGCGATCGTGTTGATGTAGTCCGTCGTGGGAACCTGCGGAACGTTCAGCTGCAGCTCGTGGGAGGTCTGCAGCAGGCTCAGCATGATCTCGCGGCCACGTCCGTGGCCCTTCGCCTGCACGAGCTGCTGGAGGGACTCCTGCCACTCGGAGGTCTCATCGGGATCGCTGTCGAGGGGTTCCTGCGAGTACGGATCCTGATCGTTGACAGTCACAGAAGACCTTTCGTCGTCTGGCAGATCGTGCCAGGGAATCGCTACCGGAGCGGCGCGGGCGTTGTCAGCCCTGCACAAAACGCACCAACTGCCAGCCTAGCGAGTTCGAGACGCTGCGGACGCACCTCGTAGACTGGCCGCGAGGGCCTTTAGCTCAGCTGGTAGAGCGCCACGTTTACACCGTGGATGTCGTCGGTTCGATCCCGGCAGGGCCCACCGAAGAACTTCAGGGCCGGTCCGGGGGCGGATCCCGGTCGTCGCCCTGCTCGCCGTGGTCCCGCTCGTGGGAGACGACATGGGGCAGCGCGAACTCCTGGTATCCGGGCTGGCCGATCTTCGAGTGCCGGTGCGAGTAGGCGAAGTAGATCACGAAGCCGATGACCAGCCACACCAGGAATCGCAGCCACGTCTCCACCGTGAGGTTGAGCATCAGGTAGACGCAGATCGCCGCCGACAGCCCCGGCAGCCACGGGTTGAGCGGGACGCGGAAGCTGCGGTGCAGGTCCGGGCGCTTGCGCCGCAGCACGATGACGCCGACCGACACGAGCACGAACGCCGACAGAGTGCCGATGTTGACCATCTCTTCCAGCAGGCCGATCGGGGTGAAACCCGCGACGACCGCGACGATGATCGTGACGAGGATCGAGATGACCCACGGCGTGCGGAATCGCGGGTGCACCTTGGCGAGCCGAATGGGCAGGAGCGCGTCCCGCGACATCGCGAAGATGATGCGCGTGGCGCCGATCAGCAGCGTCAGCACGACCGTGGTGAGGCCGGCGACGGCGCCCGCCGAGATGAGCGTCGCCATCCACGTCGCCCCGTGGAAGGCGAAGGCGTTCGCAAGCGCGGCCGCCGGATCGAGGTCCTGGTAAGGAACCATCCCGGTGACCACGAGCGCGACCGCGCAATACAGCAGCGTGCAGATCACCAGCGACGCGATGATGCCGATCGGCAGGTCGCGCTGCGGGTGGCGCGTCTCCTCGGCGGTGGTCGCGACGACGTCGAAGCCGATATAGGCGAAGAACACCAGGGCGGCGCCGGCGAAGATGCCGCCGACGCCGAAGGCGGTCGGCTCGATGCCCGAGAGGAACTGCAGCAGCGGCTGGCTGAGTCCCGTCGCCGCTTCCCTCGGCGCGGGTGCCGGCACGAAGGGCGACCAGTTCGCGGGGCTCACGAACAGCAGGCCGGCGACGATCACGAACAGCACGATGAAGAGCTTCACGGCGACCAGCACCATGTTGACGCGCAGCGACTCCTTGATGCCGAACGTCATGAGTCCGCCGAGCACCAGCACGAGGAGGATCGCCATGAGGTCGACGGTCCCGCCGTACCCGATCTCGGCGGGGATCGGCATGCCCAGCTGTTCGAAGAGCGTGCCCAGGTACGCGCTCCATCCCTGCGCCACGACGCTCGCGCCGAGGAACATCTCGAGGATCAGATCCCATCCGATGATCCAGGCGAAGAGCTCGCCCAGTGACGAGTACGAGAACGTGTAGGCGGAGCCCGACACGGGCACGGTCGACGCGAACTCCGCGTAGCAGAGCGCGGCGAGAGTGCAGGCGATCGCGGCGACCACGAAGCTGATCACGATGGCCGGGCCCGCGACCTCGTGCGCGGCACGACCGGTGAGAGTGAAGATGCCGGCACCGATCACGACGCCGATGCCGAAGACCGTCAGGTCCAGGGCCGTCAGGGACTTCTTGAGTCGGAATTCCGGTTCGTCGGTGTCGGCGATCGACTGCTCGACGGACTTGGTGCGGAGAACGCCCATGGTTCGCGCCTTTCGTCTTCGGAAGGGCCGGTCGTCGAATGCTAGTCTCCACCGCTCGCGCCGTCGATGCCCCACGGTAGGTTGGTGACGTGAACGCCAGCCCCGCAGACCAGCGCCGCCTCGTCGAGGTCGCCCAGCTCGACGCCCGCATCCGCCAGGCCGACAACGCTCGCAAGAACCCGCCCCAGGCGGGCCGCGTGCAGGAGCTGCTGGGCCGGCGTCAGGAGCTCTCGCAGGAGCTGGGAACGCGCCTGGGCGCCCGAGACGATCTGCGCACCGAGCTGTCGCGCATCGAGTCCGACGTCGCCGTCGTCGATGCC
Source organism: Microbacterium sp. (assembly GCA_031555515.1). Lineage (GTDB taxonomy): Bacteria > Actinomycetota > Actinomycetes > Actinomycetales > Microbacteriaceae > Microbacterium. The sequence goes on along the minus strand of JAVBUG010000355.1, from coordinate 2,037 downwards.
CGGGCGGCGCGTGACGCCGACCGGCTCGCCGCCTCGACGAACTCGAAGGAGGCCCAGGGGCTCGAGAGCGAGCTGGCCGCGCTCGCGCGTCGCAAGAGCGACCTCGAAGACGCGGAGCTCGCCGTCATGGAGCGGCTCGAGACCGCCGATGCCGACGTCGCCGAGCAGGAGGCCCTGATCGCGGCGACCAACGCCGAGGGTGCCGAGCTGAGCGCCGAGGGCAAGCGGGCGGTCGCCGAGGCGACGGCGGCGTTCGACGCGGCCACCCGCGACCGCACGGCCGTCGCGGGCAGCGTGCCCGCCGACCTGCTCGGGCTGTACGACCGCCTCGCCGCCCGCAGCGCGGGCGCCGCGTTCCTGCGCCGTCGCACCTGCGAGGGCTGCCACATGGTTCTCGCCGGGACCGACCTGCAGGTGCTGCGCCAGGCGGGCGAGAACGACGTCGTGACGTGCCCCGAGTGCGGGTGCATCCTCGTGCGCGACGACGAATCCGGGCTGTGACCGCGGCCGGGCGGTTCCGCGGTGGGCGTGCCTGACGCCCCCGGCTGGATCGTTCTCGGGCGGACCCCGCGCGGCGCCGCTGTCATCCTGCTCGACGCGAACGCCGACGAACTCGGGCGCGACGAGGTCGACGATGCCGCGCTGACGTCCTGGGTCTCGGAGGCCGAAGCGCGCTGGGCGCCGCGCTGGGTCTGGCACGACACGCCGCAGTGGTACGCCGCGCTGCTCGCCGATGGCGTCCGCGTCGCACGGTGTCATGACCTGCGCCTCTGCCACGCGATCCTGCGCGACTCGGCACTGGTCCCCGAGACGGCGACGGTCAGGCGTGCACGGGAATGGGATGCTGCGCCATACGTCGACGCAGAGCAGGCCGCGCCTGCGCTGTTCGAGCTGGACACGGTCTCGCGCCCGTCCGGCCCGCCCGCCGACGCCGACGCGGCGCTGGCCGAGTTCGTGCGTCAGCGGGACGCGGTCGCCGGCAGCGTCGAGTCCGGTCGTCTTCGGCTGCTGACCGCGGCGGAGTCGGCGGGCGCGCTGGTGGCTGCCGAGCTGCGGGCGGCGGGACTCCCGTGGGACGCCGAGTCGCACGACCGCATCCTCGTCGAGACCCTCGGGGAGCGCCGCCCGGGTGGCGCGCAGCCCGTGAAGCTCGCCGCGGCAGCGGAGCGGGTGCGCGCAGCCCTCGGCGACCCCTCCGCGAGCCTCGACTCGCAGCCGAAGCTCCTCCGGTCGCTGCACCGGGTCGGCGTGCTGGTCGAGTCCACCAACCGGTGGGAGCTCGCCGAGCAGCGGCATCCCGTCATCGAGCCGCTCCTCGAGTACAAGAAGCTCTCGCGGCTGCTGTCGGCGAACGGGTGGGCGTGGCTGTCGGAGTGGGTGGCCGACGGCCGGTTCCGCCCGGTGTACGTGCCGGGAGGCGTCGTCACAGGGCGCTGGGCGTCGTCTGGCGGGGGCGCGCTCCAGCTGCCGCGTCAGTTGCGCGAGGCGGTCCGGGCCGACCCGGGGTGGCGGCTCGTCGTCGCCGACGTCGCGCAGCTCGAGCCGCGTGTGCTCGCCGCGATGTCGGGCGACACCGCCCTGGCCGCGGCGGCGCGCGGACGCGATCTCTACACGGGGATCGTCGAGAGCGGCGCGGTGGCGACCCGGCAGGAGGCGAAGATCGCGATGCTCGGCGCGATGTACGGCGCCACGACGGGAGAGTCCGGTCGGCTCGTGCCGCGACTGCGCCGCGCCTACCCGCGGGCGATGGGGCTCGTCGACGACGCCGCGCGCACCGGTGAGGACGGCGGCGTCGTCTCCACGTGGCTCGGCCGCACGTCGCCCGCCCCTTCGACGGAGTGGGCGGCCGCCCAGTAGCGCGCGACCGAGGCTGACGCATACGGAGCCGACGAGACGCGTGCACGACGGTGGGCGCGCGGCCGCGGGCGCGTAACCCCCCACATGGTCGTCCAGGGCCCCGCCCCCGAGTGGGCGCGCTCGGGGCTGGGCGACCGGCGCGGGCGCCGGGCGGCCCAGCCGCCCCTGCCGGTCGCGAGC
>JAVBUG010000144.1:0-2551 GCA_031555515.1 Microbacterium sp. | reverse complement strand
GACACGGAGCCGATGGCGGCGCGGACCGACGCCGGGTCGGTCGCGACGTCGTGCCCCGCGACGACGGCCGAGCCGCTCGTCGGGCGCGACAGGGTCGTGAGGATCTTGGTCGTGGTCGACTTGCCGGCGCCGTTCGGGCCGAGGAGGCCGAACACGCGGCCGGCGGGCACGGAGAACCCGCGGCCGTCGAGGGCCCGGACCGCGGGCTTCCTGCCGCGCCCCGGATAGACCTTGACGAGATCGGTGGCGACGATGGGGCGATCGTGGGCGATGGAGTTTTAGGGGATGGCGAAGCATCCCGTCCGGCGCGTGGGTTGTTGACGGGTCGGGCGGCCCGCGGCGCCGCCCGACGTTTCAGGACTTCTTCTCGGGGCTGAAGAGCATCCGTGCGAGGACCAGCATCATGACCGCGAACCCGCCGACGAAGGCGACCGGCGCCCACCACCAGCCGACGGTGAAGACGAGCACCGCGATGACGGCGAAGGTCACCAGCCAGATGACGGCGCTGTAGATGCCGAAACGCGCCGCGGTCTCGGGCTCGCGCTCGAACCGGTTCGGCGGTTCGCTCGAGTGAGCCTGACGCGTCCACGCCTTGTGGCGGTTCGTCTGGCTCGCGCCGAGGAAAGCGAACAGGATGATCGAGGCGATGATCCCCAGCGCGGAGAACACGATGCCCCACATCGGCATGGTGCCGAGTGCGACCAGCCCGCCGAAGCCGAGGCCGTAGGCGCCGAGGAACGTCGCGAGGGCGTAGCCGGCAGCGCGATTCTGCGGCATCGGGTGGTTCGTCGTCGTCTCCTGCGAGAGCGCGTCGCCGACCAGCATGCCGAGCGCCGTGGACGCGAGGCCGAACAGGGCGATCTGCCCGCCGAGCACGATCGGGAAGACGCCGACGGCGCACAGGATTCCGAGGGTGATGCCCACCACGGCCAGGATCGACCAGACGACGGTGCGCACGACGTACCCCGGCTTCGGACGCACGTGATGGCGCTGCATGAGGGCGGCGTAGTCGTTCCCGCGAGAGCGGGGCGCAGCATCCGTCGTCTCATCCAGGAGCAGACGGACGTCGCCGAGCTCGGCGATCGCGCGCTGCGCGGCCTGCGTCGGCGCGACCCCGGCCGCCTCGAGCTCGTCGGTGCGGGCGACGAGGTTGGCGCGCACCTCTTCTTTCAGATCCTGGGCGTCGGGCGTCATCTCGATGCCCTGGAACGCCTCGTCGAGAAGGCGATGGATGTCGGTGTTCATTGCTGGCTCTCCTTCACGTCGAGCAGTGCGTCGATGATGCGCCGGGTCGCGGTCCAGGCCGCGACGTTGGCGCGGAAGACCGCGCGGCCGGCGTCGGTGATGCGGTAGTACTTGCGGCGGCCGCCCTGGGACTCGTCGCCCCAGTAGGACTCGACGAGCCCGTCCTTCTCGAGGCGGCGGTACGTGGCGTACAGGGTCGCCTCTTTGATCTCGTGATCGCCGCCGGTCGCATTGCGGATGGCCTTGTAGATCTCGAAGCCGTACGCGTCGCCGCGCCGCAGCACCCCGAGCACGATCGTGTCGGTGTGGCCGCGCAGCAGGTCGGCTGCGAACGCGTCGTCCTTTGTCATGTCGAGTACTGTATCACGTCAAGTACTCGCAAGCATCAACTACTTTGCGTGATCGACGCAGCCGCGTGAAGGGTCAGGTGGCCGCGAGGCGCCGCTTCTCGGCCTCGACGTCGAACGTCGCCTTCGGCCACTGCGGGTCGATGTCCTCGAGTGCCTCCAGCAGCAGGTTCTGGACAGCGAGCCGCCCGTACCACTTGTGGTCTGCGGGCACGACGAACCAGGGCGCGTGCTCGGTCGACGTGCGCTCGAATACGGTCTGGTACGCCGCCATGTACTGCGGCCACAGCTCGCGCTCGTCGACGTCGGTCGGGTTGTACTTCCAGTGCTTGTCGAGGCGGTTGAGGCGCCGCATCAGGCGCTTCTTCTGCTCGTCCGGGGAGATGTGGAGCATCACCTTGACGACCCTCGTGCCGGAGTCGGTCAGCTGGCGCTCGAAGTCGTTGATCGCCGCGTAGCGACGCTCGATCTCCTGCTCGGGGGCGAGGCGCCTGACCCGGCCGATGAGCACGTCCTCGTAGTGCGAGCGGTCGAAGACGCCGATCATGCCCGAGTCGGGAAGCCGCTGCTTGATCCGCCACAGGAAGTCGTGCTTCAGCTCCTCCTCCGTCGGCTTCTTGAACGCCGACAGCACGACGCCCTGCGGGTCCACCGACCCCACGACGTGACGGATGATGCCGCCCTTGCCGGCGGAGTCCATCGCCTGCAGCACCAGCAGCACGGAGGCGTTCGTGGCGTCGACCCGGCTGCGGGCGTACAGCCGCTCCTGATACTCGTCGAGCTCGGCGGCGCCGGACTGGAGGTCGTCCGCCGCGTGCGCCTTGTCCTTCTCGTATCCCGGGGTCGAGCGGGTGTCGACGTCGGCGAGGACGAAGCCCTCGCCCGCCCGGAGGAGATAGGCGACGTCGCCGCTCCAGAGCTTCTGTCTCGCGGCGAACATGGAGCCATAATGTCGGCTT
>JAVBUG010000214.1:0-6470 GCA_031555515.1 Microbacterium sp. | reverse complement strand
CGTGGGATTCGCCGGCCGTGAGCACGCGGAGCATTGGTCCAGTCTCCCCCGCCCACGGCGGCCGTTACGACGCCGCGGGCTCCTCGAGCACGCGACGCATCGCATCCAGCGCCTCGGCCTCCCGCTCGAGCGGCGCATCGGGCACGCCGTGCCGGAAGATCCGGATCTGCAGCAGCGCCTGATGCAGCAGCATCCCGAGTCCCGACCGGGCGGTGCCGCCCGTGCGGTCCCAGGCCGCCGACAGCGCCGTCGGCCAGTGGCCGTAGACGACGTCGAGCAGAAGCCCGCCGGAGCGCGCCAGCGCGTCGGCCACCGCATCCGGTACCGGGGCATCGCCCGGCAGCGTCGCGATCGTGAGCGGCACCTCAGGAAGAACGGATGCTGCGAACGAGGCCGTGCTGACGGTGATGCCGAGGCGGTCGCCGAGCGCCGCGAGAGGCGCGACGGCCTCAGGGCGGCGGGCGACCACGTCGACCTCGCGCGCACCGAGCTCGGAGAGGGCGACGAGCGCCGAGGTCGCGGTGGCGCCGGCGCCGACGATGCGTGCCCGAGTCACGTCGGTGACGCCGTCGTCGGCGAGCGTGCGGACGATCCCGCCCACGTCGGTGTTGAAGCCGCGAGGACCGTCGGTGTCGAGCAGCAGCGTGTTCACCGCGCCGGTCAGCTCGGCGCGGCGGTCGAGCGACGTGGCCGCGGCGAAGGCGACGCCCTTGAGCGGCATCGTGAGCGAGAGGCCCCGCCAGGCGCGGTCGACGCCAGCGAGCTCGTGGGTGAACGACGCCTCGTCCACACGGCGGCGTCCGTACGCCCAGTCGAGCCCGAGAACGCCGTACGCCGCGGCGTGCAGCTGCGGCGAGCGGCTGTGCGCGATCGGGTCGCCCCACACCTCCAGACGCGACGCGTCAGGGCTCAGCACCCCGAGTCCGGGTGCTCGGAACACCACTGCTGCATCTGCTCGACGTACTGCAGGTGCTCGTTGTACGTCGCCGAGAAGATCGTCTCGCCGGTGTCCATGTTGACGGTGACGAAATACATCCACGGTCCGTCGGCCGGGTGCATGGCGGCATTGATCGCGACGTCGCCGGGGTTGGCGATCGGCCCGATCGGAAGACCGGCATGGACGTAGGTGTTCCACGGGTTGGGGTCGTACTGCGCCTCTTCGGAGGTGCTCGCAGACCCTTCATGGAGCTCGCCGAAGCCGAACTGCGCCGTCGAGTCCATCTGCAGGAGGCCGAAGGTCTCCTGGTTGTTCGGGTCGAGCCGGTTCTGGATGACGCGTGCGACCTTCTGCATGTCGGCCTCGAACCGGGCCTCGCGCTGGATGATCGAGGCCGTCGTGAGGATCTCCTGGCGCCGCTCCTCCGGTACGCCTGCCGCGTCGAGCGACTGCTTCGTGCGGTCCACCAGCGTCTGGATCGCCGACTGCGCGGTGACGCTGGGGTCGAACGTGTAGGTGGCCGGGAACAGCCAGCCTTCGAGCGGCTGCCCGCCTGCGGCGACGACGGCCGGATCGACGGGGACACCGTAGACCGACGGGTCTGCCGCAGCGGCGGTGAGCTCCTCGAGCGGGATGCCGGTGCCTTCCGAGATCCGCTCGAGCGTGCCCTCGACCGTGAAGCCCTCGGGGATCTGAGCGGTGAACTCCTGCTTGTTGGCGGGGTCCATCAGCGCAGCCAGGGCGGCTTCGCTGGTCATCTGCTTCTGCAGCCTGTAGACGCCCGGCTGGAAGGTGGGGTTCTGCCCGCTCGTGATGAGGTAGTCGTAGAACGCGTCGGGCGTCTTAGTCACGCCCGCGTCGTAGAGGGACTGCGAGATGGGCGAGCCGGTGTCCCCCTGCGCGATCGTGACGAACGCCTCGCCGTTCGCGAGTCCTGCCTCGTAGTCCTTGGGCTCCTCCCAGCCCATGACCTCGCGGATCTTGTCCTCGTACGTGTTCCACACGTACAACCCGCCGGCGGCGATGCCGCCGAGGATGAGGAGCACGACGCCCAGGGCGATCCAGCCGCCGATGCGCCGGCGCTTCTTGTTGGTGGGCGGGGGCACGTATCCGATGTCCTCCGTGGACGAGGAGCCGCTGAAGAGGTCGTCGAGCGTGGGCTCCGTCGGACGCCCCATGCGCTGCTCCGGCTTCTCGGGCAGCGTCGCCGTTCGAGTCGCGCTCATGGCCACCGTCGCGTTCGCGTCGGTGTTGCCCCGACTGTAGGGCATCGCGGGCGCGGTGTCGCCCGAGAACAGCCACGGGTCGTTCTCGGGGGTGGAGTCGACATCAGTGCGCGTCGGGCGGGGTGTGCGCAGCGGCACGGGCTGGAAGCCGCTTCCCGGGGTGTCGGAGCTCGGTGCGTCGGCATCAGCGACAGGCACGGTGGGAACGCTCTCGACGACGGGCGTGGAGCCGGTGATGAGCGATTCCCACGTGGCTGCGGCGGGAGTGGGCGCTGATGTCGCTCCCGGCGCGGGCGCCGCCGCGGAGGCGGCCGGTGCCGTCGGGGTCTCCCCCGTCGCCGCCTGTCGCGCGGCGGCCTCGCGGGCAGCGCGGCGCGACTGGGGGACGGCTTCGCCGTCGGGCGATGAGTCGGACATCAGGCGGGCTCCTGGGGGACGGGGGTTCCGGGAGGTCGTCCGGTGCTCTTCTCGACGTCGAGCGCTTGCTGGAGCAGGACGACCGCGGCGACCTGGTCCACGATGTTACGCGACGAACGCTGGGTTCTGCCCGAACTGCGCAGTGCCGCGTGTGCGGAGACCGTGGACAGGCGCTCGTCGACGAGGCGCACGGGGAGACCGGATGCCACCGCCAGCGCCGCCGCGAAGTCCCGCGCGTCCTGGGTCGAGGCCGTGTCTTCGCCGCGCATGTTGAGCGGCAGGCCCACGTAGAGCTCGACCGCCGAGTGCTCGTCGGACAGTGCCACGATGCGCGTCACCGAGGCGTCGTCGCGCGGCACCGTCTCGACCGGAGTCGCGAGCAGGCCGTCGGGGTCGCATTTCGCGACCCCGACCCGGGCCTTGCCCACATCGATGCCGAGACGAGTCCCCCTTCGCCAGGTACTCACAAGCCCGCTCCGCTCACGCGCCGAGCGCGTCCTTCACCGAGCCGAGCGCCGCGGGAAGTGCCGCAGCATCCGTTCCGCCGCCCTGCGCGACGTCGTAGCGGCCACCGCCGCCGCCGCCGAGCACGCCGGCGGCCCCCTTCGCGAGCACGCCCGCCTTCGCGCCCGCGGCGCGGGCGGCGTCGGTGGGGGTGACGATGACGACCGGACGGTCGTTCACGACGGCGCCGAGCGCGACGACCGCCGCGTCGGAGCCGAGGCGCTCGCGCACCTGCAGTGCCAGCGAGCGGACGTCGTCGGCGGATGCCGCGTTCCCGAGCGACTCGGCGACCACGACAGTGTCGCCGACGCGGGTCGCCGTCGCGGCGAGGGCCGGGAGCCGGTCGCCGAGCGCCTTGGCCTCGAACGCGGCGATCTTCTTCTCGGCGGCCTTGAGGCTCGCCTGGAGCTCCGCGATGCGCGCCGGCAGCTGCTCGCGCGGCGCCTTGAGCGACGTCGTCAGCTGTGACACGAGCGCCCGCTCGGCCGCGAGCGACCGGAAGGCATCGAGACCGACCAGCGCCTCGACGCGGCGGTTGGACGCGCCCACCGAAGACTCGCCGACGAGGTTGATGAGCCCGATCTCGGCGCTCGTCGACACGTGGGTGCCGGCGCAGAGTTCGCGCGACCACGGGCCGCCGATGTCGACCATGCGCACGGTGTCGCCGTACTTCTCACCGAACAGCGCCATCGCGCCGAGCGAGCGCGCCTCGTCGAGCGGGAGGACGCGCGTGGTCACCTCGAGGTTGTCGCGCACCGCGTTGTTCGCGATCTCCTCGATCTCGGTCTTGGTCTCGTCCGACAGCGACTGGCCCCACGAGAAGTCGAAGCGCATGTAGCCGGCGCGGTTGAGCGAGCCGGCCTGCGTCGCGGTCTTGCCGAGCGTGTCGCGGAGCGCCGCGTGCACCAGGTGCGTCGCGGAGTGCGCCTGTCGGGCGGCGCGGCGGTTCGCAGCATCCACCACCGTCGTCGCCGCCTGACCGACGCCGACCTCTCCCGTCGACACCTCGACGGTGGGGCTGATGAGGCCCGGCACCGGCTTCTGCACGTCGAGCACCTCGAGCTCGTAGCCCGGGCCCACGATGACGCCCTTGTCGGCGACCTGGCCGCCCGACTCGGCGTACAGCGCGGTCTCGGCGAGGATCACCTCGGCGATCTGGCCGACGCTCGCGCGGTCGACCGACACGCCGTCGACGAGGATGCCGAGCACCTGCGACTCCGCCTCGAGGTCGGTGTAGCCGGTGAAGATCGTCTCGCCCTGCGCCCGCAGGTCGCGGTACACGCTCGTGTCGGCGAGCTGGCGCTTGCGTGCCCGCGCGTCGGCCTTGGCGCGTGCGCGCTGCTCCTGCATGAGGCCGTCGAACGCCGCGCGGTCGACACTGAGGCCGGCCTCTTCGGCGATCTCGAGCGTGAGGTCGATCGGGAAGCCGTACGTGTCGTGCAGCAGGAACGCCTCGGCGCCCGTGAGCGTCGTGCCTCCGGCCGCCTTCGTGTCGGAGAGCGACTCGTCGAGGATCGACTCCCCCGCGGCCAGCGTGCGCAGGAATGTCGCCTCCTCCGCGAGGGCGTACTGCGAGATCCGCGCCCAGTCGGTCTCGACGACCGGGTAGGCGTCCTTCATGGCGTCGCGCGATGCCGTGAACAGCACCTCGAACGTCGGCCCGTCGACGCCGAGCAGGCGCATCGAGCGGATCACGCGCCGCATGAGGCGGCGCAGGATGTAGCCGCGGCCGTCGTTGGAGGGCGTGACGCCGTCCGACATGAGCATGAGCGACGAGCGGACGTGGTCCGCGACCACGCGGAAGCGCACGTCGTCGTCGTGGTTCGCGCCGTATGTGCGGCCCGAGAGCTCGACAGCCTTGTCGAGCACCGGACGCACCTGGTCGGTCTCGTACATGTTGTCGACGCCCTGCTTGATGAACGCGATGCGCTCGAGGCCCATGCCGGTGTCGATGTTCTTGTTCGGCAGCTCGCCGACGATGTCGAAGTCGTACTTCGAGCGCACGTTCGTGATCTCGTACTGCATGAACACGAGGTTCCAGATCTCGACGTAGCGGTCGTCGTCGGTCGCGGGACCGCCGTCGATGCCGTACGCGGGGCCGCGGTCGAAGAAGATCTCCGAGCAGGGGCCGGCGGGGCCGGGAAGCCCGGTGCTCCAGTAGTTCGTGTCCTTGCCGAGGCGCTGGATGCGCTCCTCGGGCAGGTCGGTGAGCTTCAGCCAGAGGTCGTGGGCCTCGTCGTCCTCTTCGTAGACGGTGACCCACAGGTCCTTCTGGTCGAAGCCGAGCCCGCCCTCGGACTCGGGCGAGGTCAGCAGATCCCACGCGTAGCGGATCGCGCCTTCCTTGAAGTAGTCGCCGAACGACCAGTTGCCGAGCATCTGGAAGAACGTGCCGTGCCGCGGCGTCTTGCCGACCTCTTCGATGTCGTTGGTGCGGATGCACTTCTGGTTGTCTGCCGCGCGCGGGTACGGCGCGGGCACGTCACCGGAGAGATACGGGATGAAGGGCACCATGCCGGCCACCGTGAACAGCAGCGCCGGGTCGTCGGTCACCAGAGATGCCGAGGGGACGATGGTGTGGCCGTTCATCTCGAAGTAATCGAGGAAGCGCTGTGCGATCTCGGCGGTCTTCATGCGGGTCCTTGCGTGTGCGTGCGGGAGCGTCGGTGTGTCTGGTGGGAGATTCGTGCGAGGCGGCGGTCCGGTGCCGCCGAGATGTCTGCGGTCGCTCAGTCGGCGATCTTGCGGGCGGCGTCCTGGGCCGCGTCCGCCACGTTCTCGACGACATCGGATGCTGCGGCCCGGGCGTTCGACGCCGCGTCTGCTGCGGCATCCCGCACGTCGTCGACGAGGCCGGCGAAGCGGGCCTCCTGTTCCCGATACGCGTCGCCCATGCGGTCGGTGAACTCCGTGATGCGGGCGTCGACTTCGGCGAGCACTTCGTGACCGCGCGGGTCCTTGTTGACCAGGTGCGCGAGTACGAATCCGCCGGCGATGCCGAGCAGGAACCACAGGAGGTTCTTCATGTCACCACTTCCTCGCGGGCCGCCGGGGCGCGGCATCCCCCCATCGTATGCGGAAACGACGAAGGGCGCCGGGATGACCCGACGCCCTTCGTGCGTTGCTGCTGCTTAGCGCGCGGCGTAGTACTCGACGACGAGCTGGACGTCGCAGACCACGGGAACCTCGGCGCGCTTGGGGCGACGCACGAGACGGGCCTGGAGCTTGTCGAGCTCGACCTCGAGGTAGCCCGGAACGGGCGGCAGCACCTCGGCGTGACCGCCGAGCGCTGCGACCTGGAACGGCTCGAGGCCCTCGCTCTTGGCCTTGACGTGGATGTTCTGACCCGGATTGACACGGAACGACGGGCGGTCCACGGTCTGGCC
>JAVBUG010000180.1:0-7157 GCA_031555515.1 Microbacterium sp. | reverse complement strand
CCGCACGAGCGGAGGATCGTCGTCCACGACGGCCCGGACGCCTGGGTCAGCGACCGCGTCGCGAGCATCCGGGCGGTCATGTCGGCCCGCTCGATGCTGCGGCCGAGGCTGAAGAACTGCCACGCCTCGTCGCGGCTCGTGGACGAGTCCACGATGCCGACGGCGAGTGCCGCGCGCTCGCGCACCCACTGGAAGAACTCGTGGACGCGGTCGTTCTGCAGGCGCCGGGGCATGCGGGCGTTCGTCGTGTTGAGGGTCTCCCACAGCTCCGTCGAGACGATCTCGCGGGCGCGACGGGCGTTCTCGCGCGCGGCGGTGAGCGCGTACGCGATGCTCGACGGATTCATGCGGTCGACGGCGAGGCGCGAGAGCACGTCTTCGCGGCGCACCTGGTCGACACCCTCGGGGGGCAGCGACCCCATGACGCTGAGGAGCGACCGGCACGCGGTGTCCTCGTCGATCCACGGGTCCTCGAGGAGGAGCTGCAGGTGCACGTCGAGGATGCGGGCGGTGCCGTCGCTGCGCTCGATGTAGCGCCCGATCCAGAAGAGGCTCTCTGCGATGCGGCTCAGCACGATGCACCTCCGTCCTGCTCCGCGGCCTGCTGCTGCTGCTCCTGCTGCTCGACGCGCGTGCGCGGGCGGTCCTGCGGCGAGTGCGTGGGCTCGGTCTGGGCGTCGTAGATGATCGGGATCGCGGCGGTCACCGTCGCGGCCTGGTCGGCGACGAGTCCCGCGACGCTCTGGCCCTGGCCGTACTCGACCTGGCCGGGTGCGGCGCCGCCGACGATCCAGGTGTCCTTCGAACCGCCGCCCTGCGACGAGTTCACGACGAGCTGTCCCTCGGGCAGCGCCACGCGGGTGAGTCCGCCGGGGAGCACCCACACGTCCTCGCCGTCGTTCACCGCGAAGGGACGCAGGTCGGCGTGACGCGGGCGCATCCCGTCTTCCACGAGCGTGGGGATCGTCGACAGCATCACGACGGGCTGCGCGATCCAGCCGCGCGGATCGGCGAGCAGGTTCTTGCGGAGCTTCTCGAGCTCGGCGGGCGAGGCATCGGGCCCCACCACCAGGCCCTTGCCGCCCGAGCCGTCCACCGGCTTCACGACGAGCTCATCGAGGCGGTCGAGCACCTCCTCGAGCGCGTTCGGATCCTCGAGGCGCCACGTGTCGACGTTCTTGAGGATCGGCTCCTCCGCGAGGTAGTAGCGGATGAGGTCGGGCACGTAGGTGTAGAGGAGCTTGTCGTCTGCGACGCCGTTGCCGACCGCGTTGGCGATCGTGACGTTGCCCAGGCGCGCCGCGAGCATGAGCCCGGGAGCGCCGAGCATGGAGTCGGCACGGAACTGCAGCGGGTCGAGGAAGTCGTCGTCGACCCGGCGGTAGATGACGTCGACGCGCTTGGGCCCGCGGGTCGTGCGCATGAATACCTTGCCGCCGATGCACAGCAGGTCACGGCCCTCGACGAGCTCGACACCCATGAGGCGGGCGAGCAGCGTGTGCTCGAAGTACGCGGAGTTGTAGACGCCCGGCGTCAGCACCACGACGTTCGGGTCTTCGATGCCGGCGGGCGCCGAGGCCCGCAGCGCCGCGAGCAGCTTGTTCGGGTAGTCGCCGACGGGGCGCACCCGCATCGAGACGAACAGCTCGGGCAGGGTCTGCGCCATGACACGGCGATTCGAGATGACGTAGCTGACGCCCGAGGGCACGCGCACGTTGTCTTCGAGCACGCGCATCTCGCCGTGCTCGTCGCGGATCAGGTCGATGCCCGACACCTGGATGCGCACGCCGTTCGCCGAGTGGATGCCCGCGGCCTGGCGATAGAAGTACTGCGAGCTCGCGATGAGCCCGGCGGGGAGCACCTCGTCGCGCACGCAGAACTGATGCCCGTACGCGTCGTCGAGGAACGCCTCGAGGGCACGCACGCGCTGCTTGACGCCGGCCTCGATGCGCGACCACTCGTCGTACGTGATCACGCGGGGCACGGCGTCCAGCGGGAAGGGCCGTTCCTCGCCCGCGAAGTCGAACGTCACGCCCTGCGCGAGGTACGAGCTCGCGAGGGAATCGGTGCGGCCGCGCAGCTCCTCCTGGGTCATCTGCGCGAGCGCCTGGTAGAGCTCTCGATAGGCCTCGCGCGACTCGGCCGGCGCACCCGGATGGGCCGGGCTGCCGAACATCTCGTCGAACGCGGGTACCCCCGAGGGCGTCTTGCGCGGCGCCAGCGTGGAGCCGTAGCCGTCGAACAGATCACCCATGCGAAGAGCCTAATGCGGGGTTCGTTGCGCTCGTGTTTCCGAGCCGTTCTCCTGACCACACGGCAGCCGATCGGACGTATGCTCCCGCTATGACTCGTGAGGCGAGTGCCGCGCCGCGCGTCGCCGCGAAGGCCCCGGCGCTGTCGGGAGCGGCCGCGGGCGCAGCATCCGTCATCCTCGGAGCGGGTGTCGGAGAACTGGTGGCCGCGGTGGTCGCACCGTCGGCGAGCCCCTTCGCCGTCGTCGGCGGAACGCTCATCGATCTGGCGCCTCCCTGGGCGAAGGGTGCCGCGATCGCCCTGTTCGGCACGGCCGACAAGCTCGCCCTCCTCGTCGGCATCGCCGTGGTCCTGCTGGTGCTGGCGGCGTTCGTCGGCGTCCTGGAGCTGCGGCGTCCGTGGTACGGCGTCGTCGTGTTCGCGGCCATGGGGGCAGGTGCCGGGCTGCTGGCGATGCTGCGGCCCGAACCGGTCTCGCTGGCCTGGCTGCCCTCGACCTTGGCGGGCTTCACCGCGGCAGCAGCCGTCGCGGCGCTGACGCAGTTGGCCAGAAGAGCTGCGGATGCTTCGTCCCGCGCCTCAACGGAGGCAGGAGCCGACGCCGCGCCCGGCGACGATCCGTCGCGCCGCCGCTTTCTCGCATGGGCGGGCGCGGCCGCCGCGGCGGGCGTGATCGCCGCTGTCGCGGGGACTGCGCTGCAGGCAGGCTCCCGCACCGTCACCGCCGTACGCCAGGCGCTGAAGCTGCCCACGCCCGCGGTCGCGGCGCCGCCGGTCCCGGCCGGGGCGCAGCTGGACCTGCCCGGGATGACGCCGGTCGTCACCCCGAACGCGAGCTTCTACCGCATCGACACGGCACTCGTCGTGCCGCAGGTCGACCCGGCCGACTGGAGCCTGCGCATCCACGGCCTCGTCGAGAACGACGTCGTGATCGGGTGGGACGAACTGCTCGCCCTCCCGCTCGAGGAGAGCTGGACGACCCTGGCCTGCGTGTCCAATCCGGTCGGCGGCGACCTCATCGGCAACGCGAAGTGGCTCGGCTATCCGATCCGGCTGCTGCTCGAGCGCGCACGGCCGACGGCGGAGGCCGACATGGTGTTGTCGCGCTCGATCGACGGCTTCACCGCGAGCACCCCGCTCGAGGTGCTGCAGGACGCGGCGCGCGACGCGATCCTCGCGGTCGGCATGAACGACGAGCCGCTGCCCGCCGAGCACGGCTTCCCGGTGCGCATGGTCGTGCCGGGACTCTACGGCTACGTGTCGGCGACCAAGTGGGTCACAGAGCTCGAGGTGACGCGGTTCGACCAGGCCAGCGCGTATTGGACGACGCGCGGCTGGTCGGCGAAGGGGCCGATCAAGCTGCAGTCGCGCATCGACCTTCCGCGATCCGGCCAGGGCGTGAGCGCCGGCGAGACGACGATCGCGGGGGTGGCGTGGCAGCAGCACGTCGGCATCGCGAAGGTCGAGGTGCAGGTCGACGACGGCGCGTGGCGCGAGGCCACGCTCGCCACCGCGATCTCGGACGACACGTGGGTGCAATGGTCGATCCCGTGGCAGGCGGAGAAGGGCTCGCACCGGATCCGCTGCCGCGCGACCAACGCGAAGGGCGAGCAGCAGACGGATGCGGAAGCCCCGCCGGCGCCCGACGGCGCCACCGGGTGGGACCAGCTTACCGTCGACGTGACCTGACCGGTCACCCCGGCCTCGAGCTCGCGCCTTCGGGTGTCACGACCCGCGGCATCGCCGCGCGCACCCCGCGTGTTGCGCCACCCGAATGCGGGCGCGGACACGGCTCGGGTCCTGTTCAGGTGTCACGACACGCGGCATCGCCGCGGGCACCCCGCGTGTTGCGCCACCCGAACGCGGGCGCGCGCGCCGGGTGCGGGCACCCCGCGTGTTGCGCCACCCGAGCGGGCGCCGACACGGCTCGGGTCCTGTTCAGGTGTCACGACACGCGGCATCGACGCGCGCACCCCGCGTGTTGCGCCACCCGAAAGCGGGCGCGCGCGCCGCGCGCCGGGCGGGCACCCCGCGTGTTGCGCCACCCGAACGCGGGCGCGCGCGCCGGGCGGGCGTCAGCCCGCGAGCACGAAGCGCAGCTGCTCGACCGCCCAGTCCAGCTCCGTCCCGCGCACGACGAGCGGCGGCGCGATGCGGATGGTCTGGCCGTGCGTGTCCTTGACGAGCACGCCGCGCGCGATGAGCCGCTCGGCGATCTCGCGGCCGGTCCCGGCCTCGGGGTCGATGTCGACGCCGGCCCAGAGCCCCGCGACACGCACGCCTGTGACGCCGTGGCCCACGAGCTCCTGCAGCTTCGCCTCGAGGTGCTCGCCGAGGAGCTTCGCGCGGCGCTGGAACTCGCCCGTCTGCAGCATCTCGACGACGCGCAGGCCGACGGCCGCGGCGAGCGGGTTGCCGCCGAACGTGGAGCCGTGCTCGCCCGGGCGGATCACGCCCAGCACCTCGCGGTCGGCCACGACGGCCGACAGCGGAAGGATGCCGCCGCCCAGCGCCTTGCCGAGGAGGTAGACGTCGGGGACCACGCCCTCGCGGTCGCACGCGAAAGTCTCACCCACGCGGCCGAGGCCGGACTGGATCTCGTCGGCGATGAACAGCACGCCGCGGCGGGTGCAGATCTCGCGCACCTTCTTGAGGTAGCCCTCGGGCGGGAGGATGACGCCCGCCTCGCCCTGGATCGGCTCGATGAGCACGGCCACCGTGTCTGCGGTGATCGCGGCGTCGATGACCGCCGCGTCGCCGAACGGCACCGACACGAACCCCGGAGTGAACGGACCGAAGCCGTCGCGCGCCTGACGGTCGTCGCTGAAGCCGACGATCGTCGTGGTGCGCCCGTGGAAGTTGCCGTGCGCGACGACGATCTTCGCGGCGTCGGGAGCGACGCCCTTCACGCGATAGCCCCACGCGCGGGCGACCTTGATGCCGGTCTCGACGGCCTCGGCGCCGGTGTTCATCGGCAGCACGAGGTCCTTGCCGCAGAGCTCTGCGAGCGCGGCGGCGAAGGGTCCGAGCCGGTCGTTGTGGTACGCGCGGCTGGTGAGCGTCAGGCGGTTCAGCTGCTCCTGCGCGGCGGCGAGGATCGCGGGATGCCCGTGCCCGAAGTTGAGGGCCGAGTAGGCCGAGAGCAGGTCGAGGTAGCGCTTGCCCTCGACATCCGTCACCCACGCTCCCTCGCCGCGCGAGATCACGACAGGCAGCGGGTGGTAGTTGTGGGCGACGTGCTCCTCTTCGGCGGCGATGATCTGGCTCATCGCGGCATCGAGGGAGGTGGCGGTCATGGTGTCTCCTCTTCCGCTCAGCGTCGCAGCTCGAGCGTGCAGCACTTGATGCCGCCGCCGCCGAGCAGCAGCTCGGACAGGTCGACGAGCACGGGGTTGTAGCCGCGCTCGCGCAGCTGCGCCTCGAAGCCCGTCGCGCGCGGCGAGATGATGACGTTGCGGCCGTCGCTGGCCGAGTTGAGCCCGAACACGGCGCCGTCGGCGTCGGCGACCTTGATGGCGTCCGGGTAGCGCGCCGCGAGCACCTCCTGCGAGGCCTCGTCGAAGGCGTGCTCGAGGTACGCGATGTTGGCCTTCTCGACGCCGCCGGGGCCCTCGACGGGGTCGAGCACCGAGATCGCGGTGTCGAGGTGGTAGAACCGCGGGTCGACGAGCGTGAGGCTCACGACCTCCTTGCCGAACACGTCGCCGAGCTCGCGGTGGCTGTCGCCGGTCGAGCGGAACCCGGTGCCCGCGAGGATCGTGTCGCCGACGAGCAGGAAGTCGCCCTCGCCCTCGTTGACCTCGACGGGCTCCGCGACCTCGAAGCCGTTGTCACGGAACCAGTCCATGAACGCGGGACCCTCGGGGACGCGCTCCTGGAAGCGGAACTTCGCACCGTACGCGACGTTGTCGATGACGAAACCGCCGTTGGCCGTGTAGACCATGTCGGGCAGACCCTCGATGGGGTCGATGAGGTGCACCTCGTGGCCGAGGGCGAGGTACGTGTCGTAGAGGGCCTGCCACTGGCGCACCGCGAGGGCGGTGTCGGTCGGGTTGGCCGGCTCCATCCACGGGTTGATGGTGTAGCTGACGGTGAAGTGCTCGGGGCGGCACATCAGGTAGCGGCGGATCTGCTGGATCCGGCCAGAGGCGGACCCGGTGACCGGGGCGGTGGCGGGCGCGGTGTTCTGCGTGGACATCTTGCTCCTGTAGAGGCGCGGCGGACGCTGTCCAGAGGCCCGGCGGAGCTGGGGAAGCCATCGATCCGGGCACGCCTCGTCCATTGTCTCACGGACGCTGTCCGCGGCCGGGGAAATCGGACACCGGATGCTGCGCCCCCGGTCACTCCGCGAGGACCACCGCCGTGCCCGCCGAGACAGGGGATCCGCGAGGGAGACTCACTCGGCGACGACGACGACTTTGCCGACGACGTGCCCGGCGGCGACCTGCGCGAGGGCGGCGCCTGCTTCGGCGAACGCGAAGGTGCGCTCGAGGACCGGGCGCAGGCGCCCCGCCGCGGCGAGCGCGACAAGTTCCGCGAGCACGTCGGGCTTCGCGACGGCGGCGAGCGGGCGCACCGGACGCTTCGCGCCGATGGAGAGGATGGATGCTGCGGCCAGCCGCCCGACCGGACCCAGCACGCGCCCGCCCTCCCCCGACACCAGCACCACGCGTCCACCGTCGCGCACGAGCCGCTGCAGCACCCTCAGCGGCGCGGTGCCGGCGATGTCGATCACAGCGTCGAACCGTCCCTCCCCGAGTTCGGGCGATCCCGGCTGCACGGCGCGATAGTCGAAGGTGTGCGCCGCGCCGAGCCCTTCGACGAGCGCGCGGGTGCGCTCGCCGCACAGCGCCCACACCTCGGCGCCGCGCCCGGCGGCGAGCTGCACCGTGAACGTGCCCACC
>JAVBUG010000381.1:0-10448 GCA_031555515.1 Microbacterium sp. | reverse complement strand
TCGCCCACCCCCCCCCTTTCTCGGTGTTTTTGCCCCGCTCGCGGTGTGTGGGGCCCACCCGGCGCGGTGGGGGCTACTTTGCGCCCCCCCACCGTATATACCGCGCCCCAAACCCCGGATCGGACGGGTGGCGGGGGACGGGTGATGGGTGCCGGGTCGCGGGTGCGGGGTGCCGGGTCACGGGTCACGGGCCACGGGTCACGGGTGCGGGGGTTGCGACGCCGGGGTGCTCAGCGGCCCCGCCAGGCCTCCGCGGGTGTGAGGGGCACGAGCGACGGGCGCTCCACCGTCGTCGTCAGCTGCTCCCTCACGCCCGAGGCCCCAGAGACGGCGAGCGCCGTCATGATCTCGAGCACGTGCAGGGCCATCGCCCCGCTCGCACGCCCCTCGCCCGCGACCAGGTCCATCAGCCCGACGCCGCGCCCCGAGTCGACGTAGCCGGCCGACGGCTCGATCGTCTCCCACGCCGACCCGCCCCGCGCGTGCAGTTGCACGTCGCCGGCGAAGTTGTTCGGGTCGGGCACGATGAGCGACCCGTCGACCCCGTGCACCTCGATGGGCGCCGCCGCGGAGCGGACGCCGTCGAAGCTCATCGTCACGGTCGAGATCGCCCCCGACGCGTGATGCAGGATCCCGGTGAGGTGCGTGTCGACCTCGACCGCGACACTCTCCCCCGCCCGCGGCCCCGACCCGATCACGCGCTCGTCGCGCGACCGCGACCCGGCGCCCGAGACGCGAGTCACCGGCCCGAGCAGCTGCACGAGCGACGTCACGTAGTACGGCCCCATGTCGAGCAGCGGCCCTCCGCCCTCGCGGTAGTAGAAGTCCGGCTGCGGATGCCACGACTCGTGACCCGCCGAGATCCACGTGGCCGACGCCGACACCGGCCGGCCGATCCGCCCGCCGTCGATCGCGGCCCGCGCGGTCTGCACGCCGGTCCCGAGCACCGTGTCGGGCGCACCTCCGACGCGGACGCCCGCCGCGGTCGCAGCATCCATCATCCGCACGGCGTCCGCGAAGGTCGCCGCCAGCGGCTTCTCGCCGTAGACGTCCTTCCCGTGTGCGATCGCGGCGAGGGCGATCTCGGCATGCGCCGCGGGGATCGTCAGGTTGAGGACGACACGGATGCTGCGTTCCGCGAGCAGCTCGGAGGTCCTGAGCGCGCGGCACCCGGGGATGCCCTCCGCGACCGTCACGGCCCGCGCCGTGTCGAGGTCGGCGACGGCTGCGATGCGCACGCTGGACGCCGGGAGCAGGGTGTCGAGGTATTGGCGCGAGATGACGCCGAGCCCGACGATCCCGATGCCGGTCACCGCGCGGCCCACAGCAGTCCCCTCTCGACGATCGTGCGGACGTTCGCGTCCTGCAGCACGTCGGGGGTGTGGCCCGGCGTGGCGACGAAGACGCGCCCCTGCCCCCAGTCGCGCGTCCAGACCGCCGGCGAGACGATCGGGCGGTGCCACGGGTGGTACGGCTGCACGGGGTGCGTCGTCGTCGCCAGCACGTCGATGAGATCGTCGTGCAGCACCCAGTACTGCTCGGTGGTGAGCGTGAAGTCGTCGATGCCGGTCGTGATGTCGTGCGTGCGGCCGAGGTCGGTGATCTCGACCGTGTAGTCGAGGTAGTTGTCGGTCTGGTCGCCGTGCACCTCGTCAGGGCGCTTCGACGGGTGCGTCGCGAACTGACCGCCCACGAGCTGCAGGTAGTCCGAGCTCGCCCGGAACGAGTCGGCGATGCCGCCGTGCCAGCCGGCGAGGCCGGTGCCCGCGGCGACGGCGTCACGGAGGCCGCGGATCGCCTCGTGCGAGGCCTCGGACATCGTCATGGACTGCAGCACGAGGTCGGTGGCCGCCATGCGGTCGGCGTCGGCGTAGACCTCGGGGTCGTCTTCGACGGTGACGTCGAAGCCGCGGGCGCGGAGGAACGGAAGGAACAGCTCGGTCGCCTCGACCGGGTGATGGCCGTCCCATCCGCCGCGGACGACGAGGGCGGTACGGGTCATGTTCAGCTCCTTCGCTTTCCGCCACGACGATGCCATCGGGGCTCGCGCCGGTCGAGGCGTTTGCGCAAAACTGAGGCATGCCCGATCGCGTGACCCTCGCCGCCGTCGCCGCTGCGGCGCGGGTGAGCGTCGGCACCGCCTCACGGGCCCTCTCGGGGCGCGGCGACCTCGCCCCCGCGACGCGGCGCCGTGTACTGGCGGCGGCGCGCGCGCTCGGCTACGCCCGCGACCCGTCGGCCGGCGGACGCCCGCCCGGCACCGCCCGCCTCGTCGACCTCGTGCTCGGCTGGTACCACAACGCCTACTCCGACGAGGTGACCGCGGGCGCGCGCAGCGCGGCGGCGGCCGCGGGCTACGACCTCGTGCTCACCGAGGAGCGCGACACCCCCGACGACGACTGGCCGATGCGCATCCGCCGGCGCGGTTCGGCGGGAGTGGTGCTCGGACTCATCTCGCCGACAGCATCGCAATTGGCGGCGATCATGGATGCTGAGATCCCGGTCGTGCTGATGGACCCCCAGGCCGAGACCTCCCGGGGCCTCACGAGCGTGCGCACGACCGACCGCGACGGCGGGTTCGCGGCGGCGACCCACCTCGCGGAGCGCGGCGCGACGCGGTTCGCGATCGTGCTCGGCTCGCCGCCGTTCCGCTACGGACGGGCCCGGAACACGGGCTTCCGCGAGGGGCTGCGCCTGGCCGCGCCCGGCGCCGACCTCGTCGCGCTGCAGGCCGAGTGGAACGGAGCGGCGGCACGCGAGGCCGCGCTGCCCCTCCTGCGGAGCCTCCGCTCCGGCGAGCGCCTCGGCGTCTTCGCGTGCACCGACGAGATGGCGGCGGGCGTGTACGCCGCGGCCGCGGCGACCGGGCGTCGCATCCCCGACGACGTGCTCGTCGTGGGCTTCGACGACCTGCGCGGCGCGCGGTGGCTGACACCGCCCCTCACGACCGTGCGGCAGCCGATCCGCGAGATGGCCGCCGCCGCCGTGACCGCCCTGGCCGACGCTGCGGCCGGGGCCGACCTGCCGCCGTCGCCGATCGTCCTACCGACAGAGCTCATCGAGCGCGGCTCCACCTGACGATCCGGACGGACCGGTGGCCGCGGCATCCGAACCGGACGAAACGTCGCATGTCGACGCGCGGGGCACGCGAGTAGCGTGGGACCAGTCTGACGGAAGGCTCCACATGTCGATCACGACCGAACGCCACGCCCGCACCGAGGCCGAACTGGAGCAGATGGCCAAGGACCACCTCTGGATGCACTTCGCCCGCCAGTCGGTGATGACCGACGGACCGGGGGTCCCGATCATCGTCAAGGGCGAGGGCCACCACATCTGGGACTCGCAGGGCAAGCAGTACATCGACGGGCTCGCCGGGCTGTTCGTCGTCGCCGCTGGCCACGGCCGCAAGCGCCTCGCCGAGGTCGCCGCGAAGCAGGCCGAGCAGCTCGCGTTCTTCCCGATCTGGTCGTACGCGCACCCCGCCGCGATCGAGCTCGCCGACCGCCTCGCCGACTACGCGCCGGGCGACCTCAACAAGGTGTTCTTCTCCACCGGCGGCGGCGAAGCCGTCGAGACTGCGTTCAAGCTCGCGAAGTACTACTGGAAGCTGCAGGGCCGACCGACCAAGCACAAGGTCATCTCGCGGGCCGTCGCCTACCACGGCACCCCGCAGGGTGCGCTCGCGATCACCGGCATCCCCGCCATGAAGTCGATGTTCGAGCCGGTCACGCCCGGCGGCTTCCGGGTGCCCAACACCAACTTCTACCGCGCCGACGACATGGGAGCGCCCTCGGGCAGCCTCGAGGAGTTCGGCGTCTGGGCCGCCGACCGCATCGAGGAGATGATCCTCTTCGAAGGCCCCGACACCGTGGCCGCCGTCTTCCTCGAGCCGGTGCAGAACTCCGGCGGCTGCTTCCCGCCCCCTCCCGGCTACTTCCAGCGCGTGCGCCAGATCTGCGACAAGTACGACGTGCTGCTCGTGTCGGACGAGGTCATCTGCGCCTTCGGCCGCATCGGTCACATGTTCGCGTGCGACGCCTACGGGTACGTCCCCGACATGATCACGTGCGCGAAGGCGATGACCAGCGGCTACTCGCCGATCGGCGCCACGATCGTGAGCGACAAGATCTACGAGCCCTTCGCCCACGGCGACCGCGCGTTCTACCACGGCTACACCTTCGGCGGCCACCCGGTCTCGGCCGCCGTCGCGCTCGAGAACCTCGACATCTTCGAGGAGGAGGGCCTCAACGAGCACGTGCGCGAGAACTCGCCGCTGTTCCGCTCGACCCTCGAGAAGCTCACCGACCTGCCGATCGTCGGCGACGTGCGCGGCGACGGGTACTTCTTCGGCATCGAGCTCGTGAAAGACAAGGCGACGAAGGAGACCTTCGACGACGACGAGTCCGAGCGCCTGCTGCGCGGATTCCTGTCGAAGGCGCTGTTCGACGCGGGCCTCTACTGCCGCGCCGACGACCGCGGCGACCCCGTCATCCAGCTCGCTCCGCCCCTCACGATCGGCCCGAAGGAGTTCGACGAGATCGAGCAGATCCTGCGCAGCGTCCTCACGGAGGCGTGGACGCGACTCTGACGTCACACACCGGACACCGGAACCGTCGGGCGAGGGATATGGTTGGCCCGTGGGCACGATCTACTACGGCGGCGGCGGGATGCCGATCCACATCGAGGACCGCGCACTCGCACACCTGAAGGTCGTCATCGCGACCAAGCTGCGACGCGACGAGAGCTTCACAGTGTCGTGGCGCCACCCCGACGATCAGCCCCGGGGCCGCAGCACGATCTGGCTGCACCCGTCGATTCCGCTGCGGTTCGTCTTCGACGACCCGGAGCCCGCCGAGCTCAGTCGCGAGTGGATCGAGGAGCTCGCCAACTCGGCCAGCTCGACCGGGGGCATCATGCTCGTCGCCGAGCACTTCGACACCGGCCCCGTCGCCGTGCTGGAGGGGGCAGACGGCGATGCTCAGGATGTGACGCTCGGCAACGTCGACGTCGATCACCTCGATGTCGAGCGCCTCACCGTCGGCGGCACCGAAGTCACCCCCGGCGACGACGCGGACTGAACTCAGCCCTCCGCCGGCGGCGGGGCGTCTTCCTGCTCGGGCTCCGGCAGGATCGTGAGGCCGTTGGGGCCGCTGGCCGAGAGCATCAACGCCTCGATCCAGGTGCGGTTGATGCGCGGCTGACGGCTGCCGAAGAAGTGGAACTGGATCGGCACCGACGGGTGGATCCAGAAGCTTCTGCGGCCGCTGCCGTCGCCGATCTCGACGTCGAACATGAACGGCTCGGAGCGGCGCAGCTTGTTCATCATCACGATGCGCAGATGCGCCAGAGTGCGGTCGTCGATGTCGACCGAATTGGCGTTGGTGTCGTAGATGAACCGGCCCATGCCAGGAGCCTAACGCCCGACCCGTGCGACGCGAATGCCTGATCAGCGCGGCGCGAACGCCGCCGCGAACAACGCACGCGCCCGCCGCGCGACCGCGGGCCGCAGAGCCGGATCGGCGCGGGCGAGCTCGGTCGCCAGCATCCCGGTCGCGAGGGTCACGTCCTCGGTCTCGATATGCGATCCGAGGCGGGCGGCGGCTCGGTCACGCGCGACGAGACGCTCCACGAGCGCCTGGAATCGCGCGCCCAGCGCCGCGACCCGGCGGTCGGAGAGATCCGCCGTGATGAGCTCGATGAACGCGGTCGACACGACGGCCTGATCGACGACGCGATCGAGCAGGTCGTCGATCGTGCGATCGGGCGACGCCGTGTACTCCTCGAGGTCGCGCACGTTGTCTTCGAAGACGGCGACGGCGAGGGCGGTGCGGTCGGGGAAATGACGGTACAGGCTTCCTTGCCCGACTCCGGCGCGCTTGGCGACGGCGCTGAAGGGAGCCTGGAGGCCACCTTCGGCATAGACCTCGCGGGCAGCAGCGATCAACGCCTTACGGTTGTCGGCGGCTGCGGCGGGGCCTCGGTTCTGGCGAGGGAGCGCACGGGGGGATGCGGTGCTCGGCACGGGTGTAGCCTAGTACCGGACAAAGTTGTCCGGTAGGAGCCGCCCCGAAGGATCCTCATCCCCCGGACCCGCAGGCCCCGCTGATCTGCACGAAGAAGGGACAGAAATGAGCACGACCACCGCTCCCCTGACCGGAGCATCCACCATCCAGACCTGGCTCGACGATCCCGCCGGGGGCGCCGCGCTGCGCGGTCTGCTCGCCCAGGGCGGCCAGACCGCGGAGGCCCTCGCACCCATCGCAGGCCTTCCGATCAGCAACCTCGTCGCGATGAGCGGGGGCGCCTTCCCGCAGTCCGCCCTCGACGCGCTCGTCGCGCAGGTCAACCCCGACGGCGTCCCCGCCGAGGCTGACGCCGCGGCCGAGACCCCGAAGGCCGAGTGGGCCGAGAAGGTCACCGCCGGGCGCTTCACGGGCCAGACCGTCATCGTCACCGGCGCCGGCTCCGGCATCGGCCGCGCCACCGCATCGCGCGTCGCGCGCGAGGGCGGTCGCGTGATCGCGGTCGACGTCAGCCAGGACCGCCTCGACGAGTTCGTGGCGGCGCACGCCGGCGCCGACATCGTGGCCCTCACCGCCGACATCACCGACGACGAGGGCGTGGCCCGCATCGTCGAGGCGGCCGGCGACCGGATCGACGCCCTCGCGA
Organism: Microbacterium sp.; assembly: GCA_031555515.1. Lineage (GTDB taxonomy): Bacteria > Actinomycetota > Actinomycetes > Actinomycetales > Microbacteriaceae > Microbacterium. The sequence goes on along the minus strand of JAVBUG010000381.1, from coordinate 3,779 downwards.
ACATCGCCGGGATCATGGACGACATGACCCCGGTCGGCGACGTCACCGACGCCGTCTGGGAGCGCGTCTTCCGCGTGAACGTGACCGGCACGATGAAGCTGATGCGCGCCGTCATCCCCACGATGCTCGCGCAGGGCAGCGGCTCGATCGTGAACACCTCGTCCGAGGCATCCCTTCGCGGTTCGTCCGCCGGCGCCGCCTACACCGCGTCGAAGCACGCGGTCGTCGGTCTCACCAAGTCGAGCGCGTTCATGTACGGCCCGAGCGGCATCCGCGTGAACGCCGTGGCCCCCGGCGCGGTGATCACCAACATCGAGGCGAAGTTCAACTCGCCGCTCGGCGCCGACCGCGTGCGCGCCGGCATGGCGGTCATGACGCCTCCGGTCGCCGCCGACCGCCTGGCCGCGTCGATCACGTTCCTGCTGAGCGACGACGGCGTCAACGTCAACGGCCAGAACCTCGCGAGCGACGGCGGCTGGTCCGCCGCCTGATCGGCAGCGGATGGATGGATGCTGCGCCCCGGCCGCCTGCGCCGGGGCGCAGCATCCGTCATCCCTCTAGAAAGGCCAGACGAGCGGGACGTACCAGACCGCGACGACGAGGAAGAAGAGCGCCAGCGGCAGGCCGAGCTTCCAGTAGTCGCCGAACCGGTAGCCGGCGGGCTCCATCACCATGAGGTTCGCGGGGGTCGCGATCGGCGTGAGGAAGGCCGCCGCGCCCGCGACGGTCAGCGCCATCATGAACGGCTGCACCGAGAGGTCGAGCGACTGCGCGACCGAGATCGCAATGGGCGCGACGATGAGCACCGTGGCGGTGTTGCTGATCAGCTGGCCGAGAACGACGGTGAGACCGCACAGCGCGAGCAGCGCGACGTGGGGCCCGGCGTCGCCGAGGACCGACAGCATCCAGTTCGCCACGAGGTCCGCCGTGCCGGTGCTGATGAACGCCGTCGACAGCGGGATCATGCCGGCGATGAGCACGATCGTCGTCCACGAGATCGAGTGGTACGCCTGCGTCACGGTGACCGTACGCGTCAGCACGAGGGCGCACGCGGCGAGGAGCGCGGCCACGGCGGGCGGCACGAGTCCCGTCGCGAGCAGCAGGATCATCGCGAGCAGGATGCCGATCGCACGCTTCGCGCCCTTGCCGAGCGGCACCGACCGGCGCAGCTGCGCGGGGTCATCCACGACGAGCACACCCGGGTCGCTCGTGCGGCGCGTCAGGTCGTCCCACGCGCCCTGCAGCAGTAGCGCGTCACCGGCCTGCACGACGAACTCGGTGCCCTTGAGCTGCTCGTCGCCGCGGCGCGCCGCGAGCACCACCAGGTCGCCGTCGGGCGTCGTCATGCCCGCGCACACGTGCTTGCCGATGAGCGGCGACCGGGGCGCCACGACCACCTCGGTGACCCCGGTCTCCGGGCCGAGCAGCACGCCGGTGTCGAGCGTGAGCGAGTACTGCTGACGCAGCAGGCGCGCGTGCCGCACGAGGTCGAGCGGCATGAGCGCGCCCTTGCGCTCGGGCACGAGACCGCCGCCGAGGAGGAGGATCGCGACAGTTCCGAGGAGCACCGGGATGCCGACCAGCGCGAACTCGAAGAACCCGAACTCGCGCCCGCCCGCGGCGGCGGCGAACTCCGAAACGATGATGTTGACGGGGGTGCCGGTGAGCAGCAGCAGCGAACCGGCGGATGCCGCGAACGCGAGCGGCATGAGGAGCTTCGACGCCACGATGCCCGAGCGGGCGGCGACGACCACGACGAGCGGCAGCAGCGCGGCGACGGCGCCGTTGATGCTGATGAGGGCGGTGAGGCCGGCCACGAGCAGTGCGATCACGATCAGCAGGGTGGTGCGCTTGGTGCCGGCGCGGCCGATGACCTTCTGCCCCGCCCACGCGGTGACGCCCGTGGCGTCGAGCGCCTCGCTCACGACGAACAGCGCGGCGATGAAGAGCACGGTCGGGTCGCCGAACCCGGCGAGCGCCTGCGGCAGCGTCAGCACGCCGGTGAAGAAGAGGGCCAGCGCGACGCCGATCGCGACGACGCCGATCGGCACGCGGTTGCTCACGAACGCGATCACCGCGAGCACGAGGATGACGAGCGTTGCGGTGACGGGGTCCACCCGCCCAGCGTAGCCACCGCCCTTCCGGCGGGTCGCGGTCGGCGCCTCTGGGTCCGTGTCCGAGGCGCCGGCTTCGACAGGTCATCCGGGCCTCGACAGGGGCGTCTGCTAGGGAGGACTCCGGCAGAACCCCGGTTGACCTGTCGAACGGGAGGGGACGGATGGACGGATGCTGCTCCCCAGGCGGACCTCAGCCGCGGAGGGTTGCGAGCCCGGCGACGTCGTAGGCGAGCTCGACGGCCTCGAAGATCGCGGCGTCGATGGTGCGGGGAGCGAAGGCGTCGCCGATCACGACGACACGTGGAGAGACGGATGCCTCGGCCGCAGCATCCGGCTGCATTCCGGGGACGCCGACCGAGGCGCGGGGCTCGATCGCGACGACGGCGTCGACGCCGGGGATCGCGGCCGCGGCCCCGGTGAGCATGTCGCGCGCGGTCACCGCGCCGGGCTCGATGCTCTCGACGCGGTGCGCGACGCTCCGGCGGAAGCCTCCGTGCGCGCCGAGGCGCTCGAGCAGCAGCGGCCGGTCGTACCCGGCGCCGATGTGCGGGAACACGGTCTCGAAGGGGGTGATCAGCTCGAGCTCGTCGACGCGGTCGAGCAGGCTCAGCAGGATGCCGGCGGCGTACGCCGTGCCGTCGGCATCCACCACCGCGATCCGCCGCCCGAGCGACGCCCCCGACGCCGCGGCGAACGCGTCGATCGTGCCCTCGGCAGGGAATCCGTCGGTGTAGGCCCCGCCGAGCGCGAGCGGGGTCGTCGCGGGCGCGACGGCGCCGCTGGCCACGACGACGCCGGCGACGGTCCCGAGCCCGCGCAGCGTCTCGGCCGTCGCCTCGAGGCCGAGCAGCACGTCGATGCCCGCCGCGGCCAGGTCGCGCTCGAGGTCGTCGACCAGCAGGCCCACGCTCTCGCGACCCGGCACCTGCCGGGCGAGGCGCAGCTGACCGCCGAGCTCCGCCGCGCGCTCGAGCAGAGTCACCGCGTGCCCGTCGGCCGCGAGCTCCACTGCGGCGCGCATCCCCGCCGGCCCGCCGCCCACGACGATCCACCGCTGCGCAGACGCCGCGCGCGGCCGGTCGCCGCGCTCGAGCTCGCGGCCGGCGAGCGGGTTCACGGTGCACGACATCGCGAGTCCGCGACTGCCGCGGCCGAGGCATCCCTGATTCAGACGGATGCAATGGCGGATGCCGTGCTCCCCCGTGTCGACGGGTGCGAGTCCGATGAGCTTGCGGCCGAGGTCGGGGTCGGCGATCTGGGCGCGCGTGAGCGCGACCATGTCGGCGATGCCGGAGGCGACGACGTCTTCGGCCACCTCCACCGAGCGGGCCGCGCCGACCCCGAACACCGGCACGTCGGGGTTCGCGGCTTTGACCGCGGCGACGTCGTCGCGCAGCCACGCGTACGGCATGGGCGACGACGGGAAGACGTAGTGCACGTTGTGATACCCGCCGGCGGCGAGGTCGAGGAAGTCGATCCGGGCCTCCTGACGGAGGCGCGCGATGACCTCGCGCATGCCGGGACCGTCGATGCCGGCCGGGTGGAACTCGTTCGCGACGATGCGGATGCCCACGGTGAAGTCGTCGCCCACTCGCGCGCGCACCGCCCGCAGCACCTCGCGCGGGAACCGGGTGCGCCCTTCGAGGTCGCCGCCGTCCTCGT
>JAVBUG010000307.1:0-6528 GCA_031555515.1 Microbacterium sp. | reverse complement strand
CGCCGACACGCGAGCCGCCCGGCGACGCAGGTCCGCAGCATCCGGATCTCCATCTCCTCCGGTCACGCGGACGACGCTCGCGCGCTCGCCTTCGCCGACCACGAGCCATGCGTCGCGGCCGCCGCGCCAGATCTCGCCATCTCGCGTGACGAGGCGCGCGACGTCGGGATGCCGCGCCCACAGCTGCGCCCGTTCGCCGTCGTGTCGCGCCGCCACCACCGCGGCGACCTCGTCGCGGGCGCGCACCGCGTCGGCTGCGGCGCGCCGGCCGTCACGCCGTGCGGCGCGCCGCGCGTCGAGCATGGTCGCCGCCGCTATCAGCGGGCCGAGGAGCGCGAACCAGAGGGAGAAGAGCGAGCCCGTGACGAGCCACAGCAGGGCGGCGCCGACCACCGGCACGATCGCGGCCACGAGCGGCAGAGGTGGGCGCGGCGGCGGAGCCCAGGCCGCAGGCAGGGCGAGCGGCTCGTCGTCGAGCACACCGCGAGTCGCGAAGGTCGAAGGAGCGGTCGGACGCATGCGCCCAGTCCACCGCGTGCTCGTGCGCCGCGGAGGGCGCCTGCACGGATCTGTGGATGGCCGGGGTCAGTCCTCGGCTGTGGAGGAATCGTCGTCGGCGGCGGATCCGCCGGCCGGACGGCCCACGTCGAGCACGATGATCGTGATGTTGTCGCGGCCGCCGTTCTCGAGCGCGGCCTCGAGCATGGCCGAGGCCGCGTCAGCGGGGTCGGCGTTCTCTTCGAGGAAGTGCCGGATGCCGTAGTCGGTGAGCTCTTTCGTCAGCCCGTCGGAGCAGATGACGAAGCGGTCGCCCTGGAGCACGTCGAGGCGGACGTAGTCGGGCGTCACGCCCTCGCTCGGGCCCACGGCACGCGTGATCACGTTGCCGTACGGGTGGTTCTCGGCCTCTTCGGGGCTGAGGCGCCCCGCGGCGACGAGCTCCTGCACGACGGAGTGGTCGGTGGTGATCTGGACGATCGCCCCGTCGCGCACGAGGTAGACGCGCGAATCGCCGATGTTCAGCGTCACCCAGTGGGGAGCATCTCCGGACGTGTCGAGGAACACGCCGGTCACCGTCGTCCCGGTGCCGTCGTCCGTGGCCTCGGGGTGCGACGCGATGTCTTTGACGGCGCGCGCGAGCGCCTTCTCGATCGTCTTGGGCGTCACCGTGCCGCTGTCGGCGACGGCGCTGAGTCGCTCGATCGCACTGGCACTGGCGATCTCACCTCCGACGTGCCCGCCCATGCCGTCGGCGACGACGAACAGCGGATACGACGCGAACATCGCATCCTGGTTCACCTCGCGACGGCGTCCGGTGTCGGTCACGGCGGCCCAGGAGAGCTCGAGCACGCCACCGGGAACCGGGACGGCGAGAGACTGGGTGGAAACTTCGGGCACGCCCTGTCCTCCCCGTCGGAATACGCGTGAGCCCTTCGCCCCCGCGTCCTCACATACTAGTGGGTTACTCGACGGCGTCCTCGGACTCGGCGAGCGCTTCGACGACGATCTGCGCGGTCGTGGGCGGCGGCGACAGCGGCACGGTCGGCACCTCGACCACCTCTTCCTCCTCGGCCGCTCCTTCGAACTGCGCGTTATAGAGGCGCCAGTAAGCACCCTTCTGCGCGAGCAGCTCGGCATGCGACCCCTGCTCGACGATGGCGCCGTTCTCCATCACGAGGATGAGGTCGGCGTCGCGGATCGTCGACAGCCGGTGGGCGATCACGAACGCCGTGCGATCCTCGCGCAGCCGCGACATCGCGCGCTGGATGAGCAGCTCGGTGCGGGTGTCGACCGACGACGTCGCCTCGTCGAGGATGAGGATGCGCGGATCGGCGAGGAACGCCCGGGCGATCGTCACGAGCTGACGCTCGCCCACGCTGAGGTTGGTGGCCTCGTCATCGAGCATCGTGTCGTACCCGTCGGGCAGGGCGTGCACGAAGCGGTCGACGTAGGCCGCCGTCGCCGCCGCGACGATCTCCTCCTCGGACGCCTCCGGTCTCCCGTACGCGATGTTCTCGCGGATGGTGCCCGCGAACAGCCAGGTGTCCTGCAGCACCATCCCGGTGCGTGCGCGGAGGTCGTCACGCGTCATGCCCCGGGTGTCGACGCCGTCCAGAACGATGCGGCCGGAGTCCACGTCGTAGAACCGCATGATGAGATTCACGAGCGTCGTCTTTCCGGCACCCGTCGGACCGACGATCGCGACGGTGCTGCCCGGCCGCGCGGCGAGCGTCAGCGAGTCGATCAGCGGCTTGTCCGCCGCGTAGCGGAACGAGACGTCCTCGAACTCGAGCCGGCTCGCCGACTCCGGCGCCGTCTCGGCCGGATCGTCGTCCGGCGCCTGCTCCTCCTCGTCGAGCAGTTCGAACACGCGCTCGGCGCTGGCGACGCCGGACTGCAGCAGGTTCGCCATCGACCCGAGCTGGCTGAGCGGCTGCGTGAACTGCCGCGAGTACTGGATGAACGCCTGTACGTCGCCGATCGACATGAGCCCCGCGGCGACCTGGAGTCCGCCGACGACCGCGATCGCGACGTACACGAGGTTGCCGATGAACATCATCGAGGGCATGATCACGCCCGAGAGGAACTGCGCCCCGAAGCTCGACCGGTACAGCTCCTCGTTCTCGGCGCGGAAGTCCGCCTCGACCTCCTTCTGGTGGCCGAACACCTTCACGACCGAGTGGCCGGAGAACGTCTCCTCGACCCGGGCGTTGAGCACGCCGGTCGTCTTCCACTGCTGCACGAAGAGCTTCTGCGAGCGCTTGGCCACGAGCACGGTGATGAGGATCGTCAGCGGGATGGTGACGAGGGCGATGACCGCCAGCAGCGGCGAGATGATGAACATCATCGTGAGTACGCCGATCACGGTCAGCAGCGAGATGACGACCTGCGACAGGGTCTGCTGCATCGTCTGCCCGATGTTGTCGACGTCGTTCGTGACGCGGCTGAGCAGCTCGCCGCGCTGCACGCGGTCGAAGTACGACAGCGGCAGGCGGTGCACCTTGTCCTCCACCTGCAGACGCAGCCGGTGCATCGCGCGCTGCACCACCCCGTTGAGGATGCGCGCCTGCAGCCAGCCGAACAGGCTCGAGAAGACGTAGACGAGCAGCACCAGCGTCAGGATCCGCGCGAGCTGATCGAAGTCGATGCCGGCGCCCGGCACGAAGTCCATCGCGGCGACCATGTTCGCCTGGTCCTGGTTGCCCGACGCGACAAGCTGGTCGACCACCTGCTGCTTGGTCACGCCCGCCGGCACCTGCAGCGAGATGAACCCCGCGAACACCACGTTCGTGCCCTCGCCGAGCAGCTTCGGGCCGATCACCGAGAGCGTGACCGACAGGATGCTGAACACGAGCACCACGACCAGCAGCAGCCTGTCGGGGCGCAGGGTCGCGAGCAGGCGCTTCGCGCTCGGACCGAAGTTCTGCGCCCTCTCGCCGCCCGTCGCCTGTCCCATCGGGCCGCGGCCGATCGGCATGCGCTGCGGCGCCGCGCGCCCCGGGCCGCTCAGGCCGCCGCCTCCGCCGCGAGCTGGGATTCCACGATCTCGCGGTACGTCTCGTTGGTCTCGACGAGTTCGTCGTGCGTGCCTGCCCCGACGATGCGGCCGTGGTCGAGCACCAGGATCTGGTCGGCGTGCTGGATCGTCGACACGCGCTGCGCGACGACGAGCCGGGTCGCGTCGGGCAAGTGCGTATCGAGCGCGCGGCGGAGCGCAGCATCCGTCCGCAGATCCAATGCCGAGAACGAATCGTCGAAGATGTACGACTCGGGGCGTTTCACGAGCGCCCGGGCGATCGCGAGGCGCTGACGCTGCCCGCCCGACACGTTCGTGCCGCCCTGGGCGATCGACGCCTCGAGCCCCTCGGGCATCGCGCGGACGAAGTCGGCCGCCTGCGCGAGCTCGAGCGCGGTCCACAGCTGCTCGTCGGTCGCCTCGTGGTCGCCGTAGCGGAGGTTGGACGCGATCGTGCCCGAGAAGAGGAAAGCGCGCTGCGGGACGAGTCCGACGCGCGTCCAGAGCTCATCGGGGTCGTAGTCGCGCACGTCGACGCCGTCGACGCGGACGCTGCCCGCGGTCACGTCGAACAGGCGGGGAACGAGGCTGACGAGCGTGGTCTTGCCGGAGCCCGTCGACCCGATGACCGCCGTCGTCGTGCCGGGCTCGACCGTGAAAGTCACGTCGTGCAGCACGGCCTCCTCGGCGCCGGGGTACGCGAAGTCGACATGGTCGAACTCGATCCGGCCGTAAGGAGCGGGAGCGGATGCTGCGGCCTCGGGCGCCGACACCGACGGCGCGGTCTCGAGCACCTCGCCGATGCGGTTCGCGCACACCGCGGCGCGCGGGATCATCACGAACATGAAGGTCGCCATCATGACGCCCATGAGGATCTGCATGAGGTAGTTGAGGAAGGCGAACAGCGTGCCGATCTGCACGCCGTTGTTCTGCACCTGGAAGGCGCCGAACCAGATGACCGCGACGCTCGAGACGTTCATGACGAGCATCACCGCGGGGAACATCAGCGCCATGAGGTTGCCGGCGCGCAGGCCGGTCGCCTTCACGTCGTCGCTCGCCGACTCGAAGCGTGCCCGCTCCTCGCGCTCGCGCACGAACGCCCGCACGACGCGGATGCCGCTCAGCTGCTCGCGCATGATCTGGTTGACGCGGTCGATGCGCTTCTGCATCTGGGTGAACGCCGGCACCATGCGCCACACGATGAGCCCGACGATGATGAGCAGCACCGGGATCGCCACCGCCATCAGCCACGACAGGCCGACGTCCTGGCTGATGGCCATGATGACGCCGCCGATCGCGAGCATCGGCGCCGAGATCATGAGCGTCGCCGACACCTGCACCAGCATCTGCACCTGCTGCACGTCGTTGGTGTTGCGCGTGATGAGCGACGGGGCGCCGAACTGACCGACCTCCCGCTGCGAGAACGCGACAACGCGATGGAACAGGTCGCCGCGGAGGTCCCGGCCCATGGCCATCGCGAGGCGCGACCCGAAGTACACCGCGACGATCGCGCACACCACCTGCACGAGGCTCACGATCAGCATCACGCCGCCGGTCGACCAGATGTACGGGATGTCGCCCGTGACGACGCCGTTGTCGATGATGTCGGCGTTCAGGGTCGGCAGCCACAGCGACGCGATCGACTGCGCCAGCTGGAAGACGACCACCGCCACGATGAGCGGCCACGCGGGACTCAGATACCGCACCAGGAGCTTGCCGAGCACGACGGTCCTTTCCGGCGCGCGGAGTCGTCCGCTCACACGGACCGCGCACGGATAGCGACGCTACGCCTGCGTGCGCGCCGCCGACAGTCCGGCGCCTACGCCGTCGGCGAACTCACCCGCGCGGTGCGTCGCGTCGTCAGGCGGCGGTCTCCGGCGGCGGGAACAGCGCGTCGATCGCCGCGACGTCCGCGGCCGTCGGCGTCCATGCCGAGGCCGCCGCGGCGTTGGCCCGGACCTGCTCAGGAGTGGTCGCGCCGGCGATCACGCTCGACAGCGCCGGGCGCGACAGCAGCCACCCGAAAGTCGCCTCGAGCATCGTGATGCCCCGCTCGTCGCAGAACGCCTGATACCCCTCGAGCGCCTCCCACGGCGCATCGTCGTAGATGTGGCGACGCTGCCGGATGATGCGCGTGTCGGCGGGCGCGGCATCCCGCGTGAACTTGCCGGTCAGCAGCCCGTTGTGGAGCGGGAAGTACGGGAAGAAGCCGAGACCGTAGCGCTCGACGGCCCGCAGCACGTTCCGCTCGGCTCCGCGCGCGAGCAGGCTGTACTCGTTCTGCCCGGAGACGAACGGCACGCCGTGGCGCATGAGCGCGGTGAAATGGCCCTCCGCCACCTGCCAGCCCGAGAAGTTCGTGTGCCCGATGTAACGCACCTTGCCCTCGCGGACGAGGTCGCCGAGCGCGTCGAGCGTCTCCTCCATCGGCGTGTCGTTGTCGGGCACGTGCAGCTGGTAGAGGTCGATCCACTCGGTCTGCAGGCGAGTGAGGGATGCCTCGACCGCACGCCGGACGTACGACCGCGAGCCCTTCGCACCCGACGGCGGGTAGCCCATGTCGCGACCGGGATGCCCGAACGTGGTCGCGAGCGTGACCTGGTCGCGACGGCCCTTCAGCGCCTCCCCCATGAGGGTTTCGGATTGGCCGGGCTCACCGCCGTACATGTCCGCGGTGTCGAGGAACGTCACCCCGGCGTCGATCGCGGCGTCGAGCACCTCCCGCGTGCCCTCGAGCGTCTCCGTGCGGGTGCCGGGGCGGCCGAAGTTGTTGCAGCCGAGGCCGACGGCCGAGACGAGGAGGCCGGACGCGCCGACCCGGCGCAGCGGAACAGTCGAGGTCATGCCTCCACGCTATCCCCGGAAGCGGATGCTGCCGCCCGCACGCGAACGCGACAGCCCCCCGCCGTGCGGCGAGGGGCTGTCGAGCGGTGTTACGGCTTGGGCGCGTCGGGCGCCGGCGGCTCGGTGGCGGGCGGCTCGGTCGCCGGCGGCTGGGCGGCCGGCGGCTC
>JAVBUG010000370.1:0-6112 GCA_031555515.1 Microbacterium sp. | reverse complement strand
CGAGCAGTCGGAGGCTTCGGAGGCCGCGGAGGCTGCCGCCGAGTAATCGGACGCCGAGCGATCGGATCGCTTTCCGGCGAGGGGGTGCGGATGCCGCGCCCCCTCGCTGCGTTTCACGAGGGGTGGTCCGCGCGGCTGATGCGGCGCGGGCTCGGGCAGGATGGATGACATGGCAGACACGTGGCTGATCGTGGGACTCGGCAACCCCGGCCCGCGCTACGAGCTCACGCGGCACAACGTGGGGCAGCTCGTGGTCGACGAGCTCGCCGGCCGCCGCAATGAGTCGTTCAAGGCGCACAAGGCGAACGCCCGCGTCGTCGAGACGTGGCTGCGCCCCGGTGGGCCGAAGCTGATCCTCGCCAAGCCCAACACATTCATGAACGTCTCGGGCGGGCCGGTCGCCGGGCTCGCGAAGTTCTACGGCATCGATACCGACCACGTGGTGGTCGTGCACGACGAGCTCGACATCCCGTTCGACACGATCAAGCTCAAGATCGGCGGCGGGCACGGGGGCCACAACGGCGTGCGCGACGTCGCGAAGGCTCTCGACACCCCGGAGTTCCCGCGCGTGCGTGTCGGCATCGGGCGCCCTCCCGGACGCCAGGACGCCGCCGACTGGGTGCTCGACCCCTTCGGCGCGGCCGAGCGCAAGAACCTCCCGATCCTCGTCGGCGACGCCGCCGACGCGGTCGAGCAGCTCGTCGCGGAAGGCCTGCTCGCCACGCAGCAGAAGCACCACGCCCCCCGCGTCTGAGGACGGCGGGGAACCACAGGGACGGATGCTGCAGCCCGGGGCTGCGCCGGGTCAGCCGCCGATGCCGGTCCCGGCGGCGAGACCCGCCGTGAGGAAGCCCTGCACCACGGCGCCGAAGGCGATGGGGCCGAGGGCGGCGATGACGACGGCCGCGATGCCGGCGCCGCGGCCGCGGCCCTTGACGATCGCGATGATGCCCTGCACGAGAGCCCACACGCCGATCGCGGTGCCGACCCAGAACGAGACCTCGCCCATCAGCACCCAGTCGCGCACGGGCGCCAGGACGCCCCAGTCGAAGTCGCCGGTGAAGGGCCGTGACGAGATCTCACGGCCGGCGCCGAGCCCGATGTTGAAGCTCGCGATCGCGGCGAACAGGCTCGCGCCGATCGTGGCGGCGAGTGCGAGCGCGAGGGCGACGAACCCGAGTGCGCTGCTGCGCTTCGCGGGAGCGGACGCACCGTGTGCGACGGCGGATGCTGCCGCGGGCGCCACCGGATAGCCCGCCGGTGGCGCGTACCCGGGCGGCGGCGCGTACGCGCCTGCCGGGGGAGCAGCCCATCCCTGCGGGGTCGCCGCCGCGGCACCCGGATACCCGGGGGCGGGGGCTTCGCTCGTCGGTGGCCCGAACGGCGCCGCTCCGGGCGGCGCCCAGACCGCGGGCTGAGCAGGCGGGTTCTGATGCGCGTCGGGCTGGCTCACAGCCTCATCCTAGGAGTGGGGCCGGACTGCGGCGGAGCCCCGTGTCCGCGGCGGGTCGTAGACTCATCCGGTGACAGTTCCCGGGATCGTGCGCGCCCTCGAACAGGCTGAGCCTTTCCGGGACGCGCTGGCCGCAGCATCCGTAGATGCCGACTTCTCGCTCGTCGAAGGACTCGACGCCCCGCTCCTCGCCGCTCTGCTCGAGCGCCGTCGCGCCGCCGGCAAGCCGCCCGTCGTGCTGCTCGTCGCACCGACCGGGCGCCGGGCCGAGTCGCTCGGTCCCGCGCTGGGCGCGCTGCTGCCGGGCGCCGAGGTGCTGCATTTCCCCGCGTGGGAGACGCTGCCGCACGAGCGGCTGAGCCCGAGCGCCGAGACCGTCGGCGCGCGCCTCGACATCCTCACGCGCATCGCCCGGTGGGATGCCGCGACGCCGCTGGTCATCACGGCGTCGGTGCGTGGCGCCATCCAGCCACTGGCCGCCGGTCTCACCGAGGTCGACCCGATCGAGCTCGTCGTCGGCGGGCGCGGTCACGACCTCGGCGACGTGTCGACGCGCCTCGTCGAGCTGGCCTACCACCGTGTCGACATGGTGTCGCGGCGTGGCGAGTTCGCGGTGCGCGGGGGCATCCTCGACGTCTTCCCGCCGACGGCGCCGCATCCATATCGTGTCGAGTTCTTCGGCGACGAGGTCGACGAGATGCGCGCGTTCTCGGTCGCCGACCAGCGGTCGCTGCCCGGCGAGGTGCGCGAGGTCACGCTGCTTCCCAGCCGCGAGCTGCTGCTGACCGGGGCCGTGCGTGGCCGCGCCCGCCAGCTCAAGGACGAATTCCCCGGCCTCGCGGGCATGCTCGAGAAGATGTCGGAGGGCATCCCGGTCGAGGGCATGGAGTCGCTGCTGCCGGCCGTCGTCGACGGCCTCGTCACGATCGTCGACTACCTGCCCGAAGGCTCGGCCGTCGCTCTGGTCGATCCCGAGCGTGCGGTCACGCGGGCGATCACCCTCGGCGAGACCAACCGCGAGTTCCTCGACGCCGCGTGGAGCGCCGCGACCGCCGGCGCGAGCACGCCGATCGACCTCGGCGCCGGGGACTTCCTGACGCTGCCCGAGCTCAAGGCTGCGGCACGCGACCGCAGCGGTGTCTGGTGGACGCTCAGTGCGTTCGATTCCGGGCAGGCGGATGCCGCCGCCGAGGGCCTTCTCGACGACGACATCGACGTCGCGCTCGAGGCCGCCGCCGCGATCCGGGTTCCCGGGTCGGCCGTGCCCTCGTTCCAGGGCAACGTCGAAGGCGCCACCGATCATGTGGGCGCACTGCTGGCTGACGGCTGGCGCGTGGTGATCGCAGCATCCGGAGCCGGACTCGTGGAGCGGGCGCGCGATGTGCTCGCCGAGCGCGGCATCGCGGCGCGCAAGGTCGACGAGGTGTTGCGCGCCCCCGAGCCGGGCGTCGCGCACGTGGTGGTGAGCGTGCTCGAGCGCGGCTTCGAGGCGCCGGATGCCAAGCTCGCGGTGCTCACCGAGTCCGAGTTCTACGGCCGCACGATCGGCGGCGACACGCGTGTCGTCAAGAAGCTCGCCTCGCGCCGCAAGGCGGTGGTCGACCCGCTCAAGCTCGTCGCAGGCGACTACGTCGTGCACGCGACGCACGGCATCGGCAAGTTCGTCGAACTGCAGCAGCGCGAAGTGTCCAGCGGCGGTCGCAACGCGGTGAAGAGCATGCGCGAGTACCTCGTGCTCGAATACGCCCCGTCCAAGCGCGGCTACCCGGGCGACAAGCTCTACGTGCCCACCGACCAGCTCGACCTGCTGTCGCGGTACGTCGGCGGCGAGGCGCCGAGCCTGTCGAAGATGGGCGGCAGCGACTGGGCGCAGGCCAAGAGCAAGGCGCGCCGCGCGGTGCGCGACATCGCGGTCGAACTCGTCAAGCTCTACTCGGCGCGCATGGCGGCCAAGGGTCACGCGTTCGGACCCGACACCCCTTGGCAGCGCGAGCTGGAGGAGGCGTTCCCGTTCGCCGAGACGCCCGACCAGCTGCAGACGATCGACGAGATCAAGGCCGACATGGAAAAGCCGATCCCGATGGATCGGCTGCTGTCGGGCGACGTCGGCTTCGGCAAGACCGAGGTGGCGGTCCGCGCGGCGTTCAAGGCGATCCAGGACGGCAAGCAGGTCGCGATGCTCGTGCCGACGACGCTGCTCGTCAAGCAGCACCTCGAGACCTTCACCGAGCGCTTCGCCGGCTTCCCGGTGAAGGTGCGGCCGCTCTCGCGCTTCCAGACCGACAAGCAGGCGCGCGACACGATCGCGGGCCTCGCCGACGGCACCGTCGACATGGTCATCGGCACGCACCGCATCCTCACCGAGAAGGTGCTGTTCAAAGACCTCGGCCTCATGATCATCGACGAGGAGCAGCGCTTCGGCGTCGAGCACAAGGACCAGCTCAAGAAGCTCAAGACCAACGTCGACATCCTCGCGATGAGCGCGACGCCCATCCCGCGCACGCTCGAGATGGCGGTCACCGGCATCCGCGAGATGTCGACGCTGCAGACGCCCCCGGAGGACCGGCATCCGATCCTGTCGTACGTCGGTGCACGTAACGACAAGCAGATCGCGGCGGCCATTCGGCGCGAACTGATGCGCGAGGGGCAGATCTTCTACGTGCACAACCGTGTGCAGTCGATCCAGCGCGTCGCCTCCGAGCTCGCCGAACTCGTCCCGGAAGCGCGCATCGCGGTCGCCCACGGCCAGATGGGCGAGCACCAGCTCGAGCAGGTCGTCGACGACTTCTGGGAGCGCAAGGCCGACGTGCTCGTCTCGACGACGATCATCGAGACCGGCCTGGACATCTCGAACGCGAACACGATCATCATCGACCGCGCCGACAAGTACGGTCTCAGCCAGCTGCATCAGCTGCGAGGCCGCGTCGGCCGCGCGCGCGAGCGCGCCTACGCCTACTTCCTCTACGACGACCTGAAGCCGCTCAGCGAGACCGCGGCCGACCGTCTCGAGACGATCGCGGTCAACAATGACCTCGGCTCGGGCATGCAGGTGGCGCTCAAGGACCTCGAGATCCGCGGCGCCGGAAACCTACTGGGCGCCGAGCAGGCCGGCCACATCGCGGGCGTCGGCTTCGACCTCTACCTCCGCATGATCGGCGAGGCCGTCGCGACCTTCCGCGGCGAGGAGACCGAGGGGCCGACCGAACTCCGCCTCGAGCTGCCCGTGCAGGCCCGCATCCCCGAGTCGTACATCGACAGCGAGCGGCTGCGACTCGAGGCGTACCAGAAGCTCTCGGCCGCGGCATCCGTCACCGCGCAGCCCGGCGCGATCGACCTCGTGATCGAAGAGCTCACGGACCGCTACGGCGAGCCGCCGTCAGAGGTCGAGGGGCTGCTCGCGGTCGCCCGCCTGCGACGCCGTGCGGGTCAGGCCGGCCTCGCGGACGTGGTCGCGATGGGCCCCAACCTGCGGCTCGCCCCCGCGAACCTGCCCGACTCGATGCGCGTGCGCCTGCAGCGCCTGCACCCCAAGGCGAAGCTCGTCGCCGGGGGAGACGCGATGGTCGTGCCGCTTCCGTCGGCGGGCGGCGAGCCGCTGGGCGACGACGAGCTCATCGCGTGGGTGGCGCAGCTCATCGATCAGCTGTGGCCCGAGAAGAAGGCGGAGGCCGCAGCCGAGGCTGCGCCGAAGGCCTGACGTCGGTTCGGCCCGAGCTGTCGCTCTCCGCTCCGGTGGCGACCGCTCGGGCCGACCGTGGCTCGCGCCACCACGCGCCGCCTGTGCGTGGTCGGCCCCCGTGGTCGCTTCGCGCCCCGAGTGCGACCACACCGGCCAACCTGAGAGACGCGACGCCGGATGCGAGCGGGCCGGGGTCTCGAAAGAGTGCCCCGGCCCGTCAGCGGATCGTGAGGTCGTTCAGATGACGCCCGGCGCGAGCATCGCGTGCGCGACGCGCTCGAAGCCCGCGGAGTTGGCGCCGACGACGTAGTCGCCGGGTCGGCCGTAGCGCTCGGCGGCCTGGAACGCGGCGTCGTGCACGTCGGCCATGATCGCGCGGAGCTTCGCCTCGCTGTCGTCGAAGCTCCAGCGCTGGCGCGCGGCGTTCTGGCTCATCTCGAGCGCCGAGGTGGCGACGCCGCCGGCGTTTGCCGCCTTGCCCGGGCCGAACAGCACGCCCGCGTCGCGGAACGCGTCGATCGCCGAGGGCGTCGTGGGCATGTTCGCGCCTTCGGCGACGGCACGCACGCCGTTCGCGATGAGCGCACGGGCGTCGTCGGCGTCGAGCTCGTTCTGCGTGGCCGAGGGGATCGCGACGTCGACGGGCACCTCCCACGGGCGCGCGCCCTCGACGTAGCGGGCGCCGGGCCGGCGCGCGGCGTACTCCGAGATGCGGGCGCGCTCGACCTCCTTGATCTGGCGGAGGAGGTCGACGTCGATGCCGGCGTCGTCGACGACGTAGCCGGACGAGTCGGAGGCCGTGACCGCCGTCGCGCCGAGCTGGCGGGCCTTGTCGATGGCGTAGATGGCGACGTTTCCCGATCCCGAGACGCCGACGCGCTTGCCGTGGAGCGTCTCGCCGTGGACGCCCAGCATCTCCTCGACGAAGAACACCGCACCATAGCCGGTTGCCTCGGTGCGCACCTCGGCACCGCCCCACT
>JAVBUG010000035.1:0-14494 GCA_031555515.1 Microbacterium sp. | reverse complement strand
TTAGCGGCCAGCGCCGGCGTAAGGCAGGAGCGCCATTTCGCGCGCGTTCTTGATCGCCTTGGCGATCAGACGCTGCTCCTGCACCGAGACACCGGTGATACGACGGGCGCGGATCTTCCCGCGCTCCGAGATGAACTTGCGGAGGGTGGCGACGTCCTTGTAGTCGATGACGCCGACACGGATCGCCTTCGCGGGGGCCGCGTTCTTCGCGCCCTTCCGCGGCTTCCGGCGGTCGCCGGTTGCCTTTCCAGCCATGGTGTTTCCTTTACGTTTTCTTGATCGGATGCCTCGTCACGAGGCATCCGGAACCTGTTGTGAGATCTGACCGATCAGAACGGGGTGTCGTCGCCGTAGGCGCCAGGGGCAGCCCACGCGTCGCCGCCGCCGGCACCGCCGGCGTTCTGCGAACCGGGGGTCGACCACGGCTCGTCGGCGACCTGCGGACGCGACTGACCGCCGCCGCCGAAGTTGCCGCCACCGCCGCCGGAGCCGCCCGCGGCGCGGGTGACCTGAGCGGTCGCATAGCGCAGCGACGGGCCGATCTCATCGACCTCGAGCTCGATCGCGGTGCGGTTGTTGCCCTCGCGGTCCTGGTAGCTGCGCTGCTTGAGGCGGCCGGTCGCGATGACCCGCATGCCCTTGGTCAGCGAGCCCGCCACGTGCTCGGCGAACTCACGCCACACGCTCGCGCGGAGGAACAGCGCTTCGCCGTCCTTCCACTCGTTCGCCTGACGGTCGAAGTTGCGAGGCGTCGACGCGATCGTGAAGTTCGCGACGGGCAGGCCGTTCTGCGTGTAACGCAGTTCGGGATCAGCCGTGAGGTTACCCACGACGGTGATGATCGTCTCGCCGGCCATCAGCCTTACGCCTTCGCAGCCTTCGCGGGCGCGGCGGCCTTGCGGGCGGCGCGCTCGTCGGCACGGGCCTTCTCGGAGGCGATCATGGCGATCGCTTCCTCGGCGCGGAGGACCTTGGTACGCATGATCTGCTCGCTCAGGTTGAGCTGGCGGTCGAGCTCCTGCGTGGTCTCAGCCGTGGCGGTGAAGTTGACGACGGCGTAGATGCCCTCGGTCTTCTTCTGGATCTCGTAGGCAAGACGGCGCTTGCCCCAGATGTCGATGTTCTCGATGGTGCCGCCGTCGGTCGTGATGACCTTCAGGAACTTGTCGAGGTTGACGCCGACCTGGCGCTCGTCGATCTCGGGGTTCAGGATGACCATGAGTTCGTACTGGTGCGTCACTAACCCACCTCCTTCGGACTAGAACGGCTGCCGGGCATTTCCCGACAGCAGGAGGGTGTGTTGCACGTCGTCCGCCGGCGCGCAGGCGCGCGCTCACACAGACAACCCTCCTATGGTACCGGCAGGGCCGCGATCCGGCTAATCGACCCGGATCACCGGTCACTCATCCCGCTGCGTGATCAGCCGGCGGACCCACTCCCGATCGGCGTCGGGCGAAGGGGGCGCGAGCGGGTACGAGGGCGGGGTGGCCGAGAGCGAGATGGGATGCCGCACCCCCGGCACCTGCGCGCCGCCGGCGTGGGCGACGGGGTCGAGGCCGAGCGTGCGGGCGCGTGCGAAGGCGGCGTCCATCGCGAGGATCGGGGCGCAGGGGACCCCGGCCGCCGTGAGCAGCGGCTCCCACTCCGTCGCCGGACGCGCCTTCAGCGCCCGCTCGAGCTGAGGGCGGAGGGCCTCGCGACCCGCGCTGCGATCGGCGTTTCGCTGGAAGCGGGGGTCGGTGGCAGCATCCGGGATCTGCAGCACCCCGCACAGCCGCCGGAACTGGGCGTCGTTGCCGACCGCGAGCACGAGCTCGCCGTCGGCGGTGGGGAAGGGGCCGTACGGGTACACGCTCGGGTGGTCGTTGCCCAGGCGCTCGGGCACCACGCCGGCGATGGCGTATGCGCCCGACTGGTTGACGAGCGCCGACAGGGCCGACGACAGCAGGTTCACCTCGACGTGCTGGCCCTCGCCGGTCGCGTCGCGGTGCCGGAGCGCCGCGAGCGCGCCGACACCGGCGTGGAGGCCCGTCACGACATCGAGGATCGCGACGCCGGCCTTCGTCGGCTCGCCGTCGGGCGCGCCCGTCACGCTCATGAGACCCGACAGCGCCTGGGCGAGCACGTCGTAGCCGGGGAGGGCCGAGCCGGGGCCGAAGCCGGTGATCGAGACGTACACGGCACGCGGGTTCGCGGCGTGCACGCTGTCGTAGTCGAGTGCGAAGCGGTCGAGCCCGCCGGGCTTGAAGTTCGCGATCAGGACGTCGGCGCGATGGGCGAGCGCGGTGGCGAGCGCGAGATCGCCGGGATCGTCGAAGTCGAGCGTGATGGCGCGCTTGCCGCGGTTGATCGACAGATAGTAGGTGGACTCGCCGTCGTGTGCGGGCGGCATCCAGTGCCGCGTCTCGTCGCCGGCGGGGCCTTCGACCTTGACGACGGTGGCACCGAGGTCGGCGAGCAGCATCGTGCAGTACGGCCCTGCGAGCACGCGCGAGAAGTCCGCGACGACCAGGCCCGCGAGCGGGCCGGGTGCGGGATCCGGGGCGGGGTCGGGCGTGGCCGGTGTCATCGGAAGGCGCCGAGCCCGGTGAGGTGCTGGCCGAGGATGAGGGTGTGCACCTCGTCGGTGCCCTCGTAGGTGCGCACCGACTCGAGGTTCGCGGCATGGCGGATCGGCGAGTTCTCGAGCAGCACGCCGTCGCCACCCAGGATCGTGCGGGCCTCGCGCGCGATCTCGATCGCCTCGCGCACGTTGTTGAGCTTTCCGAGGGAGATCTGGGTGGGCGTCAGGGTGCCGGCATCCTTCGCGCGTCCGATCTGCAGCGCGAGCAGCGCGCCCTTCTGCAGCTCGACGACCATGTCGACGAGCTTGCGCTGCGTGAGCTGGAACCCCGCGATCGGCTTGCCGAACTGCTCGCGCCGCAGGGCGTGGCGCAGCGCCGCCTCGTAGCTGTCGCGCCCGGCGCCGAGCGCGCCCCACACGATCCCGTACCGCGCGTCGTTGAGGGCCGAGAACGGGCCGCGCAGCCCTCGCGCGCCGGGAAGGAGAGCGGATGCCGGCACCCGCACGTCGTCGAAGCGCAGGGCGGTCTGCACCGATGCCCGCATCGAGCCCTTCGGCTCGAGCACAGTGACCTCGAAGCCCGCGGTGCCTGTGGGAACGAGGAACCCGCGCACGCCGTCGTCGGTCTGTGCCCACACCACCGCGAGCTGCGCGACCGAGGCGAGCCCGATCCAGCGCTTCGCGCCCGTGATCACCCAGTCGCCGCCGTCGCGACGGGCGAACGTCGTCATGCTCGACGGGTCCGACCCGGCACCCGGCTCGGTGAGCCCGAACGAGCCGATCACCTCGCCCGCCGCCATCCGGGGAAGCCAGTCCTGCTTCTGCTCCTCGCTGCCCCACCGATGGATCGATCCCATCGCGAGCGAACCCTGCACCGACACGAAGGTGCGGATGCCCGAGTCGCCGGCCTCGAGTTCGAGCGCAGCCAGGCCGTATTCGACGGCGCTGCGGCCGCGGCATCCGTATCCGTCCAGCTCCATGCCCAGCACGCCGAGGGTCCCGAGCGCGGGAGCGAGCTCGACGGGGAAGTGGCCGCGGTCGAACCAGTCCGCGATGTGCGGACGCAGCTCGGCGTCGACGAAGGCCCGCACCCGGTCGCGCGTCGCGCGCTCGTCGGCGCTCAGCAGGCCGTCGATGCCGAGGATGTCGGATGCCTCACGCAGCGCGGCGAGGTCGTCGGGGTCACGGCGGTCATCGGTCACGGCGCCTCCTTGCGCAGAACTCGTCGAGTGCGCTCTCGCGCGGCCCGTCCTAGGGGCGAGGGTAGCGTGGACGGGTGAGCGAACCGACACCGGCACCGTCGTATCCGTTCGACGCGCGCCCGCTGGTCGAGCCCGTCCCGCCGGGCGCCGCGCGCGCCTTCGCGCAGGAGCTGCGGCGCACCGGGCGCATCCCGGGCTCTCCCGTGTTCGGGGTGCTCGTCATCGTCGTCATCGCGTTCGTCGTGGTCGTGCTGTTCGGCTCCGTCGCGATCACGCTGGCCACCAGTGCCGTGAGCGCGGCGACCTCGGGCGGGGGCGGCCTGGCGATCGGCTTCGGGTTGCTGCCGCTCGTCGTGATCGGCATCATCGCCGCGGTGGGGATCACGCTCTTCGTGCGCGGCATGCGCACCGCCAGCGACCGCATGTACCGCCTCGACCGCTTCGCGCGCGCGAACGCGATGCGGTACGAGCCGCGGCTCGACGCCCCCGCGCTTCCGGGGATGATCTTCTCGCTCGGCAACAGCCGCCATTCGAGCGACCTCGTGCGCGGCGATCGTCCCCGCTTCGTGGAGTTCGCGAACTACCGGTACACGACCGGCTCGGGCAAGAATCAGCAGACGCATCACTGGGGCTACGTCGCGGTGAAGCTCGACACGCCCCTGCCGCACATCGTGCTCGACGCGACGAGCAACAACGGCCTGTTCGGCTCGAATCTGCCGCTCACCTTCGACAAGGATCAGCGACTCAGCCTCGAGGGCGACTTCGACGAGTACTTCTCGCTGTACTGCCCCGCCGACTACGAGCGTGACGCGCTGTACCTCTTCACGCCCGACATCATGGCGCGCTTCATCGACAACGCCGCCGCGCTCGACGTCGAGATCGTCGACGACTGGCTGTTCCTCTACGCCAAGCGCGACTTCTCAACCCTCGATCCCGCGACGTGGGCGTGGCTGTTCTCGGTCGTCGGCGCCCTGCTCGACAAGTTCGCGCAGTGGGCGCGGTGGCGCGACGAGCGGCTGGCCGCGGCAGCGGCTGCGATGACGGATGCTGCCCCCCTCGGCTCCGCGACGGCCGCTGTCGGCGCGGGCGCAGGGGGCGCAGCATCCGTTCCCTTCACTCCGCCGCTCGACGCGCTGCGCCCGCCGCCCGGCGTCGCCCCGGAGGGTCGCCGCCTGCAGCGCGGCGTGCCGTGGGTACCGATCATCGTGGGCGGCGTGATGGTGCTGTTCTGGATCTTCACCCAGATCGGGCCCGCCTTCCTGCGCTGAGCGCGGAGCCGACGTGCAGGCCGACGAGCGTATGCTGTCGGGCGTGCATTCGACGTTCACGACGCCCGGCGGGCGTGAGGGGGTACTCGGCGCTCCACGCGCCGAGCGGAGGTAGCCGCGCGCGCCGCCCGGCCTGAGGCCGGCTGCGACGCCGCCCGACTCTCCGTGGACCGGCCGGTCCGCGGCATCCTTCGTCGTCTCTCTTGGCGACCCTTCGTGAACTCTGCCCTATGAAAGAGGGGAATCATGCACGCTTTCACCGAGAAGGACATCCGCGCGTCCTTCATCAACGCCTCGCTGCGCGAGCGCAACGCCCTGGTCGTTCCCGACCTCGCCCACGTGGGCTGGGACGGCCTGGATTACTTCGGCTGGCGCGACCCGAAGCAGCCGCTCGCCGGGTTCATCGTGGTGCCGGTCGACGGTGAGCCCGTCGGCATCCTGCTGCGGCAGGCCGAACAGCGCACGCGCACCCGCCCGCAGTGCTCCTGGTGCGAGGACGTCACCCTGCCCAACGACGTCGTGCTCTTCGGCGCGAAGCGAGCGGGCAAGGCCGGCCGCAACGGCGACACCGTCGGCACGCTCTTGTGCGAGAAGTTCGAGTGCTCGGTCAACGCCCGGCGTCCGATGCCGCCGGCGTACCTCGGCTTCGACGTCGCCGCGGCCAGGCTCCGGCGGATCGAGGCGCTGCGCGCCCACGCCGAGGGGTTCGCGCGCGACATCCGCGACAGCGCCTGAACGCGATAGCCGCTGCTCCTGTCGCTGCTACAGCGGCAGGAGCAGCGGCACCATCACGACGCTCACGATGAGCACGAGCACGGTGAACGGCACACCCAGCCGCAGGAAATCGCCGAAGCGGTAGCGTCCGGGCTCGACGACCAGCGTGTTCACGGGCGACGACACCGGCGTCATGAACGCGGAGGATGCCGCGAGCATCACGATCATCGCGAACGGATACGGCGACGCCCCGAGGTGGTCCGCCGCTGTGATGGCGATGGGGGCCATGAGCACCGCGGTCGCGGTGTTGGACACGAACAGCCCGATGACGGCGGTCGTCACGAAGAGGGCCGCGAGGATCAGCGCGGGGCCCGCGCCGCCGAACGCGTTCAGCAGGGCGTCCGCGGCGAGGTCGATGCCGCCCGTCACCTCGAGGGCCTGCGCGAACGGCAGCATGCCCGCGATCAGGAGCAGGGTCGGCCAGTGGATCGAACGGTACGCCGACGGCATGTCGATCGCGCGGAAGAGGCCCATCATGAGCGCGGCGATCAGCGCCGCGATGACGTTCGGGACGATGCCGGTCACCATCAGCACGATCATCACGGCGACGCTCACGAGCGCGAACGGCGCACGGTCGGCGGCCGGCGCGACCTCGTCGCCCTCGGTGGGGAGGTCCATCGGCGCGAAGTCCCGGGCCTCCTCGCGGAAGCGGTGGATCTCGCTCCAGCCGCCCGTGACCAGGAGCGTGTCGCCCGCGCGGAGGCGCCGGTCGCTGAAGTCCTCGCCGGCCGCGTGCCCCGCGTGCCGCACACCGAGCACCGTCACCTCGTACTCGGTCCGAAAGCGCAGTTCGCGGATGCTGCGACCCATGGCCCGCGAGTCGGGAGTGACGATCACTTCCGCCATGCCGACCTGCCGCGCGTAGGAGTCGAAGAAGTCGCCCACGATGTCGAGCCGCTCGAGGTCGAGACGCCGGCGCTCGGCCGGCGACGGCGAGATGTCGAGGACGAGGGTGTCGCCGCGCTGCACGACGGTCTCGCCGGCGGTGGTGAGCGTGGTCCCGCGCAGGAAGCGGGTGCGCTCGAGGCCGAGGACCGAGCTCAGCGAAGGTGCGAGATCCGCCGCGGCGAGGGTGCGGCCGATCAGCGATGACGCGGCGCCGACGCGATAACGCCCGGTGCGGCTGTCGACCCCGTAGTCGGCGATGAGGCTGCGGAACGTGCGGCGCTCGCGCCCGGACGCCCCGCGCTCGTCGCCGAGGAACCGGCGCGCCAGGAGGATGTAGCCGATGCCGAGCGCCAGGATCACGAGACCGAACGGGGTGACGCTGAAGAAGCCGAAGCCGTCGAGGCCCACGCGGCGCAGCTCCGCGTCGACGACGAGGTTGGGTGCGGTGGCGATGAGCGTGAGCATGCCGCTCATGAGGCCGGCCATGCTGAGCGGCATCATGAGCTGCCGGGGCGACAGGCCGGTCCGCGCCGCGATGCTCAGCACCACCGGGATGAAGATGGCCACCACGCCGGTGGAGCTCATCACCGCGCCGAGAGCGGCGACCGACAGCATCAGCAGCACGATGAGCCGAGGGGTGTTCCTCCCCGCGTGCGCCGAGAGCCAGTCGCCCAGGCGATAGGTCACCCCCGTGCGCGAGAGACCCTCGCCCACCACGAACAGTGCGGCGATGAGGATCACGTTCGGGTCGGCGAAGCCCGCGAGCGTCTCGGGCACCGTCAGCACGCCGGTGAGCGGCAGGGCGACGATGACGAGCACCGCGACCGCGTCCATCCGGGGCCGGCCGATCGCGAACAGCGCGATCGTGATCGCCAGCAGCACGAGGACCAGGATCAGCTCGCCGCTCATCGCACCTCCGCCCGCGGGCCCGGGGTCGCAGCATCCACCCGCTCTGCGCATGCTATCGACGTGCCCGCGTCCACATCACGTGATCTCGCCGAGACGACACGTCGTTCACGTGCGGAACGGGTGGTCTCGGCGAGAACGCATGATGTGGACGGCGTGGGGGCCGGTGCGGGGGCTGGCGCGGGGCGTGGCCGGCGCGGCCCGGTCACTCGTCGCGGGTCGCCTGCCAGACGGCGCGGCGCGCGGCCTGCTCCTCGGGGTCGGGGACCGGCAGCGAGGCGATCAGGCGCCGCGTGTACGCGTCCTGCGGGTCGCCGAGCACGCGCGCCGTCGGGCCGGCTTCGGCGATCGTGCCGCGGTGCAGCACCACGACCTTGTGCGCGAGCAGGTCGACGACCGCGAGGTCGTGCGTGATGAACAGCGTCGCGAACCCGAACTGGCTCTGGAGCTCGCCGAACAGCTCGAGCACACGCGCCTGCACCGACACGTCGAGCGCGCTCGTCGGCTCGTCGGCGATCAGCAGTTTCGGGTTGAGGGCGAGGGCACGGGCGAGCGAGGCGCGCTGGCGCTGGCCGCCCGACAGCTCGTGCGGGTACCGCTCGCCGTACGACTTCGGCAGCTGCACGGCCTCGAGCAGCTCGTCGACCTTCGCCTGCACTTCGGCGGCGCCCTTCGCGGCGCCGTGCACGATGAGCGGTTCGGCGACGTTGCGGGAGATGGTGAGGAGGGGGTTGAAGCTCGTCGCGGGGTCCTGGAACACGAAGCCGAGCTCGCTGCGGCGGCGGCGGAACTCGCGCTCCTTGACGCCGAGCATCTCGGTGCCGAGCACGCGCAGCGAGCCGCCGGCCACCGGCGTCAGGCCCGCGATGGCGCGGCCGATCGTCGTCTTGCCCGAGCCGCTCTCGCCCACGAGCCCGAGCACCTCGCCCGGCGCGATCGAGAAGCTCACGCGGTCGACGGCGCGGAACGGCGCCCGGCCGAACCGCCCGCCGTACTCGATGACGAGATCCTTCGCCTCGACGACCGGCTCCGCGGGCGCTGCGGCTTCGGGGAGCTGCCGGTCGACGATCTCCAGGCGCGGTACGGCGGCCAGGAGCTTCTTGGTGTACTCGTGCTGCGGCGCGGCGAACAGGTCCCGCGCGGTCGCGGTCTCGACGATCTCGCCGTTGAACATCACCGCGACGCGGTCGGCGAGGTCGGCCACCACGCCCATGTTGTGCGTGATGAGCGCGATCGCGGTGCCGTCCTGATCGCGGAGCTGGCGCAGCAGGTCGAGGATCTCGGCCTGCACCGTGACGTCGAGGGCCGTCGTCGGCTCGTCGGCGATGATCACCGTCGGCTCGAGCGCGAGCGCCATCGCGATGACGATGCGCTGCTTCTGACCACCCGAGAACTGGTGCGGGTAGTCGTCGACGCGGCGCTCGGGCTCCGGGATGCCGACGCGGCCGAGCATCTCGATCGCCTTCGCCTTGGCCTCGGCCTTGCTGTAGCTGCCGTGGGCCCGAAGACCCTCGGCGAGCTGCCAGCCGACCGTGTACACGGGGTTGAGCGCCGTCGACGGCTCCTGGAAGATCATCGCGGCCTTCGAGCCGCGCACCTCGCGGAGCTCTTTCTTGTCGAGGCCGACGATCTCGGTGCCGTCGAGAACGACGGCACCGTTCATGACCGCGGTGTCGGGCAGGAGCCCGAGGATCGTGCGGGCCGTGACCGTCTTGCCGCTGCCGGACTCGCCGACGATCGCGAGCACCTCGCCGCGACGCACGTCGAGCGAGACGCCGCGCACCGCGCGCACGTCGCCGCCGTCGGTCGCGAACGTGACATCGAGATCGCGGATGTCGACCGCGACGTCGTCGGATGCGGGGGCTGCCGAAGCCATCACTCCACCTCTCCCATGAACTCGCGCGACGCCGGCTGGCTCGCGGCGACCGCGTCGGCCGGCGTCTGGTTGGTCGCCCGGCGGCGGGCGCGCAGGCGCGGGTCGGCGAGGTCGTTGAGGCTCTCGCCGATGAGGGTCATGCCGAGGATCGTCAGCACGATGGCGACGCCCGGAGGTATCGCCGTCCACCAGATGCCGGCGGCGACGTCGCTGATGGAGCGCTGCAGGTCGTAACCCCACTCGGCAGCGGCCGACGGTTCGATGCCGAACCCGAGGAAGCCGAGCGCGGCGAGGGTCGCGATCGCCTCGGACGCGTTGAGGGTCACGATGAGCGGCAGCGTGCGCGTCGCGTTGCGCAGCACGTGCACGAACATGATCCGGCTCGTGGGTGCGCCGATGACCTTCGCCGACTCGACGAACGCCTCGGCCTTGATGCGGACGACCTCGGCGCGCACGACGCGGAAGTACTGCGGGATGAAGACGACCGTGATCGAGACGGCCGCCGCCATGATGCCCGGCCAGAGCCCGGACTGCCCGCCGCTGATCGCGATCGCGACGACGATCGCCAGCAGCAGCGTCGGGAAGGCGTAGATCGCGTCGGCGATGACCACGAGGGTGCGGTCGACCCAGCCGCCCAGGTAGCCCGAGACGAGACCGAGCAGGATGCCGACGACCACCGAGAGGAGGAGGGCCACGATGACGACGAGGATCGCGGTCTGGGCACCCCAGATCGTGCGCGACAGCACGTCGTACCCGCCGACCGTGGTGCCGAGCCAGTGCTCGGCGCTCGGGGGCTGCGTCGACCCGAAGTTGCCCTGCGCGTCGCGGAGCTGGTTGTAGCTGTACGGGGCGATCCACGGCGCGAAGATCGCGAAGATCAGGAACAGCGCGGTGAGCACCAGACCCGCGATGAGCATGCCGCGCTGGAGGCCGACACTCTGGCGGAGCTGGTGGACGACCGGGATCCGGTCGGAGAAGCGGCGCTTGGCCATGTCAGTACCTCACCCTCGGGTCGAGGAACGCTGCTATGACGTCGACCACGAAGTTGGTCACCGCGACGAGGATGGCGATCATCGCGACGATCCCCTGGATCGCGACGAAGTCACGCGCCTTCAGGTACTCGCCCAGCTGGAAGCCGACGCCCTGCCACTCGAACGTCGTCTCGGTGAGGATCGCGCCACCCAGCAGCAGGGCGATCTGCAGACCGATCACCGTCACGATCGGGATCAGCGCGGGCTTGTACGCGTGACGGCGCACGAGGCGGTATTCGCTCACGCCGCGCGAACGGGCCGCGTCGATGTACGGCATGTTGTGCGTGCCGATGACGTTCGTGCGCACGAGCCGCAGGAAGATGCTCGCCGTCAGCAGGCCCAGCACCATCGAGGGCAGGAAGGCGTGCAGGAGCACGTCCTGCACATACGCGGGGTTGCCCGACTTGATCGCATCGATGAGGTAGATGCCGGTGCCGCCCTCGCGGTTGAGGGCGATCTCGGTGCGCACGCTCGCCCGTCCGCTGACCGGGAACCAGCCCAGCCACACGGAGAAGACGAGCTTCGCCAGCAGGCCGGAGAAGAACACGGGCGTCGCGTAGAACAGGATGGCGCCGACTCGGAGTCCGGCATCCGTCGCCTTCTCGCGCTTGGCGGCGGCGACCATGCCGAGCGGGATGCCGACGATGAAGGCGATCAGCAGCGCGTAGCAGACGAGCTCGAGCGTGGCGGCGCCGTACGTCAGCAGCACCTGGGTGACGGGCTGGTTGTCGGTGAGCGTGGTGCCGAAGTTGCCGGTGAACACCTGCCCGATGTACTCGACGTACTGGACGATGATCGGCCGGTCGTAACCCGCCTCGTGGATGCGCTCCTGCAGCTGGTCGGCGGGCAGGCGCCCGCCGAGGGCCGCGGTGATCGGGTCGCCGGTGAGGCGGATGAGGAAGAAGACCAGCGTCACGAGGATGAGCACGGTCGGGAAGATCAGGAGGAACCGCACCAGGAGGTAGCGGCCGAGGGTTCCGCCGGAGGCGGGCCTGCGCCGCGCCAGCATGGCGGGTGGCTGGTCAACGGATGCGGCGACGTCGCTCGTCATCGGGGGGCCTAACTGTGTGAGTGCTGCCGAAGGCGAATGCCGATGGGGCGGCCCGGGTGAGCGGGCCGCCCCATCGCTGGATCGCGTCTTACTTCGTGAGCGGAGCGAAGCGGAACTTGAACGATGCGTCGAGCGTGACGCCCTCGACACCGGTTCCAGCGACGGCCACCTGTGCACCCTGCAGGAGCGGCACGGTCGAGAGGAGCTCGGCCACTCGGGACTGGATGTCCTCGATCTCCTGCGTGCGCTTCGCCGGGTCGGTCTCGACGGCCTGCTGGAGGATGAGGTCCTCGGTCTGCTGGTCGCTGAAGTGGTTGCCCAGGAAGTTCTTCGTCAGGAAGAACGGGGTGAGGTAGTTGTCGGCGTCGGAGTAGTCCGGGTACCAGCCGAGCTGGTACGCGGGGTACACGTCCGACGTGCGGTCCTTCGAGTACTGCACCCACTCGGTCGACTTCAGGTCGACCGAGAACAGGCCGCTCTCCTCGAGCTGCGACTTCACCAAGGCGTACTCGTCGCCCGACGAGGGGCCGTAGTGGTCGGGGCTGTACTGCAGGCTGAGCGCGACGGGCGTCTCGACGCCTGCCGCCTCGAGGGTGGCCTTCGCCTTGTCGGCGTCCGGGCCGCCCGCGCCGTCGCCGTACATCTCCTTGAGCGGCTCGATGGCGCCGGTGAAGCCCTCGGGGACGAACGAGTACAGCGGGGTGTACGTGCCCTTGTAGACCTGCGTCGACAGCGCCTCACGGTCGACGAGGTCGGCGACGGCCTGACGGACCGCGAGCGCCTTGGCAGCGTCCGCTTCAGGGGTCGTCGCACCGTACGGCTGCGTGTTGAAGTTGAACACGATGTAGCGGATCTCGCCGCCGGGGCCGTTGACGATCTTGACGTCCTCGTTCTTGCTGAGGTCGTCGACGTCGGTGGACGACAGCGCGCGGTACGCCACGTCGATGTCGCCCTGCTGCACAGCGAGCTTCAGGTTCGACGACTCGGCGAAGTAGCTGAGGATGACGCCGCTGTTGACCGGCGCGTCGAGGAGGCCCTTGTAGTTCTCGTTCGGCGTGAACTCGACCGTCTTGTTGAAGTCCCACGACGTGATCGCGTAGGGGCCGCCGAACGCGTTCGCGTCGACGATGTCCTGGTCAGGGGTGACGGCGTCGGCCGAGAACACCTCGTCGTCGACGATGGCGCCCGGGAAGCTGGTCAGGATGTACGGGAAGACCTGGTCGTTCGCCGTCTTGAGGTGGAAGACCACCGTGGTGTCGTCGGGCGTCTCGACGCTGTCGAGGTTGTAGAGCAGGCTCGACGCGCCGTTCGGGTCGGCGATCTTGATGTTGCGGTCGAACGAGAACTTGACGTCGGACGAGGTCAGGTCGTTGCCGTTCGCCCATTTGAGGCCCGCGGGCAGCGTCACCGTGTACTCGGTCGGCGACGTGAACTCCGCCGACTCGGCGAGGTCGGGAACGACCTCGGTGCTGTTGTAGTCGGTGTTGAGGAGGTACGGGAACACCTGGGTCTGCACCGCGAGCGAGCCGTTGTCGTACGAGCCGGCCGGGTCGAGCGTGGTGACCTTGTCGGTGGTGCCGACGATGAGCGGCTCGCCCGACGCGTCGCCGCCGTCGTCGTTTCCGCCGCCGCCACCACCGGCGCAGCCGGCGAGGAGGAGAGCCGAGGCGCCGAAGGCGCCGATCGCGAGGCCGATGCGGCCGCGCGTGCTGTGGTGCAGTGACATGAAGTGCTACCTCTGCGTAGTGGTGTCAGTCGCGTGGTCGCGGCCAGAGGCTATCTTCACCCCACGGGGGCGTTACGGCAATCCAGTAAACGATTCGTAACCAGAACGAAACCCGCCCGCGATCGAGCCGGATGCCCGCTCGAGGGCGGCTCAGCTGGGCGAAGTGCCCCCTGGGACCTCCGGTCCGAGGCCGAAATGCACGAGCTCCGCGTCGTCGAGCATGCGGCTGCGGATGATGAACCGGTAGCCCGTCGGACCCTCGACGCTGAACCCCGCGCCCCGTCCCGGGACCACGTCGATCGTGAGGTGCGTGTACTTCCAGTACTCGAACTGGGCCTCTGAGATGAACACCTCGATCGGATCGTCGAGGCCGACGTCGAGGTCGCCGAGCCGCACGTCCGCAGGCCCGACGATGAACATCCCGATCGGGAAGCACATCGGTGCGCTGCCGTCGCAGCATCCGCCCGACTGATGGAACATCAGCTTGCCGTGCTGCGCCGTGAGCTGCCGCAGCAGGGCGGCCGCAGCATCCGCCACGGCCACCCTGCTGAAGTACGTCGTGTCTGACATGGCGGCTCAGAAGAAGCCCATGGCTCCGTCGGCGTACGACACCAGCAGGTTCTTCGTCTGCTGGTAGTGGTCGAGCATCTTGAGGTGGTTCTCGCGGCCGATGCCGGACTGCTTGTACCCGCCGAACGCCGCGTGCGCGGGGTACTGGTGGTACGTGTTCGTCCAGACGCGGCCTGCCTCGATCGCCCGGCCGGCGCGGTACGCGGTGTCACCCGAGCGGCTCCAGACGCCGGCACCCAGGCCGTAGAGCGTGTCGTTGGCGATCGAGATCGCGTCGTCGAAGTCGTCGAACGACGTGACCGAGACGACGGGTCCGAAGATCTCCTCCTGGAAGATCCGCATGTCGTTCGTGCCCTCGAAGATCGTCGGCTGCACGTAGTAGCCGTCGGAGAGGTCCCCGCCAAGGTCGGCGCGCTCGCCGCCGATCAGCAGCTTTGCACCGCCCTGCTTGCCGATGTCCATGTACGACAGGATCTTCTCCAACTGGTCGTTCGAGGCCTGCGCGCCGAGCATCGTCTCGGGGTCCAGCGGATTGCCCTGCTTGATCGCTTTGACCCGCTCGATGCCGTCGCCCAGCAGCTGGTCGTAGATCGACCGCTGGATGAGTGCGCGCGACGGGCACGTGCAGACCTCGCCGTT
>JAVBUG010000192.1:0-10313 GCA_031555515.1 Microbacterium sp. | reverse complement strand
ACCCGCACCAGGTCGAGGCCATCCACCGTGAGGCGTTCGCGCGGCTCACGCCGGAGCAGCGGGCGCAGGTGCAGGCCGGTATGCGCGCCGAGCTGCGTCCCGCCGAGCAGCCGCGCTCCGCCGACGCGCCCGACCTCGCGCGCGCGGCGGCCCGCACCGAGGCGGTGCGTCCCGGGGCGATGGCCGGCCGCCTCGCGCGGGTCGGTCGGGGCACCCGTGGAACGTCCGCCGGCGGCGGCATGGCGCGCAGCGCGGCGCTCGTCGGTGCCGGCGGGGTGCTCGGCGCCGTCGCCGGAGCTGCGGTCGTGAGCACCGTCGCGGTCCCGCTCCTGGCGCAGGCGGCGACGATGGGCGTGGACTTCGACGCGATCGCCGGCGGCCTCGACCTCGACGCGCTCGCGAGCGGCGTCGACCTCGGCGGCGCGGGCGACCTGGTCGCCGGTGCGTCCGAGCAGCTCGCCGGCGCCGGCGAGGCCGTCTCGGGCTTCGGCGAGCAGCTCTCGAACTTCGAGCTTCCCGGTCTGGGCGACTTCTTCCGCTGACACCCGGAGATCCCGGATGCTGCAGCCCGCAGCATCCGTCGCTCCTACGCACGAACGCCCCCTGCCGCGGCAGGGGGCGTTCGCAGGAACCGTTGACCGGTCAGAGCGTGGCGGCCAGCGGGTCGAAGTCCGCGGGGAGCGAGCCGACCTCGCCGAGGGTGCTCTCGACGGTGACGTAGGAGTGCGACGCGGCCGCCTCCTCGATCGACAGCAGCGTGTCGAGCACGTGGTAGCCGAACTCGCCGGTGGCGATGTGCGGGCGGCCGTCGCGGATCGAGCGCGCCATGTCGAGCAGGCCGAGCCCGCGGCCGGCGAGCACGCCCTCCTGCGGCACCTCGAGGATCTCCTGGTCGCTCACCGACGCGTCGGTGAGCGGACGGATGATCGAGATGTCGCCGCCGAACATGTTGGGATCGGGGATGACGATCGTGCCCTCGGTGCCGTTGATCTCGACGATGCCGTGGCGCTTGAGCGGCGAGTCGGTGCTGTACAGGCTCTGCGCCTGACCGCCCTGCTCGAACTGCATCAGCACCGACAGCGTCGAGGGGATCTCGACCGGGAACTCCTGCCCGGCGAGCTCTCCCGACTTCACGGTGCGGGTCGGGACGCCCTGCAGGCCGAGCGCGGCGACCGAAGCGACCGGACCGAACACGTGGAGGAGCGTCGAGACGTAGTACGGGCCCATGTCGAGCAGCGGGCCGGCGCCCTTGGCGTAGAGGAACGCCGGGTTCGGGTGCCAGAGCTCCGGACCCTGCCACTGAAACGTGGTCGTCGCGAACAGCGGGCGGCCGATGTCGCCCCGCGCGATCGCGCGCTTGGCGGTCTGCACGCCCGGGCCGAGCACCGTGTCTGGTGCGACGCCGACGCGCAGGCCCGCAGCATCCGCCGCCGTCAGCAGCTGCTGCGACTCCTCGCGGTCGATGCCGATCGGCTTCTCGGTCCAGACGTGCTTGCCGGCAGCGATGATCGCGAGCGACACCTCGACGTGCACCGCCGGGATCGTGAGGTTCACGACGATGTCGACGTCGGGGTCGTTCAGCACCACGTCGACGCCGCCCGCGTGGGGCACGCCGTACTTCTCGGCCTGCGCCTTCGCCCGGTCCTCGAGGACGTCGCCGATCGCGATGACGCGCACGTCGGGGAAGCTCGACAGGTGCGTCAGATACTGGTCGCTGATGTTGCCCGCGCCGATGATGCCGACGCCGACGGCTCCTGAGGACGCCGCCATCAGACAGCTGCCTTCGCGCTGAGCGTCTGGTCGAGGTAGACGCGGCTCTGCTCGACGGCGCCGAACAGGTCGCCGTCGAAGTGGTCGAACTCGACGATCGCGACCTCGAGGGCGGGCGCCGCGGCGATCGCCTCCGCGAGCGGGACGACGCCGTTGCCGGCGGGAACCTGGTCGGCCGGCGGGTAGGCGGCGACGGCCTCGGCCTCGAGCGTGCCGTCCTTGACGTGCACCGCGATCACGCGATCGCCGAGCGTGCGGAGGAGGGTGGGAGAGTCGACGCCGGCGCGGGCGACCCAGTACAGGTCGACCTCGAGCACGACGCGCTCGTCGAGCAGCTCGGCGAACACCTCGAGGCCCGTCTTGCCGTCGAAGGTCGACTCGAGCTCGTGCGCGTGGTTGTGGTAGCCGACGCGGATGCCGCGCTGGGCGCCGAGCTCGGCCGCGGCGTTGAGCTGGCGGGCGATGTCGGCGATGTGCTCCCGGCTCTGCCAGAGGGCGGGGTCGGTGTAGGGCTCGATGACCGTCGTCATGCCGAGCGTGTCGGCGGCGTCGAAGACGGCCTCGGGGGCAGGAACCGCACGGGTCGTCGTCGTGCCGTCAGGGTTGACGAACGACGTCGATGCGAGGAACGCGTGGCCGGTGGGCGCGGCGATGCCGTTCGCCTTCAGCGCGGCGGCGAGCGGCTCGGCGCGGTGCACGAAGTCGTAGGGCTCGGCGGCCGTGAAGCCGCGCGAGGCGAGCTCGGCCAGGGTGCCTTCGAGGTCGGCCTCGAGAGCCTCCCGGACGGTGAACAGCTGGATGGATGTCTGGACCGGCATCGGTCGCGCTCCTTCGGATCGTTGGGGGAGAGGCAGATCGCCTCACGATAGCAGGAAAAACCTCCATGTGGAGGTTTTCCCTGGAAGCTCCCCATTCTCGTGCGCCGATCGCTGTCCGGTCCGCGGGTCGGGAGTCGGCGGATGGCTGCGAGAACTGTTTACCGTCACGCAGAAAGACGAGATTGTTTCCGGTTCTTTTCGAGAAGTCCGCGGTTGCGCTCCGATGTAAACCTTGTGTTTCCAACTCGATCACGGCTTGGTCGGCGCATGCGGCAAACAGTAAACAGTTGACTGCTTCATCCATCCACCCGCATGCACCACCCGTCCACGCCCGAGGCACACCCCTCGGCGAGAGGAGTTTCCATGCGCGCACGGCGCATTCTGGCGACCGGAACGGTCGCTCTCACCGCGGCAGCGGCACTCACCGGCTGTGCCTCCGCCGCCGGCGACGAGCCGGTCACGCTGACGTACTGGGCGACGAACGAGGCTGCCTCGCTCACGCAGGACGAGGAGATCCTCGCCCCCGCCCTGGAGCGGTTCACCGAGAAGACCGGCATCGAGGTCGACCTCGAGGTCATCTCGTGGGACGACTACTACAACCGCATCCTCACGGCGGTCTCGAGCGGCGAGGGCCCTGACGTCCTCAACATCGGCAACACCTGGGCCGCGACGCTGCAGCAGACCGGTGCGTTCGTCCCGTTCGAGGGCGAGGCGCTCGACGCCATCGGCGGGTCCGACCGTTTCGTGTCGACCGCGTGGGAGACCGCCGGCGCGGCCGGCCTCGCCCCCTCCTCGGTGCCGCTCTATGCGCAGGTCTACTCGCTGTACTACAACCCGACGTTGTTCGCGGCCGCCGGGATCACCGAGCCGCCCGCGACCTGGGCCGACTTCGTGGCCGCGGCCGAGAAGCTCACCGTCGACACCGACGGCGACGGCACCGTGGACCAGTACGGGGTCACGATCCCCGCGGGCTTCGTCTCGCAGCTCGCCCACTTCGCGTTCATCCTCGGCCAGCAGCAGGGCGCCACGTTCTTCGACGAGGACGGCGCCCCGGTCTTCGCGAGCGACGAGATGGTCACGGCCGTCACGAGCCTCGTCGATCTGATGGGCTCCGACGGTGTCATCTCGCCGAGCGACGCCGAGATGACGTCATCGAGCGAGGCCCGGGACCGCTTCATCAACGGTGAGGCCGCGATGGTGCTCACGATGAACCCCCAGGTCGCCTTCGATGCGGCAGGCTTCGAGGACTGGGATGTCGCCGACGTCCCGATCGTCGACCCCCTTCCCGCAGGCGGCGCTCCGATCGAGACCATGATCGCGGGCACGAACATCAGCGTGTTCGGCGAGACGGCGCACCAGGACGAGGCGCTGCAGCTGGTCGAGTTCCTCACCAGCCCGGACGAGCAGGTCTACCTCACCTCCGCGTTCAGCAGCCTTCCCGTCGTCACCGAGGCGTACGAGGCGCCCGAGATCGCCGACGACCCGATGCTGGTCACCCGGCAGCGCATCCTCGCCGAGCACGCCGCGGCGTTCCCGACCGTGCCGCAGATCGGCGAGGCCGAGACGCTGATCGGCGAGGCGATCAAGACCCTCATGTCGCGCGCGGCGATCGGTGAGAGCGTCACCGAAGCCGACATCCGCGAGGCCCTCGAAACCGCGAGCGACCAGCTCTCCGCATCCAGCTGATCGACGGGATGCCGCCGGCTCCCCCGGCCGGCGGCATCCCGTGCCGACAGGAGCCCCATGACCATCCGCCTGGAAGAACCGCCCGTCCTCGCCCCGCTCGAGGTCGCACCGCCCCCTCACCCCGTGTCGCCGCCACGGCGCCGACGCAGCCGCAAAGCGGCGCTGTACCCCTACGCGCTGATCGCCCCGGCGGTCGTCGCCGAGCTGCTCATCCACATCGTCCCGATGGTGCTCGGCGTCTCGATCGCGTTCCGCTCGCTCGATCAGCTGACCATCCGCAACTGGCTGCAGACGCCGTTCATCGGGTTCGCGAACTTCGTGCAGGCGCTTGATCCGGACGGCCCGATCGGGTCCGCGCTGTTCGCCAGCCTGGGGCGCACCGTGCTGTACGTCGTCCTCGTGCTCGGCATCTCGTGGCTGATCGCGATGATCGCGGCACTGCTCCTGCAGAAGCCGATGCCGGGCCGCGGTGCGCTCCGCGTCCTGTTCCTCGTGCCCTACGCGCTGCCCGCCTTCATCAGCACGATCGCGTGGGCCTTCATGTTCAACCAGCGCGACGGAATGGTGAACACCCTGCTCGTCGACACGCTCCACCTCATGGACGAACGGCCGTTCTGGCTCATCGGCGACAACGCGTTCTTCGTCATCGTGATCGTCAGCATCTGGCAGATGTGGCCGTTCGCCTTCCTCATGCTCACGGCCGCGCTCCAGTCGCTCCCGCACGACGTCTACGAGGCGGCGGCGCTCGACGGTGCGTCGCGATGGCGGCAGTTCTGGTCGATCACGCTGCCGATGATCCGCCCCAGCAACACCGTGCTCGTGCTCGTGCTCGGACTGTGGCTGTTCAACATGTTCACGGTGCCCTACGTGCTCTTCGGCGGATCCCCGCCCGAATCCGCCACCTTGATCAGCCCGCTCATCTACAAGTACTCGTTCGTCAACTGGAACTTCGGCCTGGGAGCCGCCGTCAGCGTGCTCTTGCTGCTCGTGCTGCTGGTGATCTCCGTCGTCTACGTCAAGGTGCAGCTTCCCAAGGAGGAAGACCGATGAAAGAAGCGCTGTCGTACCGCGTCGGCAAGACGGTCTTCCTGAGCCTGCTCGTCCTGTTCGTCTGCGTGCCGCTGTATGTGATCCTCACGACGGCGTTGAAGACGAGCAACGAAGCCCGGGGCGGATTCCGGTGGTGGCCCCAGAATCCGACGCTCGCCCCGTTCGCCGACATCTGGAGCACGCTGCCGCTCGCGTCGTACCTGGTCAACAGCCTCATCGTCACGGTGAGTGCGACGGCGATCTCGGTGCTGATCGCCGTGCTCGCCGGCTACGCGCTGTCGCGGTTCGCGTTCCGCGGCAAACAGACGTTCTCCCTGGTGATCCTCTCGACCCAGATGTTCCCCGGCATCCTGTTCCTGCTGCCGCTGTTCCTCATGTTCACGCAGATCCAGCGGTTGATCGGCGTGCAGCTGAACGGCTCGTACCTCGGCCTGATCATCACCTACATCACTTTCACGCTGCCGTTCTCGATCTGGATGATGACGGGCTACTTCGCCTCGGTGTCGCTCGAGCTCGAAGAGGCGGCGCAGCTGGACGGGCTGTCTCGCCTCGGCGCCCTCTTCCGGATCATCCTGCCCGTCGCGCGACCGGGCGTGCTCGCGGTGACCGTCTACGCGTTCATCAACAGCTGGGGAGAAGTGCTGTTCGCCTCGGTCCTGACCAACTCCGAGACCCGCACCCTCGCGATCGGGCTGCAGGCGTACGCGAGCAACGTCGAGGTGCACTGGAACGAGATGATGGCGGCTTCGCTGGTGGTCTCGCTGCCGATCCTCCTCGCGTTCGTGTTCATCCAGCGGCACATCGTCGCCGGGCTCTCGGCCGGTAGTGTCAAGTGACGTCGGGTGCCGCGCACGGTCTGCGCGTCCGGGAGCCCGGTGTCATCGATGAAGGAGCCCCGATGACGTTCTCCGGGATCCACCCAGAGACTGCAGCCGACATCCTCGTGCGGCGGATCCGCCAGGCGATCCTCGTCGGCGACCTGCCGGCGGGCGGGCGCCTGGTCGAGCAGAGCCTCGCCGAGCAGTTCGGCGTGAGCCGGGGGCCTGTGCGCGAGTCGGTGCGTCGTCTGGCGGCCGAAGGGCTGGTTGTGCTGCGCACGAACCGGAGCGCGATCGTCGCCGAGCCCACGTTCGACGACCTGGTCGAGGTGTACGGCGTCCGATCCTCGATCGGCGCGCTCGCCATCGAGCACGCCGTCGCGATCAACGCGATCGGCTCGCACAACCGGGGCCGGTTCCAGGCGCACCTCCAGAGGATGGCCGAGTTCGACCCGGTGACGGACCAGGCCGAGATGGTGGTGGTCGACCTGCAGTTCCAGTCGGAGCTCATCCGCGCCGCAGCCCTGCCCAGGGTCAGCGCCATCTTCGACAAGACGGCGATCGACGTGCAGTTCTTCGTCACCGCGCTGGATGTCTTCTACGACACCGTCTCCAACGATCAGCTCATCCAGCGGCATCGCGACCTGATGACGCTGATCGAGCGCGGAGACGCAGCGGGGGCGAAGGCGGCGTGGGCCCGGCACATGGACGCCTCGGTCCAAGACTTCGTGCGGGTGTTCGATCAGCGGGATGTCGTCCTGGAGCGGCCCCGCCTTCTCGGCATCATCGCGCGTGCCTGACACCTCGACCAGACACACCACCAAAAACCTCCATGTGGAGGTTTTCTCTGGATAGGATGAACCACATGGCCGACGTGGAGCATCAGCCGACCCCGCGCGGGTCGTATGCGAAGGGCGTCGCCCGTCGGCAGGAGATCCTGGATCGCGCCATCGAGGTCTTCGCGAAACGCGGCTCCGACCGCACCAGCCTGCGCGCGATCGCCGAGGAGGTCGGCGTCACGCACGCGGCGCTCAAGCACTACTTCGGGTCTCTCGAGGAGCTCCTGATCGCCGTCTACCGCCAGTCCGAGGCGCGCGACGAGGACTGGGAGCCGGTTCCTCCCGATGTGACCCCCACCGAGCTGCTCCGGCGGTGGAGCGACGCGAACCACGAGGTGCAGGGGCTCGTGCAGCTGTACTCGTCACTCGTCGCCTCCGCGCTCGAGGAGGGGCATCCCGCCGCACGCGCGTTCGCGACCGAGCGTTTCGCCCAGGTCCGCGCCGAGGTCGCCGAGCGCGTGCGGCACAATCAGCGCGCGGGGCGCATCCGGAGCGACATCAACCCCGTGGCTGCTGCCGCCCTGCTGATCGCAGCATCCGATGGTCTGCAGACCCAGTGGCTGCTCGACGCCGCCGCTCCGCAGGACGCCGCGCTCGCCCTCCTCGACCAGCTGCTCTCGGAGCCGGCACGAGTCGAAGACCGTACGGTCTGACAGCGGGGGGACGGATGCCGCAGCACAGCGCCGGCCGGAGGTTCGCTGCCGACCTGCGCCACGCGGCTTCCAGTCTGTTCCGCCTCGCCCCGGCGCCGGCTCCCCGCTGGCCGATCGGCCTGCGCGCTGCGATCGCCATGGCGGTGCCGATCGCCGTGATGACGCTGCTCGGGCGTCCCGACCTCGGCTTCCAGGCGGCGACGGGCGCGTTCGTCGCGCTGTACGGCACGCATCTGCCGGTGCGCGAGCGGGCACGCGTCGTGCCGTTCGTCGCCGGCGGGCTCGCGCTCGCGGCGGTGCTCGGCGCTCTCGCCGGCCCGTCGCCGGTGGCGACCCTCATCGGGCTCGCGGTGGTCGCGGTCGCCGCCGCCGTCGCGATGTTCGGCTTCGCCGTCGGTCCGCCCGGCCCGCTCTTCGTCGTGCTCGTCTACGGCCTGTCGGCGCACATCGTGGCTTCGGGAGCGGATGCTGCGACCTATGTCGCCGCGGTGGTGTGCG
This sequence comes from Microbacterium sp., assembly GCA_031555515.1. Classification (GTDB taxonomy): domain Bacteria; phylum Actinomycetota; class Actinomycetes; order Actinomycetales; family Microbacteriaceae; genus Microbacterium. The sequence continues at coordinate 2,181 of JAVBUG010000192.1, read as the reverse complement.
GCATCCTGTTCTCCTCGCTGGTGTCGCTCGCTCCGCTCGTGCTGCCGAGCCGGCGGCGGGTGCCCGCGCGAGCGGTGCGCGAGGTGCTGCCCGGCCCGGCGTGGCCGCCGGGGGAGCGGATGCTGGTGGTGCGCGTCGCGCTGGTCACGGTGGTCGGGATCGGGGTGGGGCTCTTCGTCGACCCCGACCGCGCGTACTGGATCGTCGGCGCCGCCGTCGCGGTGGTGGGCGTCGCGGCCGACCGCCGTGCAGCCTTCAGCCGCGGACTGCACCGCATGATCGGCACGATCCTGGGCGCCGGCGTCTACCTGCTGCTGGCACCCCTGCCGATCCCGGCGCTGTGGCTCGCGCTGCTCCTGGGTGCGCTGCAGTTCACGATCGAGCTGTTCGTGGTGCGCAACTACGCGCTCGCCCTCGTCTTCATCACGCCGCTCGTGCTGCTGCTCACCGGCGCCGCGACCGGCGCGGTCGACACCGTCGCGGTCGCTACCGAGCGCGTCGTCGACACGCTGGCCGGGGCCGCGCTCGGCGCGGTGAGCGGGCTGCTGCATGCGCGCGACGAACCGGCACGGTGAGCGGTCCACGACTCACACGGTCGCGAGAGGGTAGACCCGCCGCAGCACGAGGCGCTGCACCAGCGTCCACGCCACGGTCGTCGCGAGGTAGAGCGCGGCGGCGAGCGGCACGAACAGGGCGAAGACGGCTGTCGTGAACTGCAGCGCGCCGGCGAGCCTCGCGATCCCAGCGCCCGCCAGGGGCGCAGCATCCGCAGCCGTCCCGGTCTGAGGACGCAACGCGCGCCGCGTGATCTCGGCCACGATGACGATCACGGCGAGCAGGCCCGCGAACACCCCGAGCGTCGCCGCGGAGGCCGTCCCCGCGGTGATCGCACCCACGAGGCTCGTGCCGAGGGGGACCGAGACGAGCTCGTGCGTGAGGAGCGCGTTCGCGTGCCCGGCGATCGAGGTGTGCAGGAAGAGCGCGTACACGACCGCGACCACGGGCGCCTGCGCGAGCATCGGGAGGCAGCCCGCGAACGGCGACGCCTTCTCGTCGGCGTAGAGCTTCATGGTCTCGCGCTGGAGGCGTTCGGGGTCCTTCCGGTGACGGCGCTGCAGGTCGCGCAGCCTGGGTGCGAGGCGGCTGCGGGTCTGCTCGGCCTTCGCCTGCGCGACGCCCGCGGGGATGAGCGCCGCGCGCACCAGCAGGGTGAGGACGATGACGGATGCTGCGGCCGCGGCGGATCCGGCGAGGGGTTCGAGCAGGGCCGCGAGGCCCATGAGGAGGGAGTAGGCCGCGTCGAGGATCGCGGCGACAGGCGGGAAGGCGTAGAGGTCCAAGGAGGTGTCCGTTCGTCGGGTGCTGTCTCGTGGCATGCGGCCACGAAGGCACCGGCGAGCGGTCCTCGAAGGGGAGCGGGCGTCGGGGCTACGCGGCCAGGGCCGCGAAGCCCGGGGCACGCGGACGCGCGTGTCCGGGAGCGTCGGGGTGGGACGCGGTGAGCCTGGTCGCGTCGGAGATCGCGCGGCGCGGATGCGTCGCAGTGGCGATCGCCCGGGCAGGGGAGAAGAGGACGGCGATCGCGACGGCGAGGAGCGCGAGCGCTGCGACGACCGCGACGGCGACGACGAGGGCGCCGGTCTGCGGGTCGGCGGCGGGCGCGATCTCGAACAGCGACCGGGCGGCCGCGCCGGCGAGGTCGGCGGCGGGGCGCAGCGCGGAGGTGAGGACCTCGACGACGAGGCGCAGCACGGCGGTGATGGTCTCGCCCACGTGCACCCCCTCCGTCGCGGCCACGGTAGCACGGGGCCGGGGCGGACCGAGTGTCAGGACCATGGGGCAGGGTGGGAGGGTGACAACGACCACGACGACCCGCACCGAGGCCCTCGGGGTGCTGCGCACCCTCGTCGGGCGCGACGACGCCGACTTCCACGACGGGCAGTTCGAGGCGATCGAGGCCCTCGTCGACGATCGCCGCCGCGCGCTCGTCGTGCAGCGCACCGGGTGGGGCAAATCAGCCGTCTACTTCGTGTCGACCCTGCTTCTGCGGCGGCGCGGAGCGGGGCCGACGGTGCTGGTGTCTCCGCTCTTGGCCCTGATGCGGGATCAGATCGCGGCGGCCGCGCGCGCCGGCGTGCGGGCCGTGAAGATCGACTCGACCAATGCGCACGAGTGGGGCGA
>JAVBUG010000161.1:0-5976 GCA_031555515.1 Microbacterium sp. | reverse complement strand
GAGCCGGACCAGACCGTCGGATGCACGCGGCGCGCCGCGCCGCGGCGATGTCGGCGCGGACAGGTCGGGAAAGTCGCCCGATGCGATCATGCCGAAGAGGTCGTCGGCGCAGTCGTTGAAGGTGATCTGCTGCCGCGAGGGCGTGCGGGCCTCGCCGAGGTTCGTGTGGCGGGTGATCACGCCGATCACGGTGGCCTCTTTGCCGGCCCTGCGGGCGACGGGCACGGCCCGCACGCGCGTCGGCGTCTCTTCGAACCAATCGGGTGAGGCCGAGTCGACGATCTGCCCGGTCTGGAACGCCTCGCGCACCTGCGTGCGCCACTGCGGCCGTACGCGGTCGCCGACGATGTCGCGGTAGAAGAGGGTCGCCGCGCCGCCGGGACGCGTGTGGGCGACGGCGACGAAGGAGTCGTCGGAGGCCGGCACCCAGAGCACGATGTCGGCGAACGCCAGATCGGCGAGGAGCTGGCCGTCCCCTGCGAGACGGTGCAGCCACTCCACGTCTTCTTCACTGGAGCGGCCCTGGGCGTATACGAGATCGCTGAGGGTCGACACGGACCTAGCCTAGAACGCGCGCGTCACACCACCCGCTCGCCGACACGTGCGATGTCGCCGGCATCGGCGTGGGCGGGGCGCCCGTGACCCGCGCGATGGACGCCCCGGCGCCGCGGCTTCGAGCCCCGCTGCGGCTCGGGAGCCGGCACGACGGCCTCGCCCGCGAAGCGCCGGAGCGCGAGCGTGAACGGCGACCGCGGGGCGACCTCGGCGATCGGCTGCGACGCGAGGATCGCGGCATCCGCCGATCTCGGGTCTTGAGGAAGGAACCAGACGTCCTCGATGCCGCCGAAGCGGTCCAGCGTGCGTCGGACCTGCCCGCGGGCGTCGATGCCGAGGGTTCCGGGGCGGAGCCGGTTGGCGACGACGGCGACCGGGGTGGCGCCGACGGTGGCGCGCAGGTCGGCGTGTCCGCGCAGGAACCGCGCGACGCCGACGGGGTCGGCCGCGACGACCGCGACCACGAGGTCGGCGGCGCGCAGCGCGGCGAGGGTCGCGGCGTTGCGGCGCGGGCCGTCGAGGTCGCTCATGATCTCTTCGTCGCGCTCGAGCGACGAGGAGACGTCGACCACCGTGTAGTCGGCCCACTCGCGGCAGGCGGTGAGGGCGGCGGTCACCCGCCGGTCGCTGAGCTCGGGCCAGCGGGAAGGACGGTTGATGCCGGTGAGCACGTCGACGCCGGTGCGCCCGAGCGGCACGGCGATGCGGGTGAGCTCGCGCGCGTCGATACCCCCGAGCTCGGCCTGCCGGCACGCAGCGGCGAATCCCGGGCCCTCGTCGGCGAGGCCGAGCGTCAGCGCGAGCGACGGGGCGTGCGTGTCGGCGTCGACGAGGGCGACGTGGCGTCCGCCGCGCGCGAGCTCGACGGCGAGTTCCGCCGCGACGGTGGAGCGCCCCGGTGCTCCGGCGGGACCCCACACCGCGATCACCCGCGGCTGCGGACGTGCGGGCACTGCGGCGACCGAGGCCCGGGGCGCTGTCGAGAGCGCCTCGGCGATGCGCCACGGCTCGGCGTTGCGGCTCAGCGCGGCCTCGAGTCCGCACGACGCGGCGATCCGCTCCCCCGCCGCGTCTTCGACGAGCGGCACGACACGTGTGCCGGCCCGGTCGCAGAGGGCGACGACGGTCGGCGACATCGTGGCGCGCGACACCGCGACCACCAGCGCGTCGGCGTCGGCGAGCGCCCGCAGCATCGACTCGGCGTCGGCACCCAGCATCCCATCCGCCGCCGCAAGGGCGGGAGCGGATGCCGCGACCTCGGCGATCACCTCGATCCCCTCGCGGCGCAGCCCCTCGGCGAGGAGCCGGGCGTCGTCGACGGCGACGACGACCCTCACGAGGCGGACCCCGTCGTCGGGACGATCGACAGCGCGGACTCGTCGGCCATCGCGGCGAGGGTCGCCGCGACATCGGCCCGTGGAATGACGAGTTCGAGGGCGGCGGCCCCGCCGCCGATCATGGAGTCGTCTCGCGTCACCGACACGACCGTGGCGTCGGCGACCAGGATGCGCGGCTCGTCGTACGAGCCCTGCTCGAGCAGCGGAGCCGACCAGACCTCGACGACGCTGCCGGCTTCGACCGACGCCGGCACGTCGACCGCGCTGCGGACGACGACGCTGGTCGTACGTGCGGCCGAGGGATCGCCGACGGATGCTGCGGGCACGAGTTCGCCCGCCTCGATCGTGCGGGTGGCTACCACCGGGTCGTCGAGGTCTTCGGCGGTGAGGTAGGTGCCGGCGAGAGTGCCGAGCGCGACGTCGACGACCTTCAGGTCGCCGGCGCCGATCGCCTCACCCGGGACGATCGTGTGCGCGGCTGCGTAGACCGGGACCGTCTGCCGCGCGGCCGACACGACAAGCCACACGCCGACGACGGCGGCGGCCACCAGGAGCACTCCGAGGAAGAACCGCGCGTCGCCCCAGAAGGCTCGGCGCGGGCTGCGGACGGGGTCGTGAGCGGCGGTCATGCGTCCATCGTCGCCGACTCGGCGCGAGGGCGTCGGGCGTTATCCACCGGGGTGGGTGGGCCAGGTCTGCTCCGGGGAGGCAGGTCCATAATGGGGGCATGTCAGATGACCCGACGTCCGACGTGCGTCTGTACGCACCCGCCCAGGTGGGCGAGGTGCTCGGCGTGTCGGTCGACGAGGTCATGGCTCTGGTCCACGAGGGGCGCCTTCGGGGTCTGCGCGTGGGCGCGCCCGCGCGCTGGCGCATCGATGCGGCGAGCGTCGCGGAGTACCTCGACGATCAGGCCGAGGAAGCGCGGCGCATGGCGCTGTGGCGTCAGTCCCAGACGGCCAGTTTCCCCGAACTGTGGGGCGGGCGCATCGTCCGCCACCCGGACTGAGTCCGCACCCGCCCGGAGCGCCGCGTGTCCGGTCCGAACCGCGCCGTGAGACCGCTCAGGGAAGCTCGGGCGCCGCATCGGCGCGGATCCAAGCGACCGCCGCGAAGGGCACCAGCCGGTAGCCCGACACGGCGTCCGCGCGGCGCGGAGCGCCGTGGTCGTGCACCGCGAGGTCGAGGTGGTCGGCTCCGGCGCGATCGATCGTGCCGGTGAGGACCCGGCCCGAGACGAGGTGCACGGCGACACCCGCGCGGCGCCTCACGAGGTCGCGCAGGACGAACCCGAAGGTGAGCCGATCGGCCAGGGGTGAGCGCGGCGGCGCGGGGCGGGCCGTCCGCAGCAGGTCGGCGTGCGGCAGGCCGATCGCGCCGATCGCGGCGAAGGGCACGACGACGGCGCCGCCCGGTCCGTCGGTGAGCGACAGGGCGACCCAGTCTGCGCCGACCCCGGTCACCGACGCGCGCAGGGTCGCGCCGTCGGCGAGATCGAACGAGGCCACGGCCGACCCTGCCGCATCGCGGGCGGCGAGCAATGCGAGCCGCTCCGAGAGCTGCACCCGCGAGAGCCGCAGGCGCTCCGCCTCGGTGTCGAGCGCGGCGCGCTCGGCCTCCCATTCGGAGGCGAGCTGATCCTCGAGATCGTCGAAGAAGCGGTCCCAGCGCACTCAGCGAGAGTAGGGCACCGCGGGCGATCGGTCTGCGAGTTATCCACAGCCGACCGGCCAGGATTTTCCTGAGAGTTCGCTGTGTGGTCTACTGTCCGGGAAGACATCCCCCTGTCGAGATTGGCACCCATGGCAACGACGCCCGCGGGCACCGCCCGCGTACCCTATGCGTCCCGCAGCAGCGCGCAGGTCGCAGAATTCTTCGCGCCGCAGCGGACACCGTCCATCGAGCTCCCCGCTTCGGATCCGTTCCTGCGCAACCTCACGCTCGCCGTCCTGGAGGTCTTCGCGGGTGTCCGCGAAGTCGACCAGGTCGCGCGCTGGCTCACCGAGGACGCCTACCGCAAGCTGGTCGTCCGCGCGAACCTCGCGACGCGGGCGCGCAGCGCCCGCGGCGTGCCGGCGAAGCGCCCCGTGCACACCATCATGTCGGTGCACGAGTCCTCCCCCGCCGACGGCATCATCGAGGCGGTCGTCATCGTTCGCGGCCCGGCGCGCACCCGTGCCCTCGCCGTGCGCATCGAGGGTATGGACGCTCGCTGGCGCGCCACCTCGCTCGCGCTGCTCTGACCACGCGCCGCCGAGCGCGCGCACGCCTGAGGGCGCCGTGCGCGCATGCGGCGGCGCTCGCGACCGACGACGGAACCGGCCCCGACGATGCGGCCGGTCCCGTCGTCAGCTCTTGTCGTCTTGGTCGATGAGCTCGAGCAGCGACCGCAGGGCGTCGCGGATCTCGTAGTGGTCGTACTGGCCCGCGCGGCTCTCCGCCGAGATCACCCCCGACCGGTGGACCTTCGTGAAGTCGCCCACGGGGAACGAGTACGCCTGTTTGGTCTCCTCGTTCTCGCGATGGTCGATGCCGAGGTGCCAGTGGGAGTACTCGGTCCATCCTTCTCGCTTGATGTACGAGTTCTCCTCGTCGGCGGTCGGCGCGGCCTCCGACCAATCGTCGCGTTCATCGCGCACGACCTTGCCGTCCCGGATGAGCGCGCGCACATGGCGCAGCGCCGGCTGGTTCAGTTCGATGGACATGCCGCGAAAGTAGGACGCCGGCCCTCGTCAGGCGAGGGGGTTGACGGATGCTGCGGAACGCGGCATCCGTCGATCTCACTGCTTGTACGACGAGAGGAAGTTGCCGAGCCGCTCGACCGCCTCCGAGAGCACGCGGGCCTCGGGCAGCGTGACGATGCGGAGGTGGTCGGGGGTCGGCCAGTTGAAGCCCGTCCCCTGCACCAGCAGCACGTGCTCGGCGACGAGGAAGTCGTAGACGAGCTTGGCGTCGTCGCGGATCTCGTACACGTTCGGGTCGAGACGCGGGAACGCGTAGAGCGCACCGCGCGGCTTGAGGCACGTCACACCGGGGATGCTCTCGAGGCCTTCCCACGCCGCGTCCCGCTGCTCGTGGAGCCGCCCCTCGGGAGCGATCAGCGCGTTGATCGACTGCACGCCCGACAGCGCGGCCTGCACGGCGTACTGCGCCGGGACGTTCGGGCACAGGCGGGTCGAGGCGAGGAGCTGGATTCCCTCGAGGAAGCCCGCGGCGTGCTTCTTGGGCCCCGTGATCACGAGCCACCCCGATCGGTAGCCCGCCACGCGGTACGTCTTCGACAGTCCGTTGAACGTGAGGCACAGCAGGTCGGGCGCGAGGGTCGCGAGCGGGATGTGCTTCGCGTCGTCGTAGAGGATGCGGTCGTAGATCTCGTCCGAGAGCAGCAGCAGCGAGTTCTCGCGTGCGATCTCGATGATCCCCTGGAGCACTTCGCGGCTGTAGACCGCGCCGGTCGGGTTGTTGGGGTTGATCACGACGATCGCCTTGGTGCGCGGCGTGATCTTCTCGCGGATGTCGTCGAGCGACGGCTGCCAGTCGTCGTCGGGATCGCAGCGGTAATGCACCGGCGTGCCGCCGGCGAGGCTCGTCATCGCCGTCCACAGCGGGTAATCGGGTGCCGGGATCAGCACCTCGTCGCCCTCGTCGAGGAGCGCCTGCATCGTCATGGTGATGAGCTCGGACACACCGTTGCCGAGGTAGACGTCGTCGGGGTCGAACTGCGGGAAGCCGGGCACCTGCTCGTAGCGCGAGACGACCGCACGCCGCGCCGACATGATGCCCTTGCTGTCGCTGTACCCGTGGGCGTGCGGCACGGCCTCGATCATGTCGCGCACGATCTGGAACGGCGCCTCGAACCCGAACACCGCCGGATTGCCGGTGTTGAGCTTGAGGATCGTGTGTCCCTCGTCCTGCAGCCTGTCTGCCTCGGCCAGTGCCGCCCCGCGGATCTCGTAGAGAACGTTCTGGAGCTTGCTCGACTGGTCGAGGGGGCGGAGGGGACTCATCGCCCCAGGATATCCGCGCCCCGTCGGTGCCAATCGCCGCCGGGTGGCCCGCCGTCGTGAAACGACAGTCGGGGGGG
>JAVBUG010000383.1:0-4371 GCA_031555515.1 Microbacterium sp. | reverse complement strand
TCCTGCGGGTGCAGACCGTCCTCACCGAGCAGGACTACAGCTTCGACTCCTCGAACCTGCTGACCCTGGCGTGCCTGATCGGCATCGCGATCTCGGGCGGCCTGTCGATCTACCTGGTGCAGCGGGCGCACACCGTCAACTCGCCCGAGGTCGTCGTCGGCGGGCTCACCGTTATCGATCCGTTCGTCGCGGTGGTGCTCGGCATCACCATCCTGGGCGAGGCGACGGGCGCGCCGGTCTGGTCGCTGCTGCTGTTGGCGGCTGCCGGTGCGGTGGCCGTGTGGGGTGTGATCGATCTCGCCCGGGAGCAGCAGACGCGCGCGAGCGACGCTTCTCTCGAACGCTGACGAGGAACGGATGCTGCGGGGTCGGGGTTGCTCGGTGGTCCGGGGCGTTTCGTCTCGCTTCGCTCGCTCAACGACCGGGGGGTGAGGCGTCTCGCTTCGCTCGTCTACGACCGCGGGTAGGGCAACAGGCCCGTGTCGAGGGTGAAGCCGCGGGTGCGGAGCCGCGCAGCGAGATGCTCGCCCATCGCGACCATCGGGGTCAGGACGCCGGCGCGGTCGGGGAGGTCGTCGAGCGCGAGGCTCAGGGCCGACTCGGCGAGCATCACGCCGGTGCCGCCGTAGCCGGGGTCGTACGGTGCGGTGACCCGTGTGCGCACCGGCTGGCCCTCGACCGGGTACGCGTCGACGTCGAGGGCGAAGCGACCGTGCTCGATGGCCTGCGCACTCGGCCCGCTGCCGGGCGACGGGAGAACCCGGTCGAGCACCGCGCCCGTCGGCGGGAACACCAGTGCGCCGACGAGGCCCGCCGTGCCGAGGGCGATCGCCCCCGCTCGCGCGAAGGCGGCAGGGCCGCGCCCGGTCGCCACCACCTCGCGGTACTGCAGGAGCTGGCCGTAGCTCCAGCCGGTGAGGTAATTGCTGCGCTGCACGATCTGCTGGTTGTACGAGCCCATGACGAACGGCGCCTGCCAGATTCCCCGCACTTTGCCCCAGCCGCTGCCCGCGTGGCCGGGCAGACGCACGGACGGCCCGGGTGTGAGCGCGTAGGGGTTCGCGAGGAGGCGGCGGGCCGAGGCATCCGTCTTCTCCTCTTTCAACTGCTGCCGAAGCGAGTCGATCGTGCCGCCGCTGATGCCGCCGCGCAGCGACCGCACCTTCAGCGTCGCCGCGACGATCGGCACACCGCCCGCGGCGGCGTGGGCGAGCCCGAGGCCGAGGTCGGACGGGATCGAGTCGAACCCGCACGAGTGCACGATCCTGGCGCCGGTGGTCTCGGCGACGGCGTGATTGCGCTCGATGCTGCGCGCCACGAAAATGCTCTCGCCCGACAGATCGGCGTACGACGTGCCGGCGCGGGCGCATGCCGCCGCGACTTCCGTGCCGTAGCGCAGGTACGGTCCGACGGTGGTGGCGACGACGGCAGTGGATGCTGCGACCCGGGCGACCGCGGTGTCATCCGAGGTGTCGACCTCGATGGTCGGCCAGTCGACGCCGAGCTCGCGTCTGACGTCGTCGAGGCGGGCGGAGGAGCGACCGGCGATGGCGATCCGCACACCCTCGGGCGCGGATCGCGCCAGGTGCCGCGCGGTGTACCTGCCGACGAAGCCCGAGGCGCCGAGCAGGACGATGTCGTGGTCGCGGTCGTTCGTCGTCATGCTTCGGGAGCGTAGGCGCGGTTGCGTGCCAGCGACAGCGGGTTGCGCGGAGGTCCGGGGCGTTTCGTCTCGCTCGTTCCTCGCTCGCTCAACGACCGGAGGGCAGCGCTGGGACGAGCAGTGGCAGGCTGGGGTCATGCGAGAAGGAGATGCGATGAAGCAGCGCACGCTGGCAGGGCGACAGATCTCGGCGATCGGGCTCGGGGCCATGCCGCTGTCGATGAACAACGACAAGGTGTACCCGTCGTTCGAGGACGCCGTAGCCACCGTGCACGCGGCGCTGGATGCCGGCGTCACGCTCATCGACACCGCTGACATCTACGCGCCGGACGGTGAGGAGATGGGGCACAACGAGCGCATCGTCGCCGAGGCCCTGCGCACGTGGGACGGTGACGCGTCGGCCATCTTCGTCGCGACGAAGGGTGGGATCACGCTCGGCGAGGACGGCTCCAAGGGCCGCGACGGGTCAGAGGCGTATCTGCGGTCGGCGGCCGAGAAGTCGCTCGACCTCCTCGGCGTCGACCAGATCGAGCTCTACCAGTACCATCGCCCTGACCGCTGGCTCGTCTACGGCGACATCATCGCGGGGCTGAAGTCTCTGCAGGACGAGGGTCTCGTCCGGGCGATCGGCATCTCGAACGCGAGCGTCGAAGAGATCCAGATCGCCATCGACGTGCTCGGCGAGGGCAACCTCGCCAGCGTGCAGAACGAGTTCTCGCCCAAGCATCCGGGCAGCATCGACGAGCTGCGCTTCTGCGAGACGCACGGCATCGCGTTCCTGCCGTGGAGCCCGCTCGGCGGCACCGGCGGGGGAGCGCGCCGCGTCGGCGACCGGTTCTCGGCGTTCCGCGAGGTCGGCGAGGATCACGGCGTCAGCCCGCAGCAGGCGGTGCTCGCGTGGGAGCTGGCGCTGGGCTCGCACGTCATTCCGATTCCGGGAGCTCGGCGCGCAGCATCCATCACCGACTCGGCTCAGGCGGCGAACCTCGAGCTCAGCGCAGACGAGGTCACGCGGCTGTCGGAGTCGGTGGGGATCTTCGGGGACTGATGGAACGGATGCTGCGATCAGCGGTTGCTCGCGGGCTCGGGCGTTTCGTCTCGCTCGTTCCTCGCTCGCTCAACGAGCGGGCCTAGGAGCCGAAGCGGGCCACGAGACGGAGGAGCGTCGGCAGCCCGCGAGACGTTGCCCGGTCACCGGTGAGGCGCTCGAGCACGGGGGTGGCGTTGCCCTGGCCCTCGACGTCGTTGTGCACGAGCGCCCAGCCCGGTCCGGCGTCGACGATCTCGCAGCGCGCTCGCGCCATGAGGGTGATCGCGTCAGGGGTATCGGGGTCGATCGTGCCGCCGCGGTGGAGGGTGAACTCGAACCCGCGGGGGTCGTGGGTTGCGCCGTGTTCGTCGACGATCGAGACGAGGTCGGCGAGCGGGATCCAGAGGATGTCGCGCTCGTGGCCGGACCTCGCTGCGATCGCCTCGGCTGCGCTCGCGACCACCTCAGCGGGTTCGTCGGAGTCGAACAGGATCGTGCCGTTGCTCTGGAAGGTCTGAACGTCGGGGCAGCCCGCGTCGGCGAAGCCGGCGACGATGTCGGCCGTGGAGGGGTGGCCGCGCTGACCCTGGTTGACGTTCCGCATGAAGGCGACGCACCGCATGGGTCGAGAGTAAGGGGAGCGGTGACCGTCGACAAAGGCGCTGGAGCGCTGACACAGGAACGGGTTCCTCCCCAGGTGGGGGCGATCTCGGCGGGTTCGGGGTTATCCACAGATTCCGGTGTGACCAGCGGTTTTGGGGTGGGTGGGATGTCGGTGGCCCTCGGCAGAATGGGGGTATGAACTTCCCGCTGACCGACCTGGAGGGCCTCGCCGAGCTGCTCGGCGACACGCTCACTCCGGCGCTTGTGGGTGAGGCGCAGCGGGGGTTGTCGCACCGGGAGCTGGTGGACGTGTTGGGGGTCGTGGAACGGTTGGGGCGGGTCACGGATGCTGCGCGTCTGGCGCTCGCCGGTGAGGTGGCGCGGCGTGCGGACTCCGAGTTCGGTGACGATGCCATCACCAGGCAGTTCGGGTGCGGGTCGGCGCAGGAGCTGGTGGAGCGCGCCACGCTGGTGTCGGCGGCGACGGCGCGGGCGCGGCTGCGGGACGCGAAGGCGATCACGGGGCGGGTGACGTTGACCGGGCAGAGTCGCCCGGCACCGTTGGAGCATGCCCGGGTCGCGGTGGCGGCGGGGCTGCTGAGCGCGGACGCGGTGACCACGATCGTCGACGCGCTGCGACCGCTGCTGGGCCGCTGCACGGCCGAGCAGATCGAGGCGGCGGAAGTCGAGCTCGTGGGGGCCGCGGTGGGTTCTGTCGAGGAGCCCGCGTGTGGGATCCATGAATTGAAGGTGATGGCGACCACGTGGGCACTGTTCCTGGACCCGGATGGCACGCTGCCTGATGAGGAGCACGCGCTGAAGGCGCGGGCGATCCGGATCGGCCGGCGGTCGTATCGCGGGCTGCGGCGGATCTCCGGGGATCTCACCGAAGACGTCGCGGCGCAGTTCGACCGGCTCATGGACGCACACCTCAATCCGCGCGCGCAGGACCGAGGGCCGCGGTTCATCGATCCGACCGCAACCGACGATGCCGAGGTGGGGGAGCGGGTGCTGGATCCGCGCACCGTGGACCAGAAGCGGCACGACGTGTTCGCGTCGATCCTGTCGGGGGCGG
>JAVBUG010000233.1:0-5005 GCA_031555515.1 Microbacterium sp. | reverse complement strand
CTCGCGATGGCGACGGAGGTGCCGCACGCCAGAGTTTTCGCGGCGGAGAACTCGGTGGACGCGTTCGTCTGGACGAAGGAGAACTTCGCCCGCATCGGCGCCGACAACGCCACGCTCGCGTTCATCGATCTCGCCCACGCGTTCCCCGAGCTCGACGGCACGGTCTCGGTCGTGGCCTCCAACCCGCCGTATGTGCCGGATGCCGCGATCCCGCGTGATCCTGAGGTGCGGTTCTTCGATCCGCCCGCGGCGCTCTACGGGGGAGAGGACGGGCTGGACGTCGTGCGCACCCTGAGCAGCGTGGGTCTGCGCCTGGCGCACCCGGGCGGGACCATCGTGATCGAGCACGGCGAGTGGCAGGGCGAGGCGATCCGCGGGATCCTCGAGGCAGACGGCTGGCGTGCCGCCGCGACCCACCCCGACCTCACGATGCGCGACCGCGCCACCACCGCCCTGCACCCCTGATCGCCGTGCCGGTCTCGGAGCGTTCGTCCGGGGCCGCGCAACTAGACTTCCTCTGACATGTCCCCCATCTACGACTGCCGTGACGAGGCGCAGCTGCTCACCGGCATGCGCCAGGCGCGCCAGGCCATCGGCCGCGGCGAGCTCGTCGTCATCCCCACCGACACCGTCTACGGCGTCGCCGCCGACGCCTTCGACCATGCCGCCGTCGCGCGCCTGCTCGCCGCCAAGGGCCGCGGGCGCCAGTCGCCGCCGCCGGTGCTCGTCGCCGGACTCACGACGCTGCGCGCGCTCGTCGCCGAGGTCCCCGAGCCGATCGAGCGACTCGTCGAGGCGTACTGGCCGGGCGGCCTCACCATCGTGCTGCCCGCGCAGCCGTCGCTGTCGTGGGACCTCGGCGAGACCCACGGCACTGTCGCGGTGCGCATGCCCGCGCACCGGATCGCGCTCGAGCTGCTCGAAGAGACCGGGCCGCTCGCCGTCTCGAGCGCGAACCTCACCGGCATGGCGGCCGGCATCACCGCCGAGGATGCGGAAGGGATGCTGAGAGACAGCGTCGCCGTCTATCTCGGCGACGGGCCGTCCCAGACCGGCATCCCCTCGACGATCATCGACGCGACCGGCCTCGTCGTCGGCGACGAGCGGCTGGTGCGCGTACTGCGCGACGGCGCCGTGAGCCGCGACCAGCTGCGCGCCGTGCTCGGCGACCTCCTCGAGCCCGACCCGGGCTCGGAGGCCGAAGCCGACACCCACGCCGCGGCCACCGATGCTCCGGCGGGCGAGGCTGCGGCGCCCGAGGCGCCGGAACCCGACCGCTCGTGAAGCAGTACGTCTTCACGATCCTCCTCACGGCGGCCGTCACCTTCGTCCTGTCGTGGGCGGTGTGGCGACTCAGCCTCAAGTACAAGCTGTATCCGGGCATCCGCGAACGCGACGTCCACAAGACGCCCACGCCGCGCCTCGGCGGCATCGCCATGTTCATCGGCGTGCTGGCGGCGTTCGCGGTGTCGTCGCAGCATCCGTTCTTCTCCATCGTCTGGGCTCAGCCCCAGCAGATGTACGCCCTCCTCGGCGCGACCGCGCTCATCGTCGTCGTCGGCGTGCTCGACGACCTGTGGGATCTCGACTGGATGATCAAGCTGGGCGCGCAGTTCCTCGCGGCCGGCGTGATCGCGTGGTTCGGGCAGCTCCAGATCTACACGCTGCCGCTGGGCGGCATGACGATCTTCTCGAGCTGGGCGAGCTTCACCCTCACCGTCTTCTCGATCGTCGTCGTCATGAACGCGGTGAACTTCATCGACGGGCTCGACGGCCTCGTCGCCGGGGTGTGCCTGATCGCGAACGCGGTCTTCTTCGCGTACTCCTACATGGTGTTCCGCGACATCGGCTCGAGCACCTACTTCACGCTGTCCTCGCTCATCGCCGCCGTGCTCATCGGCGCGTGCATCGGGTTCCTCCCTCTCAACTGGAGCCCCGCGCGGCTGTTCATGGGCGACTCCGGAGCACTCATGCTCGGTCTCCTGATGGCGTGCTCGGCGATCTCGATCACCGGCAACTTCGACCCGGCCATGATCGCCGACAACGACGCGTTCGGCCGCTCGCAGCTGCTCGGTGCGTTCATCCCGATCCTCCTGCCGGTCGTCGTCGTGCTGCTGCCGCTGCTCGACTTCGGCCTCGCCGTCGTGCGGCGCATGAGCAGGGGCAAGTCGCCGTTCTCACCCGACCGCAAGCACCTGCACCATCGCATGCTCGACATGGGCCACACCGACCGCGACGCGGTGCTCATCTTCTACGCGTGGACGGCGCTGGTGAGCCTCTCGGTGCTGCTGATGTACATCGGCACGACCCTGCAGTGGCCGGGGGACTACCTCTTCGGCGTGCTGTACGGCATCGTCGGCATCGCCGCGTGCCTCGTCGTCACCCTCCTTCCTTCACGCCGCCGGCCCGTCGACGCGTCGACGGCCCCCGCCGCTCCCGAACCCGAATCGCAGCCCGATCCCGCGCCCGCACAGGAGGACGCCCGATGAGCACCAGCCCGAACCCCCGCACCCCGATCTCCAGCACCCCGATCCTGCGCACCGTCCTGGTGTGGTCGGGCTCGGTCACCGCGATCCTGGCGGTGGTCGGCGCGATCGTCGGCTTCCTCGTAGCCGGCACCGACGGCATGTGGAGCGCCCTGGCCGGCGTCCTGGTCGCCGCGGTGTTCCTCGGCATCACCGGGGCGAGCATCCTCATCGCGAACCGCTGGTTCGGCGATCCGCTCTACGTGCCGATCTTCTTCGGCATCGTGATGGGCGGGTGGATCCTCAAATTCGTCGTGTTCATCGTCATCCTGCTCGTCCTGCGCGGTCAGCCGTGGATCGAGCCGAGGGTGTTCTTCATCGCGGCGGTCGTGAGCGTGCTCGCCTCGCTGGCCGTGGACGTCGTCGTGATGGTGCGGATGCGGGTGCCTCACGTGAGCGATGTGGAGCTTCCGACCGACCCC
This sequence comes from Microbacterium sp., assembly GCA_031555515.1. Taxonomy (GTDB): domain Bacteria; phylum Actinomycetota; class Actinomycetes; order Actinomycetales; family Microbacteriaceae; genus Microbacterium. Next base: position 2,058 of record JAVBUG010000233.1, on the reverse strand, counting down.
GACGCGGGGGACAAGCGCGACGAAGAGCCGACCGCGTCGTGATCGACCGCCACGCGGATTCAGCGACCTCACAAGTTTGATAGGCTGAACGAGCGCCCGCCCACTCGCTCAGCGAGTACTTGCGGAGTGACGCTCACCGACCATCGTCGCAACGGTTCTTGACCGGTGCCCCGAAGCTGGAGCCAGCGCTGTCTATTCATGCTGCGACCCTGATCGCCCCCTTTGCCACGGATGAACCGCCCGTCTTCCACGGGCCGTCGATCGATGAGTTCTTCCCCGAGGTTCTCTTCAATCTGGCCGGTGTTCCGATCACCCGGATCCACCTCATCCAGTTCCTCGCCACGATCGCCGTCGTCGTGATCTTCTGGCTCGGCACGCGCCGCATGCGTGTCGTGCCGGGACGCTTCCAGAGCCTCGTCGAGATGGGACTGGACTTCGTCCGCGTCAACATCGGCGAAGACCTGCTCGGCAAGAAGGACGCCCAGCGCTTCCTGCCGATCCTCACGACGCTGTTCTTCATGATCCTGTTCATGAACATCACGGGCATCATCCCGTTCCTGAACATCGCCGGCACGAGCATCATCGCGGTGCCGCTGACGCTCGCCGTCGTGAGCTACGTCACGTTCATCTACGCCGGCATCAAGAAGAGCCCGAAGAACTTCTTCAAGAACTCGCTCTTCCCGTCGGGCGTGCCGTGGCCGATCTACATCATCGTCACGCCGATCGAGCTCATCTCGACGTTCATCATCCGGCCGGTCACGCTGACCCTCCGACTCCTGATGAACATGATGGTCGGCCACCTGCTGCTGGTGCTGTTCTTCGCGGCCACGCAGTTCTTCATCTTCGACATGGGCGGCTGGTGGTCGATCCTCGGCGCCGGCAGCCTCGCGTTCGGCTTCGTCTTCACCCTGTTCGAAATCCTGGTGGCAGTCCTCCAGGCCTACGTCTTCGCCCTTCTCACCGCGGTCTACATCCAGCTCGCGGTCGCCGAAGAGCACTGAAAGCGGGACGGCCCTGCCCTGAAACGACGCAGGGCCGCCCACAACCGAAAGGAAACACCCCCGTGGACGCAACTACGGTTCTCGCAGAGGTCTCCGGCTCCATCGCGACCGTCGGATACGGTCTCGCCGCCATCGGCCCGGCCATCGGCGTGGGCATCGTCGTCGGCAAGACGATCGAGGGCGTCGCCCGTCAGCCCGAGCTGGCCGGCCGCCTGCAGGTCCTCATGTGGATCGGTATCGCCTTCACCGAGGCGCTCGCCTTCATCGGCATCGCGACCGGCTTCATCTTCGGCTTCTGATCGCCCACACCCAGTCGTAAGGAGACAGGATGCTGCACGCTCTTGTCACGTACGCCGCGGAAGAGGGTGCGGAGGCGCACAACCCCCTCCTCCCCGCGTGGTACGACATCATCTGGTCGTCGGTGTGCTTCATCGTCATCCTCATCATCTTCTGGAAGGTCGCCCTTCCGCGGATGAAGAAGCTGCTCGACGAGCGCTCCGCTGCGATCGAAGGCAACATCGCCAAGGCTGACGAGGCCCAGCGAAAGGCCGAGGCCGCCCTCGAGGAGTACACGGCGCAGCTCGCCGATGCTCGCAAGGAGGCCGGTGAGATCCGCGACGCCGCCCGCGAGGACGGCAAGAAGATCGTCGCCGAGGCCAAGGAGACCGCTTCGGCGGAGGCTTCGCGCCTGACCACGACCGCGCACGCCCAGATCGAGGCGGAGCGCCAGACGGCACTCGTGTCGCTGCGCAGCGAGGTGGGCACGCTCGCCCTCGACCTCGCCGGCGGCGTGATCGGCGAGACGCTGTCCGACGACAAGAAGGCTCAGGCCGTCGTCGACCGCTTCCTCGCCGAGCTCGAGGCATCCGAGGCAGAGAAGGCGTCGAAGTAATGGGAAGCGCGACCACTCAGGCCCTCGTGGCGACGACGCGGGCGCTCGACGCCGCGTCGGGAGTCGACCTCGACGTGGCCGGCGAGCTCTTCGCCGTCGCGCGCGCCGTGGGCGACTCGTCGCAGCTGAGCGGCGCGCTCGCCGACTCCGCCGCGTCGACCGAGG
>JAVBUG010000113.1:0-5419 GCA_031555515.1 Microbacterium sp. | reverse complement strand
GCTCGTCGCCGCGCGGGAGTGGATCGACGATGCCTTCGCCGGCGACACCGTCGCCCAGATCGTCGAGCGCCTGCGAGCGCGCCCCGAGCCCGCAGCATCCGCCACTGCAGACCTCCTCGGCGAACTCTCGCCGACGGGACTCGCCGTGACGCTCGCGGCGATCCGCCGGGCACGGGAGCTTCCGGGGCTGCGCGAGGCGCTCGACCAGGAGTACGGCCTGGTGATGTGGTTCGCGACGACCCAGCCCGACCTCGCCGAGGGCATCAGGGCGCAGGTGATCGACAAGGACCGCACGCCGCACTGGCAGCCGGCTACGCTCGCCGACCTGCCGGACGATGTCGCCGAGACCGCCCTCGCGCACCGGCCCGACGTCCCGCTCTGGGGCTGACATCATGAGCCGGCGGCGCAGGAGCTACTCGGTCGGCGTCGCGATCGACTGGTTCTTCTTCGTCTTCGCCGGACTCGCGGCACTCTGGCTCGCGTACCTCAGCCTCACCGAGACGTTCCACGTCGGGTGGTGGGGGATCCCGTTCTTCCTCGCGTTCTGGGTGCTGCTCGCCTACCTCGTGCTGCCGCGGCTGCACCGCATCCTCACCACGATCTACGTGCCGGACTACTTCATCGGGCGCACCCGCACCAGTGACGGCCTGCTCGGCGACCCGGTGAACCTCGCGTTCCACGGCACGGGCGAGCAGATCCAGACAGCTCTCGAGGCCGCCGGCTGGACGCAGGCGCAGCCGGTGACGCTCGGCTCGTCGTGGCGCATCATCACGTCGACGCTCACGCGGCGCAGCTACGACGAGGCGCCGGTGAGCCCGCTCTTCCTCTTCGCACGTCAGCAGGACTTCGCCTACCAGCAGGAGGTCGACGGCAACCCCGCCCAGCGCCATCACGTGCGGTTCTGGCGCTGCCCCGATGACTGGCTGCTGCCGGGCGGCCGCCGCGTCGACTGGCTCGCCGCCGGAACCTTCGACACCAGCGTCGGGCTGTCGCTGTTCACGCTGCAGGTCACCCACCGCATCGACGCCGACACCGACGTCGAGCGCGACCACATCGTGAAGACGGTGACGGATGCCGACACCCGCGTCACCGTGGACGTCATCGCCGATTTCGCGACGGGGTATCACGCCCGCAACGGCGGCGGTGACAGCATCCGCACCGACGGCGACCTCCCCATCGTGGACGTGCGCGCCGTCGTGCCGCGCGTGGACAGTGCGGGGGAGGTGATCGCGTGACCGCCGAGCTGCCCGCGCCGCAGAAGCGCCCGGCGTACGAACCGGCCACGCGGCTGCTCAAGCCGCCGCGCTTCGACCCGCAGATGAAGCGCCCGATCTCGACGGTCGCAGGCGTCCTGCTCATCGTGCTGAGGGTGCTCGCGGGGGTCGTCGTGCTCGTCAGCATCGCGACGGGATGGGACGCGATCCTCTCCGATCCCGACTCGGTGCTCGAGGGCTTCGATCCGACGCCGGAAGGGAAGCAGGCCGCGCTCTGGCTGGTGCTCGGCACCGGTGGGACCGTCCTCCTCATCGACCTCGCGCTCGGCTTCTTCGTCTACCGGGGCTTCAACTGGGCTCGTGTGTTCGTCATGCTCATCGCGGTGCTGTCGATCAGCACGTCGTTCACCGCCTGGTGGGCGCAGGGCCAGGAGATCACCATCGACGGCACCTACCTGTCGCTGAGCATCGACATCCTGCTCCTGCTCGCGCTGTCGAGCCGCAGCGCCGCCGCCTACGCCCGCCGCAACGAGCGGGCCGCGGAGCCCGACCCCGATGCTCGCCTGTCACGAAGTGCTGCGCGGCCCGGCGGTTCGTGACAGGTGAGCAGACGGGTCGAGTCCGGCTCGGAGTGACGTAACCTGAGTCCCGCCGCAGGCAGCGGCGCGCAGCATCCGTTCATCGCAGTCCCGGGGGAGGGCACGTGTTCGACAGTCCGCTCTCGGCGTCGGCGTACGAGGTGCTCGCGGTCGCCCCCGAGGTCGACGAGGAGACCCTGCGCAAGGCGTACCGGCTGCGCCTGCGGCAGACGCACCCCGACACCGGCGGGGATGCGGCAGTGTTCATCCAGGTGCAACGGGCGTGGGAGCTCGTCGGCACGCCCGACGCGCGCGCGGCGTACGACCGGGGGCACGGGTTCGGCGAGGCGGCGGCGCCGGAGTGGTCGGGCTGGCGTCCGCCCGCCGCGCGGACCGACACACGCCCGCGGGCCCGTTCGTACGGGCACCCCGGCGGCTGGCGCCGCGAGCGCTACCTCACACTGATCCGCGAATGGGCGGGACGCGGCGTCACCCTCGACGACCCCTACGACCCCGCGCTCGTGCGCTCGGCACCCGTGGCGCTGCGTCGCCTCTTGGCCGACGCGCTCGCCGAGGAGGCGACCGCCCGCGTCGTGGCCGACCTCGGCATGGGGTACACGGTCTGGCACGACGTGGCGGCTGCCGGGCGCGAGGCGGACCCCGACGCCAAGATCGACCACATCGTGCTCGGCCCGAGCGGCCTGTACGGCGTGCTCTCCGAAGACTTCGGCGGACCCGTGCGGATCCGCCGCGGCGAGTTCGTCGGCGACAGCGTTCCCGGCGCGCCGCTCGCCGAGCTGCTCTCGCGCATGCGCGTGATCTCGCGCGCCGCGGGCGTGCGGTTCAGCGGCGCGATCGTCGTGCTCCCCGACGAGGACGTGCTCACCCCGATCGACGAGATCGGCCGCGTGCGCGGCGTGCGCGTGGCGGTGGTCTCGCGCAGCGCGCTGGCCACAGTGCTGCGCCGCGGCATCACCGGCGCCCGCGACATCGGCGGCAACGAGGTGTTCGACTACCGCACGCGCCTGCAGCAGACCGTGCGCTTCGCCTAGCTCGGCGCGGGCTGACGGCGCGGGCGCGTTCACATCGGGTGCTCTCACCGAGTGCACCCGTCGTGCGCGTGCATAACGGGTGATCTCGGTGACATCACGCGCAGTGGACGGATGCTGCAGCCCGGCGCCTGCCGCGTCACCCGAGTTCAGGCGTCGCGGGCCTGGCGGAGCCAGCGCTCGATGCCCGAGATGTGCACCTGGGCCACCGAGGTGGCGAGCTCGATGTCGTGATCGGCGATGGCGTCGAGGATCGCACGGTGCTCGGCGAGCGTGCGCTCGACGGCGCCCGCCTGCGTGAGCCCCCGCCACACGCGGGCCCGCACGGTCTGGCTGGTGAGGCTCTCGAGGAGGCTCGCCAGGTAGTCGTTGCCCGCGAGCCGCGCGATCGCGCTGTGGAACCGCACGTCGTGCTCGACCAGGGATTCGATGTCGGTGTCGGTCGCGACACCGCGGATCTCAGCATCCAATCCCGCCACATCGTCGTCGTCCGCCCGCTGCGCCGCCAGCCCCGTCGCGTGGGACTCGAGCACGCGGCGGACCGCGAAGATCTCGAGCAGCGAGTCGTCGTCGTGCAGGTCGACGACGAACGAGATCGCCTCGAGCAGCAGCTTCGGCTCGAGGCTCGTGACGTAGGTGCCGTCGCCGCGTCGCACGTCGAGCACGCGGATGACCTCGAGCGCCTTGACGGCCTCGCGCATCGAGCTGCGCGAGAGGCCGAGGCGCTCGGCGAGGTCCTTCTCGGGAGGCAGCCGCGATCCGGGGGTCAGCTCGCCGCTGACGATCATGTCTTTGATCTTCTCGATCGCTTCGTCGGTGACGGCCACGCGCCCATCTTAGACATCGGATGTCAGGCGATCGGGATGCTGGTGCCACCGCGCGTCGGCGGCATGATGGTGGCATGCGAGTCGTGGACGGACACCTGCATCTCTGGGACCGGGAGGTCCTGACCTACGAGTGGCTCGAAGGGCCTCTGCTCCGATCTTTCGGACCTGACGAGCTCGACGTCGCCCTGCAGGAGGCTCCCGAGGCGGACTGCGGGTTCGTGTTCGTGCAGGCGGAGTGCGCTCCGGAGCAGTCGATCGCCGAGGTCGACTGGGTCGCATCGCTCACGGACCGTGTACCGGTGCGGGGCATCGTGGCGCGCGCGCCCCTGGAGGATCCCGTCGCCACCGAAGAGCATCTCGCGGCGTTCGCGGAGCGTCCGCTCGTGGTCGGGGTGCGGCGGCTGCTGCAGTCCGAGCCGGACGGATTCGGGCTGCGGCCCGGGTTCCTCCGCGGCGCGCAGGCCGTGGCATCCGCCGGGCTCACCTTCGATGCCGGTGTGCGCTGGACGCAGCTGCCCGATCTGGTGGCCTTCGCCGACGCGCTGCCCGACCTCGCCATCGTGCTCGACCACCTCGGCAAGCCCGAGGTGGGGTCGCCGGAGGTCGCCGACCCGGCCGACGGCACGCCGTGGGCCGAGTCGATGCGCGACCTCGCCCGGCGGCCGAACGTGGTGTGCAAGCTCTCCGGCCTCCCGGCCGAGTCGTCCGGTGAGTGGACGGCTGCCCAGGTGCGGCCGTTCCTCGACGTCGCGCTCGATGCCTTCGGCCCTGACCGCCTGCTGTTCGGCAGCGACTGGCCGGTATCGGGTCCGTACGGGCGCTGGCTCGACACGGTGACGTCGTGGCTGGATGACCGCGTCGGCGAGCGCCACCGCAAGGCGGTGCTCGCCGGGAACGCCGAACGGGTCTACCGCCTCGGGTAGCAGCATCCATCGCGCTCCCCGTCTTCACCGACGCGGGTGCGAGGCCTCCCGCGCAGCCCCCTCGATCAACAGGTCAACCGGGGTTCTGCAGGAGCTCCAGCCTGGAATCGGTCCTGCGGAAGCCCGGTTGACCTGTTGAACTGCTGCCGGGGGCCAGGTAGACGGAGCGGGACCAGGTCAGGGGCCGGCGGGGCGGAGGCGGAGCGGCGACATCCCGCCGTCCACCTCGATGTAGGTGCCGGTCGTCGAGCCCGAGGAGGGGCTCACGAGGTACAGCACCGCGCCGGCGACCTCGGCGGCCGACACCAGGCGGCCGTGGGGCTGGCGCGCCTCGAGCGCGGCGCGCTCGGCCGCGGGGTCCGGGGCGCTCGCGAGCAGCCGGCCGATCCACGGGGTGTCGGCCGTGCCCGGGTTGACCGCATTCACGCGGATGCCCTCGCGCAGGTGGTCGGCGGCCATCGCGCGCGTGAGCGACAGCACCGCGCCCTTCGACGCGCTGTAGAGCGCACGCTGCGGCAGCCCGGCGGTGGCGGCGATCGACGACGTGTTGCAGATCGCGGCGGCGGGCGACTGCCGCAGCCACGGCAGCGCCGCCGAGGTGACGCGCGCGATGCCCGTGACGTTGATCGACAGCACGCGTGCCCACTCGTCGTCGTCGTTGGCGGCGATGTCGCCCTGCGCGCCGATGCCGGCGTTGTTCACCAGGATGTCGATGCGGCCGAAGCGCTCCGCGACGGCTGTGACGGCGGCATCCACTTCCGCACGGGACGACACGTCGGCGGCGAACGCGGCGAACCGCGGGTCGGCGCCCGAGGGGTCGCGGTCGAG
>JAVBUG010000347.1:0-6583 GCA_031555515.1 Microbacterium sp. | reverse complement strand
ACTCGTCGCTCTGCGGGCGATGCTGCAGGTCGCCGAGAGCGGAGGGCAGTCCGCGCTCATCGCCCCGACCGAAGTGCTCGCCGGGCAGCACGTCCGCTCGATCGCACGGATGCTCGGACCCCAGCTCGCGCCCGAGCTCATGCCGACGCTCCTCACCGGGCAGATGCCCGCGGCCGAGCGGCGCAAGGCCGCGCTGCGCACCGCGTCGGGCCAGGCGCGCATCGTCGTCGGCACGCACGCGCTCCTCAGCGACAGCACGACGTTCGCCGACCTCGGCCTCGTCGTGGTCGACGAGCAGCACCGCTTCGGCGTCGAGCAGCGCGAGTCACTGCGCGCCAAGGGCTCCTCGCCGCACGCCCTGGTCTTGACCGCCACCCCCATCCCGCGCACGGTCGCGATGACCGTGTTCGGCGATCTCGACGTCTCGACGATCCGCACGATGCCGGCCGGCCGGGCGGGGATCGAGACCTACGTCGCCCCGCTGGCCGAGCACTCGAGCTGGTTCGCGCGGGTGTGGGAGCGCATCGCCGAAGAGGTCGCCCAGGGTCGTCAGGTGTTCGTCGTGTGCGCCGCCATCGATGCGGAGAAGCTCACCAAGGACGACACCGCCGATGAGCCCGCCGGCGACACCGGTGGCGAAGCGAGCCGGACCCGCTGGGGCGTCGTGCAGGTCGCCGACCTGCTGTCGCGGCATCCGTCGTTCTCGAAGATCCGGGTCGAGACCCTGCACGGCAAGATGCCGTCGGACGAGAAGGATGCCGTCCTGCAGGCCTTCGCGCGCGGTGATGTCGACGTGCTCGTGGCCACGACTGTGGTCGAGGTGGGCGTGGACGTGCCGAACGCGTCGACGATGGCGATCCTCGAGGCCGACCGGTTCGGGGTGTCGCAGCTGCACCAGCTGCGGGGGCGCGTCGGCCGCGGCGGCGTCCCCGGGCTCTGCCTTCTGGTGACCGAGGCACCGCTCGGCACGCCCGCGCGTGAGCGGGTCGACGCGGTCGCGTCTACCCTCGACGGCTTCGCCCTCGCCGAGGTCGATCTCGAGCTCCGCGGAGAGGGCGACGTACTCGGCGACGCGCAGTCGGGCGCACGGTCCTCGCTGCGATTGCTGCGCGTCGTGAAGGACGCCGACATCATCTCCGAGGCGCGGGTGGCCGCCGAACAGGTGCTCGCCGACGACCCCGCCCTGCTGCGGCATCCCGGGCTCGCGACGGCGCTGGAGCGCAACGTCGGGATGGCCGAGCGGGCCGCCCTCGCCAAGAACTGACGCCTGCGCGCGTCCTACTAGGCTGGACCGCATGAGCAGCCGGATCGCCGTCGTCCCGGGATCGTTCGATCCGCCGACCCTCGGTCATCTCGACGTGATCCGCCGTGCCGCCTCGCTCTATGACCAGCTCCACGTGCTCGTCGTGCACAATCCCGGCAAGGAGGCGATGCTGCCCATCGCGCAGCGCCAGTCGCTCCTGGAGCAGTCGATCGCCGAAGCCGAGATCGAGGGCGACGTGATCATCGCTTCCTGGAGCATGGGGCTGCTGGTCGACTACGCGACGGATGTCGGCGCCGGCGTGCTCGTGAAGGGCATCCGCTCGCAGGTCGACGTGGCGTACGAGACGCCGATGGCGATCGTGAACCGCCACCTCGCGCACGTCGAGACCGTGTTCCTGCTGCCCGACCCCGCGCACGCGCTCGTGTCGAGCTCGCTCGTGCGCCAGGTCGCGTCGCTCGGGGGCGACGTGTCGCCGTTCGTGCCGCCCGCGGTGGCGCGGTTCCTCGACACCGGCGCGCGCGGCATCTGACCCGAAACCGCGGCTAGGCTGGAGCCGTGGTCAGAAAGCATGTGACGGGTCCGTTCGTCCTCCCGGTCCGCGACATCGCCCACCGCTCCGGCGAGATGCGCGAGCACGCGCTCGACGTCCCCGCTCCCGAGAAGTGGGGCGAGGGGCTCGTCGCCGTCGCCGAGGGCGAGCCCGTCGTCCTGGACGTGCGCCTCGAGTCGGTGCACGAGGGCATTCTCGTGTCCGGAGAGGTCGACACCGAGTACACAGGGATCTGCAGCCGGTGCCTCATCGACATCGCCCAAGGGCTCAAAGTCGAGTTTCAGGAGCTTTTCGCGTATCCTGGGGAGGAAGAAACTGACTTCGAGGTTCAAGACGACCACGTGGATCTTGAAACTCTGGTCAGGGAAGCGGTCGTCCTGTCGCTTCCGTTTCAGCCGGTGTGCCAGCCGGATTGCCCCGGACTCGATCCGATCACGGGTGAGCGACTGGCCGAGAACGCCGGTACGCCGCAGAGCGAGCCTCTCGATCCACGATGGGCCGCGCTCCAGGACTTCACCACGAGCCACGACGACGAAGCACCGCGCCCCCGCGGTTGACAGCGGCGTCGAGAACACAGAAGAGAGCTAGCCATGGCAGGTAACCCCCCGAAGCGGAAGGTCTCCCGCTCCAACACTCGCTCGCGTCGCGCGCAGTGGAAGGCCGAGGTCCCCACGCTCGTCAAGACCGTCGAGAACGGCAAGACCGTCTACAGCCGTCCGCACCAGGCGAAGGTCGTCACCGACTCGCAGGGCACCGAGCTGTTCCTCGAGTACAAGGGCCGCAAGGTCGCCGACGTCTGATCGTCGCGCACGGTCTGACGTGACAGACGTCGCAGCGGAGCGCACCACGCTCGCAGACCTCACACAGAAGCTCGGAGTCGATATCGACCCCGAGCTTCTGTCGCTGGCGCTGACGCATCGTTCGTGGGCGTACGAGAACGGGCAGGTCCCGCACAACGAACGTCTCGAGTTCCTCGGCGACTCTGTGCTGGGCCTCGCCGTGACGGTGCGTCTGTTCACGGGGCACCCCGAGCTCGAAGAGGGCGCCCTCGCGAAGCGGCGCGCCAGTGTCGTCTCGACGGTGGCTCTCGCAGAGATCGCCCGGGGTATCGACCTCGGAGCGCACGTGAAGCTCGGGCGCGGCGAGATCCTCACCGGCGGACGCGACAAGGACTCGATCCTCGCCGACACCATGGAGGCGATCTTCGGGGCGACGTACCTGTCGGCGGGATCGGATGCCGCGACCGGTCTGGTGCTGAGACTCGTCGAGCCGCTGCTCGCCGACCCCGAGCGCTACGGAGCGGCGATGGATCCGAAGACGGCGCTGCAGGAACTCGCAGCGCACGGCGGGCTCCTGCCGCCCGTGTACGAGGTCACCTCGACCGGACCCGACCACGACCGGCGCTTCACGGCGACCGTGACGGTGGGCGACCTCTCGGCAGAGGGCGTGGGCACGAGCAAGAAGCACGCCGAGATGGCTGCGGCGCTCACGGCGTGGCGCGCGCTCAGCGGACGTGCCTGAGCTTCCCGAGGTCGAGGTCGTCCGCGCCGGCCTCGCCCCCGCCGTCACCGGCGCCCTCGTCATGGGTGTCACTGTGCTCGACGAACGCGCGCTGACGCGACACGCCGGCGGCGGCTCCGACTTCGAGTCGCGCCTGACCGGGCGCATCGTGAGTGCGGCCGCGCGGCGCGGAAAGTTCCTGTGGCTGCCGCTGCAGTCGGGTGCCGACGGCGCCCCGGCCTCCGAGGCGGTGGTGGGCCACCTCGGGATGAGCGGGCAGCTGCTCCTGCGCGCTCCCGGTGCGGCTCCCGAGCGCCACGAGCGCGTACGCATCGATCTCGCCCATCCGGTCCACGGCGAGCTCTCGGTCGTCTTCGCCGACCAGCGCACCTTCGGCTCCCTCGCGATCGACGACCTGATCGACACCGGCGACGGTGCTCCCGGCGGCTACGGATGGGACGAGGCATCCGTCCCCGCGCAGGTGGCGCACATCGCACGCGACCCGCTCGATCCGGCGTTCTCCGAGGCCGGTTTCCGGCGTGCGCTCGCGCGCAAGGACTCGGCGATCAAGCGCGTGCTGCTCGACCAGACGGTCGGCAGTGGCGTCGGCAACAAATACGCCGACGAATCGCTGTGGGCGGCGCGCATCCACCCCGAGACACCCGCCCGCGCCCTGGCGACGCGCGCCGCGAACCGCCTCCTCAGCGAGGTGCGCAACGTGCTCGACAAGGCGCTGGCCGAAGGCGGCACGAGCTTCGACGCGCAGTACGTCAACGTGAACGGGCAGGCCGGCTACTTCGCGCACTCGCTCAATGCGTACGGCCGCACCGGGGAGCCGTGCCCCCGATGCGGCCGTCCGATCGTGCGCGTGTCGTTCACGAATCGCTCGAGTCACTTCTGCGCGCACTGCCAGCGGGTGCCGCGCCCGGGTGTGGACGGACCGGGCGCGGCACACGGCTGAGTGCTCTCCGGCGTGGGCCGCAGATCAGAGTTCGAGCACCTTCTTCCACGCGCCGGCGTACGAAGCCGGGACGAAGCCGATGGTCTCGTTGATGTCGAGCATGTGGCGGTTCTCCTCGGCGTTGAACGTCGAGACCCGTGGTGACTGCGGGACCAGGTCGCGCCAGCGCAGCAGGTTCGCGCACTTGACGATCGTGCCGAGTCGGTGGCCGCGGTGCTCCTTCACGACGAGGGTGCCGTACTGCTGCGTGGCGCCGGAACGGTCCTCGCCGATCACGAGCTCGTTGTATGCGGCGACCCTGCCTGTCGGCACATGGAGCACGGCGGCCACAGAGACCGTGAGCCCCTGTGCCTTCAGGCGCGCATCACGACGCTCGACCCGCGCGGCGTCCCAGTGCTGCTCGTCGATGACGAGGCCGCCGGCCGGCACGTCGGTCGACATCCGCGACAGCGCGTAGGCGAATCCGTCGACGTACTCCGGCGGCGTCGGCGACGTCCACTGGATCGGCCGGTAGTCGTCACCGGCCACGGCGACGGCTTCCGCGAGCATACGCGTCACGAGGGCGAAGTCTCCGGTCAGGTCGAAGACGCTGTTGCGCTCCACCTGCTCGAGCGTGAACCCGCTCTGCAGCTGGAACTTCGTCTGCGCGTCGTCGGCAGGGATCGCACCCCAGCCCGTCGGTGGCTGCAGGCGCGGGCCCGCAGCATCCGGTCGATGAAGCGTCCATGTCTGGATCGTGGCGAGTCCGCGCTCGCGCGCCTCGCGCTCGACCTCGGCGAGCAGCAGCTCCTCGAGCCCACGACCGCGGTGCGGCGGATCGACCATGAGGTCGAACTCGACAGTGCTCGCGTCCTCCTCGTTCGAGATCATGAGCTTCACCGCCCCGAGCACCTCGTCGCCGCGGAGCGCGGCGAACCCGAGCTGGGTCCAGTCGGTCTGGTCCTGCCAGAACCCGAGCATCTCGTCGGGCTCCTCGCGCAGGTAGTCGTGTCCGGCGTCCTCGAGGCAGACCGCATTGGCGATCCGCACCATCTCGAGGAACACGCGGGCGTCAGGCGCCTCCGCCGTCTCGGGGACGACGATGCGCTGGACGGTCACGACGGTGGTTTCGGCCAGATCAGTCATCGAGCACCTTCTTCCATGCACCCTCGTACGCGATCGGCGCGAAGCCGATCGCCTCGTTGATGTCCAGCATGGGCCGGTTCTCCTCTGCGTTGTAGGTGATGACGCGCGCCGACTCCGGCGCGATCTCGCGCCAGGACAGGAGTCCCGCGCACTTCACGAGCGTTCCGAGCTTGTGCCCGCGGTGCTCTTTGAGGACGAGCGTGTCCTCCTGATGGGATGCCTCGGTGCGGTCTTTGCCGATCACCAGCTCGTTGAAGGCGCACAGCTCACCGGTCTCGATGTGCTGGGCGGCCGTGACGAGGATGGTGCGCCCCGATGACGTGTACCGCTCGTCGTGCTCGGCGATCCGCGCGCTGTCCCACGTCTCTTCGTCGAACTCGAGCGCTGCAGCGGGGGCGTCGGTCGACATGCGCGACTTCATCCACGCGTAGCCGGCGACGTACTCGTCGGGCGTCGGAGCGGACCACTGGACCAGACGGTAGGCCGGTGAAGCCGCCCGTGCCTCGGCGAGAAGTCGCTGGACGCCGTCGAACGAGCCGGTGAGGTCGAAGGCGCTGTTGCGCTCGACCTGTTCGAGCTTGTACCCGTGTCGAAGGTAGAACCGCGCCACGTGATCCTCGGGGATCTCGCCGAAGCCGGTCGGCGGCGCCAGGTGCGGTCCCGGTGCGGCGGGGTGCTCGGCCCACGACTGCAGCACGGTGCGGCCGTGCTCGCGAGCGGTGCGCTCGACGAGCTCGTAGGCCGCCGAGCCGATCCCGCGACCCCACGAATCACGCAGGAGCTCGACGAGCCAGAACGCGGCGGTCGAGCCTTCCTCGTGCGGGATGTCGATGCCGATGCGGCCGATGATCGTCCCATCGTCCACGACGACCCAGCTGAGGCGGGTCTCGTACTCCGAGGGTCGATAGTGGGGAAGCAATTCGTCTGCCGTGATCCCGTGATCTTCGTGCCCCGAGATCTCGCGGTAGATGAGGTTGCGCACCCGCACCATCTCGACGAAGTCGGAGGCGTCCGGTGCGTCGATCGTGGCGGGTACGACGAGGGGGCGGAACTCCAGCCCCGTGATGGTGGTCATGTCGATGCGTCCTTGCGGTGTCGATGCGTGTAGGTGAGGGGTGCGGTCCGGCGCCCGCGGGGCGGGGGGCGCGGCGGGGGGCGGGCACGGCCGGGGGGGGGGGGGGGC
>JAVBUG010000172.1:0-4850 GCA_031555515.1 Microbacterium sp. | reverse complement strand
GCTCGTTCACGCAGAACATCAGGGCGCCGTCGCCGATCACGGTCACGACGGGGTGCTCGGTCTGCGCGACCGCGGCACCGATCGCGGCGGGAAGGCCGTAGCCGAGCGTCGCGTAGGTCGGGGTGTAGAGCAAGGAGTGCGGATGCTGCGCCCCGGCGTCCTGCGGAATGTGGACGAGCTGCACGCCGCCGGCGGCGATCGCCTCGGTGATCGCCGACCTGATGTCATCGGGGTTCGACGCGCGCCGGCCCGTCGCCCCGAACGCGTTCGCGAGGGCGACCCAGTCGGGCTGCACGAGATCGACGCCGACGGGACGGATGCCGCGGTCCACCTCGTTCTGCTTGATCTCGGCGTACCCGCCGTTGTCGACGCACACGACGGTGAGGTCGAGGCGCGGCTCGACCGCGGTCACCAGCTCGTTGACGCAGAACATGAGCGCACCGTCGCCGACGACGGCGACGACGGGCCGGCCGCCCTCGGCGGGCTGGGCGACGCGCGCGCCGATCGCCGCGGGAAGGCCGTAGCCGAGCGTCGCGTAGGTCGGGGTGTACAGGAGGGAGTGCGGGCACGACTGGCGCAGCACATTGGCGAGGGCCATGTAGACGATCTGCGACGAGTCGCCGGCGACGATCGCGTCGTGCGGGAGGGCTGCGGCGATGGTCTCGGCGAGCGCCACCGTCTCAGGGAGGATCGCGGCGATCTCGGCCGCGACCGCTTCCCGGTCGGCAGTCACGTCGCGGGGAGCGCGAGGCCCGTCGGGAAGAGCGGCGAGGAGGTTCTCGACCACAGCGGTGCAGTCCCCCACGATGCCCACGGACGCGTCGAGGTTCTTGTGCAACTGCGCGGCCGAGATGTCGACGCGGATCACCGCACCGCGCGCCTCGAGCCGCGGCGCCCACAGCTCGGCCTCGCCGAGCTTCGAGCCGAGCACGAGCAGCACGTCGGCGTCTTCGGCGACCCGGCGGGCGGCCTCGAGCCGCAGGTTCGAGCCGAGCGACAGCGGGTGGTGCTCGTCGACGGTGGCCTTGCCGTTGAGGGTCGTGACGACCGGGGCGCCGAGCCGCTCGGCGAGCGCCGTGATCGCACGGCCGGCGCGCGTGGCGCCGCCGCCGGCGACGATCACCGGGCGCGCGGCATCCGTCAGCAGCTTCACGGCGTCACGTACCGCACCCGCGTCACCGCGAACCGCCGCGGGAGCCGGGCGAGCTTGACGAGCCGCTGCCGGCACGTCGGCCGGAGCCTCGAGCACGTCGAGCGGGATCTCGATGTGCACCGGACGCGGCCGGCCGGTGCGGAACAGCGCGAACGCGTCGTGCACGGCGTCGACGGCATCCGTCGCGCTCGTGACGCGCCGCGACCACTCGGCGATCGCGCCGACCATCGCGGTCGCGTCCTTCGTCTCGTGGAGCGTGCCGACGTCGCGGAACTCGGCCCCGAGCGCCACGCCGGGCGAGATCACCAGGAGCGGCCGCGACTCGCAGAACGCCGTGCCGATCGCGCTCATCGCGTTCTGCAGGCCCGGCCCCGAGGTCGTGATCACGACACCGGGCAGACCGGTCTGCTGCGCCCAGCCGTCGGCGCCGTAGCCCGAGCCCTGCTCGTGGCGGTTGGTCACCGCACGCAGGCCGAGGTCGGCGAGCGGACGATAGAGCTCGAGGTTGTGGGTGCCGGGGATGCCGAACACGGCGGTCACCCCGTAGTTGCGCACGGTCTCGAGGACGGCGCGCCCAGTGGTGTCGGCGTACTGCGCGGCAGAGGCGTCGGCGGTCACGTCAGCGCCTCGACGCGCGCCATCGCGTACCGGCGCTCGCCCGCGACCCACGTCTCGAGCACCGGGATCTGCGAGATCTCGCTCGCGTCGACCGCCAGCGGGTCGGCCCCGAGCACCGCGAAGTCGGCATACTTGCCGGCCTCGAGCGAACCGAGGTCGTCTTCGCGGCCGAGCGACACGGCGCCCTCGTACGTGTGGGCGCGCAGCGCGGCATCCGCCGACACCCGCAGGTTGTCGGGACCGAGCTTGTGCCCACGGCGCGTCACGCGGGTGACGGCGGTCTGGATCGCCTCGAGCGGGATGGGCTCGGCCACCGGCGCGTCGGACGAGATCGTGAACGGCACCCCCGCCGCCTCGAACTCGCCGAGCGGGTTGAACCGCTCCCCCGGCGTGCCGATGGCCTGCTCGACGCCCTCGCCCCAATTGAAGTAGTGCTGGGTCTGGTTGACGGGACGGATGCCGGCTGCCGCCATGCGCTGGATCTGCTCCGGCGTCGGCAGCCCGCAGTGCTCGATGCGGTGGCGGGCATCGTCGTCGGGGTGCTCGGCGAGCGCCGCCTCGATCGCCGACACCACCATCTCGATCGCCGTCGGCGACTGCGCGTGGGTCGCGGTCTGGAGTCCTGCCGCGTGCGCCTTGCGGATGAGCGCCGTGTACTCGGCGGGCTCGTGGTACAGCTGGCCGGTGCGGCACGGGTCGCCGACGTAGCCGTCGGGGAAGTACGCGGTCCACCCGCCGAGAGTCCCGTCGGCGTAGAGCTTGATGCCCGCGAAGCTCAGGTGCGCGTTGCCGAACTGGCCGACGAGGCCCATCTCGAGCGCCTCGTCGAGCAGGTGCGACAGCAGGTACATCGAGACCCGCAGCTCCAGGCGCCCGGCCTCGGCGAGCCGCAGGTACATGTCGAACTCACGCCGCGACACTTGCGCGTCGCCGATCGTCGTCACTCCCCCGGCGAGGAAGCGCTGCGTCGCGACATCCAGCTGCCGCAGGTGCTCCTCGGGCTCGTCGGCGAGGTGGAAGTTCGGACCGTGGTGGCCGATCTTGACGCCATGCACGCCCGTGAGCATGTTGCACGCGGCATCCGAGATCTCGCCGGTCAGCTCGCCGTCGGCGTCGCGGAAGATCTCGCCGCCCTCCGGGTTCGGGGTGTCACGGTCGACGCCGTTGAGCTCGAACGTGTACGAGTTCACGACCCCGCCGTGCCCCGACGCGTTCATGAGGTACACCTCGCGGTCGGTCGCGACCTCGTCGAGTTCGAATCGGGACGGATGCCGCTGCTCGGCGAGGTTGCGGTGCTCGTAGCCATAGCCCCGCACCGGGCGGCCCTCGGGCAGCTCGGCCGCCGCGGCCTTCAGGAGCGCGACGATCTCGGGGATGCTCGCGGCCTTCTCGGGACCGCAGTCCACCCACGTCATGAGCTGTCCGTACATGAGCGGGTGGGCGTGCGCATCGACGAAGCCCGGCACGACGACCGCGTCGCCGAGGTCGACGACCTCGGGGTCGAGGCGGAGGGCGGCCGCGGCATCCCGGCATTCCTCTGCCGTGCCGATCGCGATGATGCGTCCGCGGTCGGTCAGCATCGCGGTGGCGGTGCTGCCCTGGGCGTCGACAGTGTGGATGGCGCCGGCGAGCACCAGGCGCGGGGTCTGCTGTGCGGGGCGGTCGAAGGGGGCGAGCTTTCTCATGGCGTCGGATCTCCTTACAGCGTGCGGGCGGCTGTCGTGTCGGTGCGCGGCGTGAACGAGTCGGTCACGGGCGCCTCGTCGGAGTGCTGCGGTGCGAGCCACGTGCAGAGGCCAGCGAGCAGGGCCATTCCGATGAACATGAAGATGACCGACCACACGCTGCCGGTCCACGCGATGAGCATGGTGGCGAACCAGGGCGAGAAGCCGGCCCAGATCGCCGCTCCCACGCCGTAGGACAGGGCGATCGAGGTGTAGCGCGCCTGCGGGCGGAACATCTGCGCGAGGATCGCGGCGATCGGCGCGTAGGTGGCGCTCATCGCGATGCGCACGAGCGACGCCAGCAGGAAGATGACGGGCTCGATCTTGCCGGGCAGCACCAGCATGAAGGGCACGAACGTGAGCACCGAGGTCACGAGGCCGATGTACATGATGTTCTTGCGGCCCCACTTGTCGCCGAGCCACGCGACCGGCAGCGTCACGACGAATTCGATGAACGAGGCGATCGTCATGGCGTCGAGGATGAGCTGCGGGCTCATGCTGATGGGCTCGCCGGTCGCGTACGAGGTCGCGAAGGTGGTGGCCAGGTAGTAGCCGCCGGTCGAGATCGGCAGCAGGCCGATGCCGAGGAGGATCGGCTTCCAGTTGACGCGCAGTGCGAACGCGAGCGGCATGGTCTGCTTGCGGCCCTCGATCTTCTGCTCGAACACCGGGGACTCCTCGACGCGGTACCGCACCCAGAAGCCGACGGCGACCAGCACGATCGAGAGCAGGAACGGGATGCGCCAGCCGCCGTTCATGATGAAGTCGTCGCCGAAGCGCGACATGATCGCGAAGATGCCCGAGGCCAGCAGCGCGCCGGCCGGGTTGCCCAGCTGGGTGAATCCGCCGTAGAAGGTCTTCTTGCCGGCCGGCGCGTGCTCGACGCTCATGAGCACGGCGCCGCCCCACTCGCCGCCGACCGCGAGGCCCTGCAGGGCGCGCAGCAGGATCAGCAGGATCGGAGCCACGATGCCGATCGCCTCGTAGGTCGGGAGGCAGCCGACCAGCACGGTCGAGACGCCCATCAGCAGGAGCGTGATCACGAGCGAGACGCGACGCCCGAGCTTGTCGCCGATGTGGCCGAAGATGATGCCGCCGAGCGGACGTACGAGGAAGGCCACGGCGAACGTCGCGAAGGCGGCGGCGGTCTCGGCGAGCGGGTCGCCGCTCGGGAAGAAGAGCGGCCCGAACACGAGCGCGGCGGCGGTCGCGTAGACGTAGAAGTCGTACCACTCGATGGTGGTTCCCACGAACGCGGCGATGCCGGCGCGCCGCGCCCTGCTGGTGGTGGAAGTCATGACCGCTCCTTTGCGGATGTATCGGGGATGCGATGAAGGCTAAGGACGAACGGATGC
>JAVBUG010000354.1:0-8340 GCA_031555515.1 Microbacterium sp. | reverse complement strand
TGGGCGAGGGCCTCGTGGTCACGGCGCGCACCGACGACGGCCTGGTGCAGGCGTTCGAGCGGCCCGGCGACGAGTACCTCGTGGCGGTGCAGTGGCATCCCGAGGAGAACGCCGCCGACCGGCGGCTCTTCCTCGGCCTCGTGGCCGCCGCATCCGCCTACCGCGCCGCCCGCACCACCACCCTCGAAGGATCCTCCGCATGAGCACCATCACCGTCATCGACCCCTCGACCGGGCAGCCGTTCCGCGAACTGGAGCGCGCCACGGCGGCGGATGTCGATGCGGCCGTGGCCCGCGCGGTCGCCGCGCAGCGGGGCTGGGCGGCGCTCGCCCCCGGTGCCCGGGCGGACGCGCTGCGCGCCTTCGCCCGGGTCGTCACCGACCACGTCGAGGAGCTCGCCGCGCTCGAGGTGCGCAACTCCGGGCATCCGATCGCCTCCGCGCGGTGGGAGGCGAGCCACGTCGCACAGGTGCTCAACTACTACGCGGGCGCGCCGGAGCGGCTGCTCGGGCAGCAGATCCCGGTGCCCGGCGGCATCGATCTCACCTTCCACGAGCCCTACGGCGTGGTCGGGATCATCGTGCCGTGGAACTTCCCGATGACGATCGCGTCGTGGGGGTTCGCGCCGGCACTCGCCGCCGGCAACGCCGTCGTGCTGAAGCCCGCCGAGCTGACGCCGCTCACCGCGATCCGGCTGGCGGAGCTCGCCCTTCTCGCCGGGCTCCCGGAGGGGCTGTTCGAGGTCGTCACGGGGTCGGGCTCGGTCGTCGGGCAGCGGTTCGTCTCGCACCCGGATGTGCGCAAGGTCGTCTTCACCGGTTCGACGTCGGTGGGGACGGATGTCGCGGCGGGCTGCGCGCGCGAGCTCAAGCCGGTCACCCTCGAGCTCGGCGGCAAGAGCGCCAACATCGTGTTCGCCGACGCCGACCTCGAGAAGGCTGCGGCATCGGCACCCGGGGCCGTGTTCGACAACGCCGGGCAGGACTGCTGCGCCCGCAGCCGCATCCTGGTCGAGCGATCGGTGTACGACAGGTTCCTCGAGCTGCTCGAGCCTGCGGTGCAGGCCTGGCGGGTCGGCGAACCCGCGGACGAGGCGACCGAGATGGGGCCGCTGATCTCGGCATCCCATCGCTCCAGCGTCGAAGGGTTCCTCGACGGTGCGGACGTCGCGTTCCGCGGGTCGGCGCCGTCCGGCGACGGTTTCTGGTTCGCGCCGACCGTGGTGCTGGCCGGGCCCGAAGACCGCATCGCGCGCGAGGAGGTCTTCGGGCCCGTTGTCGCGGTGCTCCCGTTCGACGACGAGGCCGACGCGATCCGGCTGGCGAACGACACGATCTACGGTCTCGCCGGCTCGATCTGGACCGAGAACCTCGGCCGTGCGGTGCGCGTCTCGCGGGGTGTGAAGAGCGGCGTGCTCTCGGTCAACTCGCACTCCTCGGTGCGGTACTGGACGCCGTTCGGCGGCATGAAGGCCTCGGGTCTCGGCCGCGAGCTCGGCCCCGACGCCGCCGAGCACTTCACCGAGACCAAGAACGTCTTCTTCGCGACGGACTGAGAGGAACAGCATGGATCTGACCCAGCGGCTCAAGGACCGGGTGGCCGTCATCACGGGCGGGGCGTCCGGCATCGGCCTCGCAACCGCACGGAGGTTCGCCGCCGAAGGCGCACGCGTCGTGATCGCCGACCTCGACCCGGCCGCCGGGGAGCGGGCGGCCCTGGAGGTCGACGGGCTGTTCCGTCCGGTGGACGTCGCGGACGAGGCATCCGTCAACATGCTCTTCGACTCGGTCGCCGGCGACCTCGGGCGCCTCGACATCGCGTTCAACAACGCGGGCATCTCGCCCGCGGACGACGACTCGATCGAGACGACCGAGCTGCCGGCGTGGGACCGCGTGCAGGACGTCAACCTCAAGAGCGTGTACCTGTGCTCGCGCGCGGCGCTGCGGCATATGGTGCCGGCGGGCAAGGGGTCGATCATCAACACCGCCTCGTTCGTGGCGCTGCTCGGCTCGGCGACGTCGCAGATCTCGTACACCGCGTCGAAGGGCGGCGTGCTCGCCATGACCCGCGAGCTCGGGGTGCAGTTCGCGCGGCAGGGCGTGCGCGTCAACGCGCTGTGCCCGGGGCCGGTGAACACGCCGCTCTTGCAGGAGCTGTTCGCCAAAGACCCCGAGCGCGCGCAGCGCCGGCTCGTGCACGTGCCGATGGGCCGCTTCGCCGAACCCGAGGAGCTCGCGGCCGCGGTCGCCTTCCTCGCGTCGGACGACGCGTCGTTCATCACCGCGAGCACGTTCGTCGTCGACGGCGGCATCACGAACGCCTACGTCACCCCGCTGTAAGGTCTCGCCATGACCGATGCCCCGCTGCAGGAGGTGCGCAAGGCCGTCTACCGGCCGGTGCGCGAGGGCAACGCGCTCGAGGACACCGTCGCGCGCCTGGTGCAGACGATCCGGCTGGGCGTGGTCGCGCCGGGGGAGTCGCTGCCGTCGGAGCGCGAGCTCGCCGTGCTCTACGCCGTGAGCCGCGACACTGTGCGCGAAGCGATCCGTGAACTCGCCGACACCGGCTACCTCGTGCGCCGGCGGGGCCGCTACGGGGGCACGTTCGTCGCCGACCCGCTGCCGCAGCCGCCGCACCCCCGCGACGTCACGACCGCCGAGCTCGAGGACGTCCTCGGCCTGCGCCGCGTGCTCGAGGCGGGCGCGGCCCGCGCTGCGGCCGGACGCACGCTCGACGCCGCCGCCCGCGACGAGCTGTGGGCGCGCTACGAGGTCGTGGCCGAGGCATCCGAAGCCGACTATCGCCGGCTCGACACCCTGCTGCACCTCACGATCGCCGAGCTCGCCGGCATCCCGTCGCTCGTCGCGCTCGCCGCCGAGAACCGCGCCCGTGTGAACGAATGGCTCGACACCTTCCCGCTGCTGCCGCGCAACATCGAGCACTCCAACGTGCAGCACGAGCGCATCGTGACCGCGATTCTCGCGGGGCGACCGGATGCTGCGGAAGCCGCGATCCTCGAACACCTCGCCGGTTCGGAGGCCCTGCTGCGCGGCTTCCTCGCCTGACGCCCGCCGCGTCGCCGGTCGTGCGGGCGATTACGCTGGACGGGTGGCAGGCAAGAAGCGCGTGAAGAAGGCCGGAGCGGCGGACTTCCGCAACACCCAGCTCGGCGACGCGCTCCAGACGCAGGACATGGCCGCGGTCGCCTTCGCGCTGCGCCACGGCCCCACCGTCGTGCCGCTGATGCGGCCCGGCCACCGCGACAATCCCCTCGACGTCGGCGAGGTGTGGACCTACCGCGACGCGAAGACCGGCGACATCGCGCTGCTGCTCTTCAGCGACGCCGCCCACAAGCCCGAGACGCTGCCGCCGGGTGTCGCACTGCAGTCCCCAGCCTGGCTGCGCGCCTTCCTCGGCGCGCACGAGGAAGAGATCACCACTGTCTTCTTCGACATCGCAGGGCCGCACCCGCTGCAGGCGTCACCCGCAGACCTCATCGCCGCGCTCGACGCCTGACCCAGCCCTCAACCCGGCGACACTCCGGCCGAAGGGTTTGCGTCCCCGGCGACGACGGGGCAGACTCGCCGGGTGGAATTCCTGCTCGTCGGAATCGTGTGCGCGGCTGGACTCGTGATCCCCATCGTGCTCGGGTACGTGGACCCTGGGCGTCGACGCCGGCCTCGCGGGCGCTGAGCGACCAGCCGACCTCAGAACTCGGGGATGTCTTCCCCGGGCCGCCCCTTGGACCGCACCCGCACGTCGCTGACCGCGCCGCCCAGCGATCCTGAGCGGTGGTCGATGACATCCCGATAGCCGAGACGCGCGCCTTCGCTGCGTCGCTGCGTCGCCTGGGTGACGGGCCGCACCTCGCCTGCCAGGCTCAGCTCGCCGACCACGGCGATGTGCCGGGGGATCGTCCAGCCCTCGACCGCGCTGGCGACCGCGAGCGCTATCGCGAGGTCGGCCGCCGGCTCGGCGAACCTGACGCCGCCGACCGTCGACACGTACACGTCCTGGTCGGAGGTCTTGATCTTCATCCGCTTCTCGAGAACCGCCAGCACGGTCGCGACGCGCGCCGCATCGACGCCGTTCACGATGCGCCGCGGGTTGCCCGACTTGCTGTCGATCGTGAGCGCCTGCACCTCGACCGGCAGCGCGCGGCGACCCTCGAGCGCGATCGACACGCACGTTCCCGGCTCGGTGCTGCCGTGACCGAGGAACAGTGCGCTGGGGTCGGGCACCTCGGCGATGCCGGCGCCGGTCATGTCGAAGCATCCGACCTCGTCCGTCGGGCCGAACCGGTTCTTGAGCGCACGCACGAACCGGAGCGACGTCTGCCGATCGCCCTCGAACTGGCACACCACGTCGACCAGGTGCTCGAGGATGCGAGGACCGGCGATCGAGCCGTCCTTCGTGACGTGTCCGACGATGATCGTCGGCAGCCCGCGCTCTTTCGCGACGCGAATGAGCGTTGCGGCGACTTCGCGCACCTGCGACGGGTGCCCCGCCATGCCCTCCGACAGCGCCGACGACACCGTCTGCACCGAGTCGACGATCAGCAGGTCGGGCGTGACGTCGTCGACGTGCCCGAGGATCGTCGCGAGGTCGGTCTCGCTCGCGAGGTAGAGCTCGTCGTGCAGCGCGCCGGTCCGCTCGGCCCGGAGCCGAACCTGGGCCGTGGACTCTTCGGCGCTCGCGTACAGGACGCGGCGCCCCGCCTTCGCGGATTGCGCGGCGACCTCGAGCAGCAGCGTGGACTTGCCGACGCCCGGCTCGCCCGAGAGCAGGATCGCGGCCCCCGGCACGAGCCCGCCGCCGAGGACGCGGTCGAACTCGCCGACGCCCGTGGTGCGCCGCGGCGCGTCGGACGTGTCGATGCGCGTGATCGGCTGCGCCGCGCGCCCCGCCCCGGGAGACACCGGCGCGACCGATCGCAGGATGCCGGTCTGCTCCGCCGCCTCGACCACGGTGCCCCACTGCTGGCACTCGCCGCAGCGCCCGACCCACTTGAGCGTGGTCCAGCCGCACTCGGTGCACCGGTAGGGGGCGGTCTGCGTCGGGCGTCGGGCAGCGGGCATGCGATGAGCCTACGTGCGGCTCACGACATCGTCCGCGAGCCCCGCTGTTCGCAGGGCCGGACGGATGCCGCGGGCCGCAGCATCCGTGTCCGCCTCCGCCTCCGACTCAGCCGCGCAGCGAGTCGGCCACCTGCTTCAGGGCATCGGCGGAGGCGTGGAGCAGCTCGAGCTCTTCGTGGTCGAACTGCGTCTCGCGGATCGGCTCGGCACCGGCCGCGCTGACCACGGACGGCACCGAGAGCGCCACGCCGTCGACGCCGTGGAAGTCGCGGAGCACCGGCGAGACGGGCATGACTGCGCGCTCGTCGTTGAGGATCGCCTCGATGATGCGCGCGCTCGACAGCCCGATCGCATAGTTCGTCGCGCCCTTGCCCTGGATCACCTTGTAGGCGGCGTCGCGCACGTCGATGGCGATCTGGTCGAGCTCCTCGACCGACATGCGGTCGCCGGCGGGCGTGACCCACTCGAGGATCGGGACGGTGCCGATCGTCGCCTTCGACCACAGCGGGAACTCGGTGTCGCCGTGCTAGCCCACGATGTACGCGTGCACGCTCGAGGTCGAGACGCCCGCGCGCTCGGCGAGCTTCCAGCGCAGACGCGACGTGTCGAGCACGGTGCCCGACGCGAAGATGCGCTCGGGCGGCAGGCCGGTCTCCTCCTGCGCGAGCACGGTGAGCACGTCGCAGGGGTTGGTGACGATGACGTAGACGGCGTCGGGCGCGACGCTCAAGAGCTGCGGCATCATCTTCTTCATGATCCCGGCGTTCACGCCGGCGAGCTCGATGCGCGTCTGACCCGGGTTCTGCTTCGCGCCTGCCGTGATCACGACGACGTGCGAACCCTCGACCACCGACAGATCGCTGCCGCCGATGATGTCGCTCGTGCCCGTGAATTGCGTGCCGTGCGCGAGGTCGAGCACCTCGGCCTCGACCTTCTGGGTGGCGATGTCGTACAGGGCGACGTGGCGGGCGGAACCGCGGATGAGCGCGGCGTACGCGGCGCTCGAGCCGACGCTGCCGGCTCCGACGATGGTGACTTTCGAATTCTCGATGACGGCCATGCGGCCAGTCTTGCAGTGGACGGATGCTGCAAGCCAGCGTTTACCGCCGGGTCTATGGCGCGTCGGCCGAAGGGTCGCGGGAGCTGTCCGGATTACGGATGCCGAGGAACGAGGCGACGCCGCCGGCGATCATGAGCACCGCCGTGACGATGGCCGCCCGGTGGAAGCCGTCGAGGTCGAGCGCGCCGCCGACGATGGTGGCGAGCAGGGCGATCGCGATGAGCCCGGCCACGCGCGCCACAGCGTTGTTCACGGCGGAGGCGATGCCCGAGCGCTCGGGCTCGATCGCGCCGAGGATCGCCGACGTCAACGGCGCGACGGTGAGCGCGAGCCCGGCACCCATCACGATCATGCTCGGGAGCACCTGCCACCAGTAGGAGAAGTCGGTGCCGACCGTGAGGAGCAGGAGCGCGCCGACGCCCATCGTGATCGGGCCCACTGTCATGAAGAACCGCGGCCCCCACCTGCCGCTGAGGGCGCCGACCCGGGAGCTGAAGAGGATCATCAGGATCGTCATCGGCAGGCTGGCGAGGCCGGCGAGCGTTGCGGACAGACCCGCGCCCTCCTGCAGGTACACGACGACGACGAGTCCGTTGAGCGCCAGTGCCCCATAGATGAAGGTGGTCGCGACGTTGCCCGTCCAGAAGTTGCGCACGCCGAACAGATCGAGCGGGAGGATCGGATGCCGCACCGTGCGCTGCCGCAGCACGAACGCGAGGAACAGCACCGCGCCGACCACGAGCGGCAGCCAGATCGCGGGGGAGCCCCAGCCCTGGCTGGGCTGTTCGATGAGGGCGTAGACCATGCCGCCGAGACCGAGTGTGCACAGGATCGCGCCGAGCCAGTCGATCGAGGCGTCGGGATGCCGGGTGTCGTGGAAGCCGCCGCGCGCCAGCATCACGAGGGTGACGCCGATCGGCACGACGTTGATCAGGAATGCCCACCGCCATGTTGCGAAGTCGACCAGGATGCCGCCGAGCAGCGGGCCGACGATCATGGCGGAGGTGGTCATCGCGGTCCAGATGCCGATGGCGCGGCTCTGCGCGGAGCCGCTGAAGTTGGACGTGATGAGAGCCAGCGAGCTCGGCACGAGAAACGCGCCGGCCGCGCCCTGCACGCCGCGCGCGACGATGAGGAACTCCGCCGTCGGGGCAGCGGCGATTGCGAGGGAGGCGATGCCGAACCCGATGAGTCCGATCCGCAGCACCAGCACACGCCCGTAGGCGTCGCTCACCGACCCTGCGACGAGGATCAAGGCGCCCAGCGTGATGAGGTAGGCATCGACGACCCACTGCTGAGTGGTGATGCCGCCGCCCAGTTCGTCGCTGATCGCCGGCAGCGCGACGTTCACGATCGTGCCATCGAGGAACGCTACGAGCGAAGCGAGCACCGCGATCCACAGCACGTACCGCTGTGTCGTGGACATGCGGCCCGTCGCGGATGTCTGCGCCTCTGCCGGGGGCTCGTGGGTCACGGTCCCCACGCTAACCCCGCCTGGCGACACCGAGGCCGGTGCGGTTCACGCGGCTGGTCGATGCGGTCTGCGGGCCCGCGAAGGCGCCGATTCGCGGCATCCGTTTTCGTGTCGTAAGCTTGTCGGCGGTGACGTGTCCGAGCGGCCGAAGGTGCAACTCTCGAAAAGTTGTGTAGGGTAACCCCCTACCGTGGGTTCAAATCCCACCGTCACCGCCATGAAAACCCCTGATTCTCAGGGGTTTTCTTTTTGGTATGACCACGGTTCGCCCACGTCCCCGCCGCGCGCGGACGTGGAACAGCGGACATCTCCGATCCGCGGGAGCCAGCGAGCTCAGGAGTCGATCGGCGGAGTGCGCGCAAGACGTCGGCAGTCGAGCAGAGCGTCGATTTGGACGAGAGCGCGTTCGCGGGGTAGAGTCTCTCTTGTTCGCCCCAAAGGGTAGAGCGGAAGGCCTCCGGGTCTGGCTCCCCTCAAGTAGCGGACCGCCTCCATCACACAAGATCTGTTCATCGGATCGCCGCTCGTCGGATGTGGTGGGGTTTCTGCGGAAAGTATTCTGGTCGGTTTGACGGAATGGTTTCGGTGGGATAAGATAGTGAAGTTGCCCAGCTGGGGCGGCGGGCCTGGTGGTCTGTTGCTGGTTGGTGCGTCCGATCTTTGAGAACTC
This sequence comes from Microbacterium sp., assembly GCA_031555515.1. GTDB lineage: Bacteria > Actinomycetota > Actinomycetes > Actinomycetales > Microbacteriaceae > Microbacterium. Next base: position 58 of record JAVBUG010000354.1, on the reverse strand, counting down.
AACAGCGTGCACTTGTCAAATGCCAATTTTTTTCTCTGTCGACCACGTTTTGTGGTTG
>JAVBUG010000138.1:0-17193 GCA_031555515.1 Microbacterium sp. | reverse complement strand
AGCTCGACGAGGCGTGGGCGGGCGAGAACTGCGGTCTGCTCCTGCGCGGCACCAAGCGCGAGGACGTCGAGCGCGGCCAGGTCGTCGTGAAGCCGGGTTCGGTCACGCCGCACACCGTGTTCGAGGGCACCGCCTACATCCTCTCCAAGGAGGAGGGCGGCCGTCACAACCCCTTCTACACGAACTACCGTCCGCAGTTCTACTTCCGGACCACCGACGTCACCGGCGTCATCACGCTGCCCGAGGGCACCGAGATGGTCATGCCCGGCGACACCACGGACATGACGGTCGAGCTGATCCAGCCGATCGCCATGGAGGAGGGCCTCGGCTACGCCATCCGTGAGGGTGGCCGCACCGTCGGCGCCGGCACGGTCACGAAGATCCTCAAGTAAGGTTCTTCGGCGCAACTGCTGCGAGAAGCCCCCGGGATTCGATCCCGGGGGCTTCTCCGCGTCTGCGGGCAGGTCTCGCGAACCTCGGATCTTGTCCCCCAAATGGCCGGGTTGACCTTCATTAACGGATCCTCATAGAGTCGAAAGTGTTCAGAGCCAGAACGCGTAGACCGCCTCGGTTTCACGTCCCGACCCTGGATTTTTTTTGCCTGCTGCGCGCTCGTCCCGTCCGGTAGGGGGATTTTGGCGCGCGACGTCGGGGTGACCGAAGCGCGCCTGGAGCAGGGCACGTTCGGCGTGCCCGGGGGCGGCAGATGGGTGCTTGGCGACGGCGTGCGCGGCGGGTCCGCCGCGGCGCGCGCGTGCTCGGGCCCGTCACGGCGGTGCTGGTGGCCCTGGCGCTGACCCTCGGTCTTCTCGCGACGCCCACAGGCGCGGTCGCCGCACCGGCGACGGAGGTCGACGCACCGCTCGTGCCTGCCGACGATGCCGCCACGGACCCGGCAGATGCCCCTGCGCAGGTCCCCAGCCCGGCGGCACCCGTGGAGCCCGCGCCGGCACCGACCCGCGAGGTGAGCGCCGAGGACGCGGTCCCCCCGCCCGCGGAGGACGCGCACGCCCCGCCGGCGGAGACCGCGGCGCCGGAAGACACGCCGGCGCCCGACACAGCGGCGGCGTCCGAGCAGTCGTCGGCGCCGGCTCCGTCCGCACCCCGGGACTCGCTGCTCAACGCCCAGCTGTTCGCCGCGCCCGACGCGGCAGTCGGAATCCTCGCGGCCGGCGTGCCGGAGCCTGCGGCGCAGGTGTGGGCAGAGACGTTCGAGCAGGGGCTCACCACCACCGCTGCCAGTGGAATCACCGGCTACGCGAGCGGCCGCTACACCGCCGGCGCGCCGTGGACGGCCGGCACCTCCTGCACCGGCGTCCTGGTCAATTACACGGCGGCGTACCCGAACAGCACGCTCTGCCCGTCGGAGCCGATCCTCATCGGCGTCGGCGGGACCAGCACGCTGGGTGCGCGCGAGACCCGGCGTCTGGCCGATGTGCTCGGCCAGGTCGGCGCCGGCGTCGCGGGATCGGCCTCGGCCTCGACGCCCGTGGCCGGGACGACGACCGCGACTCAGACGAATCACGCTCTCGCCGCCGCACCGTATGCCACGATCCCGTCGGGCAACTCGCTCGTCCTGCGATCCACGTCGGGAATCGGGGTCGCCGCGCCCACGTCGCGCTACTACACGATGCGCGTCGACGTCGCCGGTGACGAATGTGCGAGCACGGCCGCCTCGCTCACCTTCTCGCTGCTGTCGGGGGCGACGACGTTCTCGCCTTTCCCTGCGCCGATCGTGCCCTGCACCAACGCTGCGGGGACGTACTACACGAGCACCCCCGCCCTGCCGGTGACGGGCGGGGGACTCGACGGCACCGCGCTGGGCGGCGCGGCGTTGTCGGCATCCGTCCGGGCCGGCACCTTCACGGGGTCCAACCCGGTGCTGATGACGCCGGCGCAGATCGCGGCCGCACAGGTCAACGTGACGAACACCGTCACCGCAGCCGTCGGCAACGCCTTCGCGATCGACAACATCCGGGTGCTGGACGTGACGCCTCGGCTCGATGTGGCGTTCGCGCCCGCGAGCGTCGTCGCGGGGTCGGCTGCCACGCTCACCTACACGGTGACGAACACGAACGACCTGCTCGCCAAGTCGGACTGGTCGCTCACCAACGCGCTGCCCGCGGGTCTCACTGTCGCGGGCACACCGGCGATCGGCGGCACGTGCGCGAACGTGACCGGCGCGGCCTACTCCGTCACGGCGGCAGCGGGGGCGAGCACGATCTCGGCGGCCGGCGGAGACCTCGCCGCCGGAACGACCTCCTGCACGATCACCGTCAACGTGGTCTCGCAGACCGCCGGTACGTATACCAACGCGCCGGCGAACCTCACCACACCGCTGGTCGCAACCTCCTCTGCGGCGCTCACCGTGACGCCGCCGGCCACGATCACGGTGCTGAAGAACATCACCGCCCGCGCGAACGCCGCGGACCAGTTCACCCTGTCGGTGCGCAGCGGCACGACCACGCTCGCCTCGGCCACCACGACGGGCTCGACGACAGGTGTGCAGGCGGCGCGTGTGGACAGGTACGTCGTGAGTCCGGGAACTCGGTACACCATCGCCGAGCAGCTCGTGTCGGGCACCGGCATCAACTACGGCACCGCCTACGAGTGCGTGCGCGGCGGCACCGTGATCGCTTCGGGGACGTCGACCGCGGCGCCGATCACGATCCCCGACGAACCCGGCGTGCAGGTGGTGTGCACCTTCACCAACACTCCTCGCGCCCCGCAGCTGTACTGCGACAACAGCCACTTCTACTCGATCGACGCGACCGGCATCCTCTCCCAGGTCGACATCGCGACCGGCGCGACGACCACTGTCGCGACGTGGCCCGGAGTGACGAGCGTCAACGGTCTCGGCATCGGCGCCAACGGCTCCGTCGCATACGCCTTCAACCGGTCGTCCGACAGCACCGACATCGCGAGCATCCTGAAGTACACGCCGGGAGGCAGCGCCGCCGCGCTCCCCGACTCGGCGTACACCACGCGCGCGGGGAACACCCCCACATCCACGATCGTCGACGGCGGCATCGTGGCGGGCGCGCTCGACCTCACCAGCAACCGGTTCCTGTTCGGCAAATTCAACGGCGGCTTCTTCTACCTGTGGAGCTTCACCGAGAGCTCGCCGAACTCCACAGGGTTCCGCTACCTCGGGCGCTTCTCCACCGGCGCGGCGACCGTCGGCAACGGCGACATGGCGTTCGACAGCGTGGGCAATCTGTTCGTGCTCGGTTCGGCCAGCAGCGGCACCAGCAGCACCGCGACCATCTTCACCGTCACGGCCTCGACGCTGGCCGGCGCTGCCGGCGGCACGCTTGCGGTCAACGCCACCATTCCCGCCACGCTGACCGGCATGAACGCCGGGCAGGCGCTCACCTCGATCACGGGTCTGGCGTTCTCGCCGCGCGGCACGATGTATCTCTCGAGCAGCACCGACACGAGTGCGTCGACCGGCATGTACGAGTTCGACGCGACGACGTTCGTCCGGGTGCCGGGAACGCCGCGCATCTCGCTGGCCGCGGTCGACCTCGCCAGTTGCGCGTCGCCGGCGAGCATCACCGTGCAGAAGAACGTCGTCGGACGCATCGCCCCCGCCGACCAGTTCCAGCTCACCGTCGCACGTGACGGCACACCGGCGGCCACGGCCACCACGAGCGGAGCCGCAACGGGGCTGCAGGCCGCGCAGGTCGGACCGCTCCCGGTCGCGGCCGGCAGCACGCTGACGATCGCCGAGGCGATGGTCACGGGAAGCACGTCGCCGATCAGCGCGTACACGATCGTCTACGAATGCTGGTCGGAGGGTGTGCGCATCACGACCGGCTCGACAGCGTCCGCATCCGTCACGGTCCCCGACCGGCTCAGCACGAGCGTCAACTGCACGTTCTTCAACTCGCCGAGGCCGGCGACCACCATCACCGTCACGAAGCAGATCCGCGACGCGGCGACCGGCGTCATCACGCCCGGTGCGGGCTGGACGCTCGGTGTCACCGCGTCGGCGACAGTGGGCACCGCCACGATCCTGCCGAGCGAGTCGCCGACGCAGGTCACCGACGCCGCGGGGTCCGCGACGTGGCTGGCCCTGTTCGGTTCGGCGGCGTCCCGCGCGAGCCTTGTCGTCTCCGAGGAGCAGCGCAGCGGGTTCGCCTTCGTGTCGGTGTCATGCACCGTCGGCGGCAGCGCCGTGCCGGTCACCGTCACCAACACCGGGGGCGTCGTGCGCGGCACCATCACCGGCATCCAGTCCGCGTCGAGTGTCGCCTGCACACTGATCAACGAACCGGTGGCGCTGCTCACGCTCGTGAAGCAGGTGGGCTTCGGCTCCGCCCTCGCGAGCGACTGGACGCTCTCGGCCACCGCCCCGGCCCCTGCCCGGCCGGGCCCGGCGGGGCGTGGGGGCACGGCGGCCGTGTCCGCCGTTCCCGTCACCCCCGGCGTCGCGTACCGGCTCGCCGAGACCGGAGGGACCGCCTTGTACCTGCAGGTGGGCGCGTGGAGCTGTGCCACCGCGGCGGGCGCAGCGGTGACGGTGACGGCAGCCGGTGACGTCACTCTGCCCGCGGGCGCCACGGTGACATGCACGGTCGTCAACTCGACAGCATCCATCACCCTGCTCGCGCAGGTGCAGGACCCGCAGCCCGGCTTCGAGGCGGACGACTGGACGCTCACCGCCACGCCCGCCGCGCTCACGGGCGGATCCCTGCCGCAGTGGTCACGGCCCGGCGCCGAGTATTCGGCCGCGGGAAATCCCGCGAACACCTTCGAAGTGCGCCCCGGCCACGCGTACACGCTCTCCCAGAGCGTCGCCGCCGCGGGCAGCCGCCTGGCGTATCGGACGCTCCGGCTCGAGCGGCTCGCCGGCTCCACGTGGACGCCGGTCGCCCTCACCGCGGGCACGACGTCGGCCACCATCACGGCTCCCGCGCCGGGGCAGACCGCGGTCTACCGCTTCGTCAACGCCCCCGTCGGGCCCACTGTGCTCCCGCGCACGGGAGGACCGAGCAGCGATGCCTTCCTCATCGCGGGCTCGACGGTCTTCATCCTGGCGCTCGCCACCGCGATGTGGCATCGCCGGCGCCGGAGAGGAGCAGCCGTGTGACCTTCAGCCCATCCCCTTCCCATCCGCAACACTCCGCAACCACCATCACAAGGAGAAACCACATGTCCTCGTCCATCCTTCGGCGCATCACCGCCGCTGCCGGCGTGCTGGCGCTCGGCGCGGCGGCCGCGATCGTCGCTGTGGCGCCGGCGCACGCCGTGACGCTGCCCGGCAACATCGACCCCGAACAGCCGCGCAGCCTCACTGTGCACAAGTACGCGCTCGGCCCCTCGAGCCCGCAGCAGATCGGCACCGGCCAGGAGATCCCCGGCGGCGTGGCGGGAACCCCGCTCGCCGGCGCCGAGTTCACGGCGACCCTCGTGGCCGACGTCGACCTGCTGACGTCGACCGGCTGGACCGCCGTCGCCAACCTCACGCCCGCGACGGCGGCGAACCGCCTGACGGCCACGTCGTTCGCATCGGGGCTGACCAACGGCAGCGGCACGGCGACGTTCCCGGCCGACATGCCGATCGGCCTGTATCTCGTCACCGAGACCACGCTGCCCGATGAGGTCACGAACCCCGTCGCGCCGTTCCTCGTGACGCTGCCGTTCCCGACAGGCCCCAGCGGGGCACCGGCGAACGAGTGGATCTACGACGTGCACGTGTACCCCAAGAACGCCGTCACCGAGATCACGAAGACCCGGATCCCTGCTCCGGCCAACTCCGTCGAGGCGCGCAACCCCGACCTGATCCGCTGGGCGATCGCCGCCAGCATCCCGACGCTCGCCGCCGGCGACACCATCGACGACTTCATCCTGACCGACACCATTCCGGCGGAGCTGGAGTACGTCGACACGCCGCCTGCCGGCGTCGCACCCACGAACGTCGTGGTCACCAATTCCGCGGGCCTCCCGCAGACGTTCACGGCGGGTGTGGACTACACCCTGACGACCACCGGCTCGACGTCGTCGGTGGAGTTCACGCCCGCGGGCCTGACGCGTCTCACCGCGCTCCAGGGCGGCACGGTGAGCTTCAACGTGCTGACGCGCGCCATCGCGATCCCCGCGGACGGCCGCATCGTCAACACCGCGACCGGCACCGTCAACGGCTCGACCGAGACCGTGACCGGCGTGACGCCCATCGGCCAGCTGACCGCCTACGCCTTCGAGGCGATCAACGGCAGCGAGCGCACCGGTCTGCAGGGCGCGACCTACCGTGTGTACCTGAACCAGCAGGACGCCGACCGCAACGAGAACCCGATCTTCATCGACGGCATCTCGGAGTGGACGACGGGCGCCGACGGCTACGTCGAGATCCCGATCATCACGCCCGGAAACTACTGGGTGCGTGAGATCACGCCGCCGGCCGGTTTCCAGCTGCCGACCCCGGACCGCATCCTGACCCAGGTGGTCGCCGGTGAGACGTCGACGGTGCCTCCGGTCCAGAACTACGTCGAGTTCCAGCACAGCCAGGTGCCCGCCTTCGCGCTGCCCCTCACCGGTGGTGACGGTGGCCTCTGGTTCGGCGTCGGTGGGGCTGCGGTCCTCGCCGTCGCGCTCGGCGCGGCGATCGTCGTGGCCCGCCGCCGGGCGGTTGCGGCCCGCGTGGCCGCGTAACATCGCTCGCATGGCACGGGCGGGGGCGGGGCGTCTCGACGCTCCGCCCCCGTCGCCGTCCGATCCCCCCGCGCGCGCCCGGTGGCGTCTGCCGGTGGTGCCGATGATCATCGCGGTCGCGTCGATCGTCGGGGTCGGGCTGCTGCTGTACCCGTCGATCGCGGCGTGGTTCACGCAGTACGAGCAGTCGGCCCGCATCGATGGCTACTCCGACGACATCCGCGATCTCGGGGCCGACACCCTCCGCGCCGAGCTGGAGCGGGCGCGCGAGTACAACGCGGGCATCACCGGCGGTGCGGCCGTCGCGGCGAACGAGCGACTTCCCCTCGCCGAGCCGTCGGACGACTCCTCGGGGTACGCCTCTGTGCTGCGGGCCGACGCCGACGGGCTGATGGCTCGCCTGAAGGTCCCCGCCATCGCGCTCGACCTGCCGATCTATCACGGCACCGACGAGACGGTGCTGCACCGCGGCGTCGGTCACCTCGAGGGCACGGCGGTGCCCGCCGGCGGCCCGTCGACGCACTCGGTGCTGACCGCGCACCGCGGGCTCGCGACCTCCGAGCTCTTCACCCATCTCGACCGGGTCGAGGAGGGCGACACCTTCACCGTCGAGGTCTTCGGCGACGTGCTCGTCTACCGCGTGATCGATACGCGGGTCGTCGAGCCCGAAGACACGGAGTCGCTGCTGCCGGTGCAGGGGGCGGACCTCATGACGCTGGTGACCTGCACGCCGCTCGGCGTCAACAGCCACCGCATCCTGGTGACGGGGGAGCGGGTCATCCCGACGCCCGAAGAAGACATCGCGGATGCAGGGAAGCGACCCGACATCCCGACATTCCCGTGGTGGGCCGTCATCGCCGCAGGCACGCTCCTCGCGACAGGCCTCTACGTGTGGGCGTCCGGACGCCCACCTGGTGCGCGGCCTGTCCGATCGTGAGAATGGGGTGGCGACGCCTCGCCGGGGGGCGGCTGAAGGAGTGAGCATGGGCGGTTTCGACGACCTGGTCAACCAGGGCAAGGACCTGTACGAGCAGAACAAGGACAAGATCGGCGAGTTCTTGAAGTCCGAGCAGGCTGAGGACATCAGCGACAAGGTGCTCGACGGGGCCTCCGGCCTCGCCAAGAAGGTCGTGCCGGAGGAGCACCACGACACGGTGGACGACATCCGCGGGAACGTCGACGGAGCCGTCGGCAACCAGTAGCGGAATCATCGGAGAGCGGCCCGGGCAGACCCGGGCCGCTTTCGCGTTTCCTGAGCCGATCGTGAGCGGCGCGCAGTTTTGAGACTTGACGTCCCGCCTGGTCGGCAATACGTTGGCCGCGGGAACACGCTTCGGCTCGTGTTTGGGGAGATAGCCGAACCTCGGGGATTTGGGATCCCTGGGTTCTGAAGTTCATCAACTCGCAGCGAGTCGTGACGTGCTGGGAGGGGCCTCTTCTTGGGGCACCCTGTGTCGTTTCGACCAAGGGTGAGTTTGATGTTCAGTCGTACTTTCGTGCGCGCCTCGAAGTCTGAGGGTCCGCGCCGCCGCATGCGTCAGGAGCGGACTGAGGAGCGTCGAATCGCGCTCCAGAACCGCTGGTACGTGGGAGGACTCGCCGCGATCGTGGCGAGCTCTCTCGTGTTCTCGGGGATGTCCCCGGCATCGGCGGAGGAGGTGACGACCCCCGACCCCGCCGCGACCACCGAAGCGACGACGACAGATCCGACATCGACGGATGCTGCGATCCTGCCGCCCGCGGACGAACCGGCCGCAGAACATCCCGCGGTCGAAGAGCCGGCTGCGCCGGCCGAGGCGCCGCCCGGGTCTCCCGAGACGAGCGAGTCCGAGGCCGCACCCTTCTCCGCGCTCGCCGCGCCGCTCGCTGAGACGGACATCGCTGCGCTCGCGCTCGCGTGTGCCGGCTGGCCGGTCGCCGGTTCCCCGGTCGCCGGGTTCGAGATCGACGGCAACCTCTGCCTCGACGGCGCCGGCATCAAGGACTGGGCCACCGTCGGCGGCCAGCCGGTCGCCAGCGACGGATTCGACGACGCCACGCAGTTCGACCAGGGGGCCTCCGAAAGCAACTGGCCGTGGTCTGTCAACCAGACGGACGGTTCGGGCGTCGCCACCGGGCAGTCCGACATCGGCAATGTGTACGCGTACACCCAGACGGTCAATGGGAACGTCTTCGCATACCTCGGCTTCGAGCGCGATGCGACGACGGGCACGATCGGCTATTACGTCGAGCTGAACAAGAAGGCCAACCTCCATGGTCCGGTGCCGGATCGCAGCGTCGGTGACCTCCGGCTGACGATCGAGCAGAACGGCAACGTCACGATCTTCTTGGTCGGGGCGGATACGTGGGATGGCACGAAGTGGGTTCCCATCGGCTCGCTCGCGGGATTCGTGGGCCAGACCGCACAGGGCGACATCGACAACCTGACCGGTCAGATCCTCAAGCTGGGCTCGTTCGCTGAGGCGGCGATCAACCTCACGGCTCTGTTCGGCAACGCGGGATGCAGCGGCGCCTACGGCGTGCTGAACGTGCGGTCGAACTCGTCCGCGGGCAACGAGAACTCGTCGATGAAGGACTGGATCAAGCCCGTCAGCCTCAACGTGCCCTCGACCTGCGCAACGCTCAAGATCCTCAAGACCGACATGGCCGGCAACCCGCTGGCGGGCGCCGACTTCGAGATCTCGCCGGACCCCACCGATGGGGTCGGTGTGTTCACCGGCACCACGAACGCGAGCGGCGAGATCGTGATCAGTGGTGTCGAGCCCGGCACCTACAGCGTGAAGGAGACGAAGGCGCCTGCCGGATACATCCTCGACTCGACGCCGCAGTCGGTGACTCTCGGAACCGCTGAGACGAAGACGCTCACCTTCAAGGACCCGCTCGGTTCGGGCGCGTGGGTGAAGCGCGCGGGTGACGCGAACGGCCCTCTGCTGGGCGGAGCGACCTTCTCGCTCGCCGCGATCGGCGGACCCGCTGCGGCGGCGCCCTGGGCGGCGAGCTTCCCGAAGACCGTCGTCGACAACGGCGCGAACGACGCCGACCCGGTGGCCGGTCAGATCAAGGTCCTGAACCTCCCGATCGGCAACTACTCCGTCACCGAGACCGCGGCCCCGGCAGGCTACGTGCTCGACTCCGCGGCGAAGACGTTCGCGGTCACGCAGGCGGCTCCGAACGGCACGATCTCGACTCCGTTCATCAACATCCCGTATGCGACGGTCACCCTCACCAAGGACTGGGTGAACTCGTTCGACGGCGACAAGGCAGACCTGGCGATCGGTGGCGCCGCCACCAAGACCGGCACGTCGACGGCTCCGACCGACGGCCCGGTGATCTCGGTGAGCGTCGCGCCGGGTTCGAGCCTGAACCTGTCCGAGGTGCTGAACGCTCAGAACAGGGGCCTGTACGGCTCGGTTCTCTCGTGTGTCGGTGCGTCGGTGTCGAACAACACCGGCCTGACGGGTTCCATCACGGTGCCCGCGTATCCGGCCTCGGCGAACGGTGTGCAGTGCACCTTCACGAACACGGCGAAGACGCGTGAGGTGAAGCTGCAGAAGCAGTGGGTCGACGCATTCCAGGGCGACTCCGCACAGCTGTCGCTGACCGGTGACGCCGACGGGGCCAAGAGCATCGCATCCGGCGCTGCCGGATCGCAGCTCGACAGCGTGAACGTCGCGACGGCGACCGTGCGCGTGGGCGAGACCGTGCAGTTCGGCGAGGCACTCGCCACGCTGAGCGGCGCACAGTACTCCACGACGTTCTCGTGCACTCCGACCGTCTCGGTCACGCCGGGCGCGACGGTGTACGCGTACACGCTCGACCGCATGCCCGACCAGAACGTGACCTGCACCTTCAAGAACGAGACGGCGAAGGCGACAGTCACCCTCAAGAAGAGCTGGGTGAACGCGTTCGAAGACGACATCGCGAAGCTCAAGATCGACGGCGCGAAGACGTCGACGGCAGATGCCGTCGCGCCCGAGGGCACCGGCACGTCGTCGCAGTTCGCACAGGTCGTGGTGCGAATCGGCGACAAGCTCACACTCTCCGAGGAGCTGCCGACGTCGAATGACGGCCGCTACACCGCGACGTGGGACTGCGCGCACGACACGCAGATCACCGTCACCGGCAACATGGTCTGCACCGTCACCAACACCGCCAAGACCATCGACGTCGCGGTCAACAAGGTGTGGAAGGACGCCTTCGCGGCAGACACCGCTTCCCTGTCGATCAACGGGCAGGCCGCGACCGCGACCGCTGACGGAACCGCCACGCAGACGATTCCGAACGTCGTCGTCAAGACCGTTCGCGTCGGCGAGGCGGTGACGGTGAAGGAGGTCCTCGGACAGAACAAGGGCACCTACGACACCACGGCAGCCTGCACGACCGTCGGTGAGCAGCTCTCCGCCGACCAGCGGACGGCGACGTTCACCGCGGCCGAAGGGCCGAACGTCTCGTGCACCTTCACGAACACCGCGCGCAAGCACGATGTCACGGTGAAGAAGGCATGGGCTGACGCGATCACCGGAGACAAGGCCGATCTGACCATCGCGGCCGGCCAGGGCGGCAAGCTGTTCGGCGGCACCCCGTCGAACACGTCCACGGTCACCGCTCAGACAGGCCCGACGTTCACCGACAACGCGCACACGGCGACGACCCAGGTGCGTGTCGGCGACTCCGTGACGCTCTCCGAGGTCATCACCGGATCCGGCACCTACTCCACGGTGTACGAATGCACCGACGGAGCGAAGGGAACGCTCCGGTCGTTCGACCTGAAGGTGCTCGACGCGAACGTCACCTGCACGTTCACGAACACCGCGAACCGGGCGGCCGTCACCCTGAAGAAGAACTGGGTCGGCGCGTTCGAGGGCGACGAAGCGCACCTCTCTATTACAGGAGCCGCGTCGGATTCCGACACCTCGGTCGCCTCAGGCGCCGACGGGATCGACGACACCTTCTCGCAGGTGAGCGTGCGTCTCGGTGAGAAGGTCACCCTCAAGGAGACCATCACCGATGCGGACAACACGGGTCGCTACGACTCGAGCTGGACGTGCGACAACCAGACGAGCGGCGGCGGCCGGACCATCGGTGAGGTCACCGTGACCGGCGACGTCGTCTGCACGATCACGAACACCGCGAAGAAGATCGACATCACGGTCGCCAAGCAGTGGCAGAACGCGTTCGTGGGCGACTCGGCGAAGCTGTCGATCGGCGCCACCGAGAACGTCTCGTCCGCTGCCTCGCCGAACGAGCTCGACGCGAACGTCGTGACGAAGACGGTGCGTGTCGGCGAGGCCGTGCACATCGCCGAGGCGCTCGACGATGCGGTGAACACCGGCCGGTACGCCAGCATCTACGCCTGCCAGGGTGTGGACGCTGCGGGCACGGGCCGCGCGCTGGACTTCGTGGCGCCCGGTGCCAACGTGGTCTGCACGTTCACCAACACCGCGATCAAGGTTCCCGTCCTGCTGAGCAAGCGGTGGATCGATGCGCTCCCGGGCGACAGCACGACGCTGTCCATCACGCCGGAGAGCGGTCCGATCCTCGACGCGGTGTCGAACTACCTGCAGGCGTCGCCGAAGGACTTCGACGACACGACGCACGTCGTGAAGGCCGACGTCCGCATCGGCTCCGTCATCCCGATGAAGGAGGTGGTCACGGGTGCCGGTGTCTACGCATCGACGTCGGTCTGCACCGGCGGTGAGAAGACGCCCGTCGGCACCGACGGGCGGGCGTTCACCCTCAAGGTGACCGGGGACGGCATCTGGTGCCGCTTCGTGAACCAGTCGCAGACCGCCACCGTGCACCTGCTCAAGACGTGGGTCAACGGCCAGGAGGGCGACACCGCGAAGCTCGACATCACCGCACAGACGAGCGACACCGCCACGTCCACGTCGAACGGTGCGGTGGGTGCGTTCACCGACGTCGAGAACGAGGCCACGGCGGAGGGGCTCATCGGCGCTCAGGTGACGGTGAAGGAAACGGTGAGCGTGCTCAAGGGCGCAGCATCCGACTACATCAGCTCGCTGGTCTGCAAGACGGCTGACGAGAAGGAGGTGTACAGCGCCGACGGACGCACGGGATCGTTCACGATGCCGAACGAGCCGGTCTGGTGCGAGTTCACGAACACAGCTGAGCTGCCGACCCTCTCCCTCGTGAAGGTGGTCAGCGGGGCAGAGGTGGCCGACACGAACTGGCAGCTGAGAGGCGCAGCGGCCGACGGCTCCGTCGTCACCAACCCGGCCGGAGGCGATGTGCCCCCGACGGATGTGCCCACGGATGTTCCGTTCGAACTGTCGGAGAGCCTCCGCGTCGCGTTCCCCGGCTCCGGTGAGTTCAGCGCCGGCAGGTGGTCCTGCATCAACGAGGAAGGCACCGTTGCGCTGACCGACAGCGTGGCCGGTTCCGCCGATCTGCGTGGGCTCGACAAGGGTGAAGACGTGGTCTGCACCATCGTCAACACCCACGTCGATCAGGGCTTCGAGTTCGACAAGTCGGCAGCCGGCTCGGTGCAGCGCCCCGACGGCACGTGGGACGTGACCTACGAGATCACTGTGCACAACAACAGCGTGCTGGTGCCGATCGAGTACGACCTCAGCGACACCTTGGCCGAGCCGGCTGACGGCGTCCGCTACCTGGACGCGTCGTGGACTGGTCCGACTGAGGGGGACTTCGATCTCGAGGAGAGCCTGACGGCCGACCTCGCGACGGGGGAGGACCTGCCACCGTTCGACCAAGGAAACGACAACGACGCCGTGTACACGGTTGTCGTGCACGTCGCCGTCGACAAGATCCCGGCAGTCCCGGGACCCTGCCCGGAGGCGGGCGGCATCGGGATCGTCAACGCGGCGACCGTCACCGTCGGTGAGGACTCCGACACCGACACTGCCTGTGGCACGGTCCACTTCGACGACGTGAAGATCGTCAAGACGGCGTCGAGCCTTCCGCCGCAGGGGTCGGTCGAGCCCGGCACCGAGTTCACGTACGTGCTCACGGTGACGAACCTCGGTACCCGCGCTGCGGAGAACCTCGTCGTCACCGACGCGGTGCCCGCTCGCCTTCAGGTGACGGAGGTCGACGTGCCGACCGGCTGGCAGAACGACAACGGCGACGCGATCGTCGGCCCTGGCAACACGGTCAAGGTGAGCACGACGATGGGGACGACCCTTGCCAAGGGTGCGTCGGTCGAGATCGTGCTGACGGTGAAGGTCACGCCGACGCCGGCACCCCTTGTCGGGCCCGGCGACGGCACGGTGCAGCCGCCCGCGCCGCTCGAGAATCTCTCGAACACGGCGTGTGTCGCAGCGAAGCGCGACCAGGTCGCAGCGAACAACTGCTCGACGGTCGAGATCCCGGTTCGCGAGATCACGGCGGTCGTCTACACCAAGTGCGTGGCGGATGCCCCGTTCCTCGGCTGGACGGTTCGCAAGTCGGGCACGCTGCTCGGCAACGAGATCGACTTCCTGTGGACGCCCGACAACGGCGACGACACGACAGTCCCGCCCGACGTCGCGATCACCCAGCCTGGTGGCACGGCGACGTGGAGCGACGAGATCGAGTGGCCGGGTACAGCGTTCACACCGTCGGGCGTGAGCATCGACTACCCGGGATGGCGTCCGATCCAGGCGAGCGATATCGTTCCCGGCACGAGCCCCACGCAGTACTACTACCCGGGCACCGATGAGATCATCACCGCGGAAGACATGCCGTTCTATGTCTTCAACGGCCTGATTCTCGACGACAGCGAGCTCGACTACGCGTGGCGCGAGCCGTCGACGGTGACCTTCACGGTGAACCCCGAGCTGGTCTTCGCCGTGGAGTACCCGGACGCGACGCCCGAGTGCGCGGTCGCCCGCCACTCGAACGTGCAGATCGAGAAGACGGCCAGCGTCGAGAAGACCGACCCGGGAGCCTCGTTCACGTACAGCCTGGCTGTGCAGAACGTGAGCGACGACTCGGCCGCCGAGGCGGTCGTGGTGACCGATGCCATCCCCGCCGACCTCAAGATCACGGACGTGACCTGGCCCGGCAAGGGTGACAACGCGGTGTTCCCGAACTGGCTGTCCTGCGCGGTGACGGGTCAGAACGGCTCGGGCTACGGCGGAACGCTGACCTGTGCGCTCTTCGGACCGCTGCAGCCGCAGGGTGCGAACGAGGGCGCGTCGGCCGCTCCGACCATCACCCTGGCGGCGACGGTGAACCCGTCGTCGAAGGCCAGCTCGATCACCAACGTGGCAGTCGTCGACTACCACACGTTCGGCAACCCGGACGACAAGGGCCGTGACTCGGACGACGCCGTCGTCCTGCTCTCGGCACTGCCGGCGACCGGTGGCGAGCTGCCGCCGCTCCTGGTGGTCCTCGGCCTGTTCGCTCTGCTCGGAGGCACGACGATGCTGATCGTCACCCGCCGCCGCCGCGGAGAGGCCAAGCCCACCGTCTGAGCCGTGAGAGAGAGCGGGATCGCCCCAAGGCTCGCTCTCTCTCACCTGACTCCGCCCCGACTCCTCGGGCCGGACGTTCGAGCCCCTCGCACCCCAAAGGCGAGGGGCTCGTCCGTGCGTCGGTGCGTATGGAGGTTTGGATGCCGCGTCCCGCAGCATCTGCCTGCGCGTCGATTTCGCGCATCCGGGCGTGTCGCGATAGCCTGCACGAACGGCGGTTCTTCCGCCTGTTCCGCGTCCTCGGGAAGGGAGCGGAACGGGATCTCACTCGGCCCGAAACCGCGTGGGCTCCACTCCGTCCCCCCGGACGGGTGAACGATGCGCCCCCGCGCACCGAAGGACGCGGCACCCGTGCCGCCGCAGTACCGACGTGCCCCCGCACGTCGCTGGGATGTACGGCACGCTCCGCGCGCCGCTGGGAAGTACGGCACGCCTCGGCGTGCCGCTGGGATGAACGGCGTGCTACGGCGCGCCGCTGGGACGACGCTTCGGCGTCGAAAGGGGAGGAACGCTGTGCCCGCATTGCGCAAGCGAACATTCAAAGCACTGGCTGGGGCTCTCGTCGCCGCCGCCCTCGTGGTGGCGCCGCTGGTGACCGCCGGGGCGTCTGCGACGCCGAAGGGCGATCAGGGTGACGTCACGCTCACCTGGCCCGCCGAAACCGTCGGTGAGAAGGGCGTGCACGAAGCGTTCACGCCTGAGGCCAACAAGGCGTCCTACTGGGAGAAGCGCTACGCAGCGTTCAACGCGGACTGCTTCGCGCACGACGTCTCCGATAGAACGCCGCACGGATCGATCACCAACGACGGTCTGACCGTGACGCTGTCGGTGTTCGACAAGTCGTGGGGCTACGACGGCTGGGTCGCGCTGATCGTCAAGGGCGCCACCACCAACAGTGTCATCGACAACCCCAAGGCCGGGGTTGCATATGCATCGCCGCCGACCAAGAGCGGTCAGCAGTCTGCCGTTTCGCATTGGATCGTCTGCAAGGGCGATGTCCCCGAGGAAGAGCCGACGGTTGTCACGCCGACGCTGGCGTTCTCTTTGCCGAGCTGCCTTGCAGAGGGCATCCTGACGCTCAGTGACAACGTCGACTGGGTTTCGGAGCCGAACGAAGACGGGACTTCCACGACGTGGACTGCTCTTCCCAAGGAGGGTGACGTGTTCGAGGCCGGCACCGTGAGCAGCTGGGTCGTCCCCAAGCTCGACAAGCTGGTCGAGAACTGCCAGCCGCCGGCGCCGAAGGTGACGGAGACCGAGAAGACCACATACGACTGCACCAGTACGACGGCGATCGTCACCAAGACCGTCACGACGACGCCTTACGTCTGGGATGAGAACACCAAGACCTGGATCCTCGGCACCCCGAAGTCGCAGGACTCGACGACGGAGCGCGACCTCACCAGCGAGGAGATCGGCGAGAACTGCGCCCTGGTCCCCGGCGAGATCGAGTCCGTGTGTGTCGGCGATGTTCCGTTCCTCGGCTACGAGGTCACGCTGCCCGAGGGCTTCGAGATCGAGGATGACGCCCCCGTCACCATCACGTTCGTCAACCCCGACGGTGAGGACTACGTCGTGCCGGGCACGCACCCGCTCAGCGGCACCGTCCTGTGGCCGGGCGCCTCGAACGTCGCGCCGAAGATGTGGCCGGGCTGGGAGCTCGTCAACGGCGAGTACGTGAAGACCGACGGCAACTTCGACTGGATCCGCAACGGCGTCACGGTGCGCTTCGAGGTCAACCCGTCGTACGAGACCGAGGTCGAGTACCCCGCGGCCAGCGCGCTGTGCGCGAACCCGCCCGTGGGTGGCGGCGATGAGCCGTCGACCCCGACCACCGGCACGCCGGCGTCGACCGACCCCAAGGCACTCGCGGCCACGGGTGGCGGCATCAGCCCGATGTTCGCGGTCGCGGGTGGTGCGGCGCTCTTCGCCGGCATCGCGACTGTCGCGTTCGTGGCCTACCGTCGCCGTCACGCGAGTGCGGAGTGACGCCTTAAGAGGTAGGTAGAGAGGGGGGGGGGGCCCCCCGCCCCCCCCCCCGGCAGGAGACTGGGGCGGGCACAGGAAGACCGCCCCCCCGCCCCCCCACCCCCAAAGCACCACA
>JAVBUG010000269.1:0-8159 GCA_031555515.1 Microbacterium sp. | reverse complement strand
TTCTTGGCGCGCCTCCCCGCCGGTTGGTCGCGCGTCCGTCACCCGCCCCCCGGCGGCCCGCAGCCGCCCCGCCGTGTCGAGGGCGTGCGCCTCGACGGTGGTGTGCGGGGCCATGCCCCGAGCCTAGCGTTGTTTTGAGTTACTCAAAACAGTGGTATGCAGCATCCGTCCCGGGAATCACCCGGCGACGAGCGTCGGGGTGCCCGCCTCGTACTCGGTGAGATCGCCGGTCTCCCCCAGCCGGTGCGCGCGGCGCCCGACCACGAGCATGTACACGAGGAACAGTGCGAGCGCCGCCGCGCCGATGCCGATCTTGACCGGCCACGGCCAGGGCTGCGCCGTCACGAAACCCTCGATGACGCCCGAGACACCCAGCGCGATCACGAGGCCGATCGCGATCGTCGCGAGGGACCGCCCCGCAGCGGCGAGGGCTTCGCCGCGCGAGCGCGGGCCGGGGGCGACCCACGCCCAGAAGATCTGCAGCCCCGCCGCGCCCGCCACGAAGATGCACGTGAGCTCGAGCAGACCGTGCGGGAGGATGTACAGCGCGAACACGTCGCCGCGGTCGAACGCCGCCATGACCGCCGCCGCGGTGCCCACGCCCACGGCGTTCTGCACGAGCACCATGATCGGCCAGATGCCGGTGATGCCGAACAGCACGCACTGCGCGGCGATCCACGCGTTGTTGGTCCACACCGTGCCGGCGAACACGGCCGCGGGGTTCTCGCTGTAGTAGTCGGTGAACTGGTTCTCGGCGTACTGCTCGAGCTGCGCCTGGCTGCCGAGGCTCGCGATCAGCGCCGGGTCGCCCGACACCCACACCGCGACGACGACCATGACGATGACGAAGCCGATCGCGATCGCGAGCGTCGTCCCGCGCACCCGGTACAGCGCCGCGGGCAGCTGCAGCGCGAAGAAACGCGGGATCTGGCGCATCACGTTCTCGGGTGCGCCGGTCAGCCGCAGCCGGGCACGACCCAGCATGGTCGAGATGTGATCTCCTTGGATGCTGCGTCCCGCGGACGTCTTCGCATCGGCGAGGTCGGCGGAGGCCGCGCGATACCGCGTGACGAGCTCATCGACCTCGGGGCCGGAGAGGCGGCGGGACCGGCTGAGCTCGTCGAGCCGCGCCCATTCCTCGCGCCGAGCGGCGGTCAGCGCGTCGAGGTCCATGCGCTTTACTGTAGCCATGAGCGCTCCGAACGCTGCCCCGGCCACGAGCGGTTCGCGCCCCGCGATCGTCGACATCCACCAGGACGAGGTGCTCACCGGCGAGGCCGTCGCGCTCGATGTGCAGCCGCTCGGGTTCTTCATGCGCGCACTCGGGGTGCTCATCGACATGGTCCTCGGCGTCGTGGTGTTCCTGCTGCTCGCGTGGGGAATCACCTGGCTCGCGTCGATCGGTGCCGTCGACGAGGCGGTCATGCCGATCCTCACGATCGTGCTCCTCGTGCTCGTGATGGTGGTGATCCCCACCGTCGTCGAGACCACCAGCCATGGGCGCAGCCTCGGAAAGCTCGCCGTCGGCGGGCGCATCGTGCGCGCCGACGGCGGCGGCTCGGGCTTCCGGCACGCTTTCATCCGCGCCCTCGTCGGCGTCTTCGAGCTCTGGTTCACCCTCGGCGCCGTCGCCGCGCTCGTCGGCGCCTTCACCCCTCGGTCGCAGCGTCTCGGCGACCTGCTCGCCGGCACCTACTCCGAGCGCACGCGCACGCCGCGCCTGCCCGATCCGCAGCTGGGCATCCCGCCGCAGCTCGCAGAGTGGGCCGCGGTCGCGGACGTCGCTCGCCTGCCCGAGAGGCTGTCCCGGCGCCTCGCTCAGTTCGCCCGGTCGGCCGCGAGCATGGAGCCGACTGCACGGGCGCGGGTCGCAGCATCCCTCGCCCGCGAAGCCGCCGAGCACGTCTCACCGGTGCCGTCCGTCGACCCCGAGACGTTCCTCATCGGGGTCGTCGCCGTGCGCCGCGAACGCGAACTGCGGGCGCTGCGGCTCGAGACCGCACGCGCCGACGCCCTGGCGGGCCCGGTGTCGGCACCGCCGCGCGGCTTCCCCGAGCGCTGAGCCCGGGGCTGCCGCGCTCAGTAGCGGTAGTGGTCCAGCTTGTACGGGCCCTCGACCGGAACGCCGATGTACGACGCCTGCTCGGGGGTCAGCTCCGTCAGCTGCACGCCGAGCGCGTCGAGGTGGAGGCGGGCGACCTTCTCGTCGAGGAGCTTCGGGAGCACGTAGACCGCTGTCGGGTACTCGTCGCGCTTCGTGAAGAGCTCGATCTGGGCGAGCACCTGGTTCGTGAACGACGCGATCATGACTAACGACGGGTGGCCCGTCGCGTTGCCCAGATTCAGCAGGCGCCCCTCGCTCAGCACGAGCACGCTGCGCCCGTTCGGCAGGCGCCACTCGTGCACCTGGGGCTTGATCTCGATCTTCTCGACGCCGGCGAGGCCTTCGAGGCCTGCCATGTCGATCTCGTTGTCGAAGTGGCCGACGTTGCCGACGATCGCGAGGTGCTTGAGCTTCAGCAGATCGTCGACGGTGACGACGTCCTTGTTGCCGGTGCCCGTGATGACGATGTCGATCTGGTCGGCGACGTCCGCGAGACGCGCGACCTGGTACCCGTCCATCGCTG
Organism: Microbacterium sp.; assembly: GCA_031555515.1. Lineage (GTDB taxonomy): Bacteria > Actinomycetota > Actinomycetes > Actinomycetales > Microbacteriaceae > Microbacterium. Next base: position 5,532 of record JAVBUG010000269.1, on the reverse strand, counting down.
CCTGCAACGCGCAGATCGGGTCGACCTCGCTCACGATCACGCGCGCGCCCTGGCCGCGCAGCGCCTCGGCGGCGCCCTTGCCCACGTCGCCGTAGCCGGCGACGAGAACGACCTTGCCGCCCATCAGCACGTCGGTCGCGCGATTGATGCCGTCCGGCAGCGAGTGGCGGATGCCGTACTTGTTGTCGAACTTCGACTTCGTCACCGAGTCGTTCACGTTGATCGCCGGGAACAGCAGATCACCGGATGCTGCGAGCTCGTACAGACGGTGGACACCCGTGGTGGTCTCCTCCGTGACGCCGAGAAGATCGCCTGCCATGCGGGTGAAGCGCTGCGGGTCGCGCGCCAGGCTGGCGCGCAGGGTCTCGAGGACGATGCGGTACTCGGCGGAGTCGTCGGCCGCAGCATCCGGAACCGCACCCGCCTTCTCGAACTCGACGCCCTGGTGCACGAGGAGGGTCGCGTCGCCGCCGTCGTCGAGGATCATGTTGGGGCCGTCGAAGCCCTCGGCGGTCCAGTCGAAGATGCGGTCGGCGAGACGCCAGTACTCCTCGAGGGTCTCGCCCTTCCACGCGAACACCGGGACGCCGGCGGGGGCGTCGACCGTACCCGTCGGGCCGACGACGACGGCTGCGGCCGCCTCGTCCTGCGTGGAGAAGATGTTGCAGCTCGCCCAGCGCACCTGCGCGCCGAGCGCGACGAGGGTCTCGATGAGCACCGCCGTCTGCACCGTCATGTGCAGGGAGCCCGCGATGCGCGCACCCTTCAGCGGCTGCGAGGCGCCGAACTCGTCGCGCAGCGCCATGAGCCCCGGCATCTCGTTCTCGGCGAGGCGCAGCTGATGGCGCCCGGCTTCTGCGAGCGAGAGGTCGGCGACCTCGTACTCGAAGCCCTCAGCGGGCTCGGTGACCTCGGTGGCGGCAGGCGTGGCGACGGGCGTGTGGGTCGGCATCCGCCCATTGTCCCACGCCGGGTCAGGCGCGGAGGGTCTCGTGCCTCACGACGACCCAGCCCTTGGGAACCGACAGGCGGTCGGTGTGGATCGCGCAGAGGTCGTGGGCGTGCGGATCGCCCGCGGCGCCGAGCGGACCGAGGGCTGCCATCTGGTCGCCGTAGTCGTAGGTGAGCGTGGACACCGCCTCACGGGCGCATCCGACCTTGGAGCAGACTCTCTCGCGCATCGGGTAGACGCTATCGCGCGTCGGCGAGACCGGAACGGATGCCGCGCCGCACAGCTCGCCCGAGCCCCTCTTCACCTGCCACAAAGTGTCGCCCGGATCGGCACATCGTGACAGGTGAGCAGAATCTCCCTGCTCACCTGTCACGAAGTGCTGCCCGGGCCGGCGCTTCGTGACAGGCGAGCGAGGTGTGGACCAGACCTAGGATGGGGGCATGGCGTGGCGTCGAAGCAAGACCAGCGAGCGCGCGCCGCGGCGCGCGTCCCGTCACGGACGCCACGGACGCGAGGGCCGGAGTTCCGTCGTCCGCCCGCCGCTCCCCCCGCTCGACACTCGCGTCGACCGGTTCGACCTGTCCGTCGGCACCGCTGCCGAGTTCCTGCGGTCGGCATGGCCCGAGCTGCGCGACGTGCGCTTCGAGGTCGCCGACATGCCCGCCGCGACCGACGACGACGGCATCCCCCGGTGGACGGTGCTTCCCGACGCCGGCCGCATCATCCTCTACCGCCTGCCGATCGAGCGCCTCAGCCACCTGCACCGGGACGACGAGCTGCACCGGCGCATGCTGGTCGAGGGCGCCGTGTTCCGCGCGGCGGCGGAGTACCTCGACCGCGACCCGTGGGACCTCGGTCCGGAGCGGTTCCGATATTTCTGACTCCCCTGACCAAGTCAGGGGTAGACGACGATCTCGGGAGTCGCGACGTCGGCCGGCCAGACCGGTACGCCGGCGAGCGCACCGTCGCCCGCGAATGAGAGTCCGGCGCGCACCGGGGCCGCGGGGTCCATGAGGTACAGCGTGCGGGTCGCCAGGCGCACCGCGACCGACCCGTTCGCCGGAACCGTCAGGTTGAGAGCCGAGCCGCCGTCGGTCGGAGTCACGTCGACGGTCACCGGCTCGCCGGACGGGTTCACGACCGTCAGCGACGGCGTCGGGCCGCCGGGCGTCGCGACCAGCGACGGCACCGAGACCTCGGGCGCCGGCGTGTACCAGGCGAAGTCGTCGCCCGCCGAGATGCCTGTCGCCTGCCACACGGCCGCGACCACGGGTGCGTCGGCTTCGACGGTGACCGTGTAGGCGCCGGGAGGCAGCCCGTTCAGGGCGAGTTCGAGCGGCTTGCCCGCCTCGAGCGACACCTCCTGCGGGTCCCCGATCGTCTCGGTGCGCCCCGCGGAAGTGACCGACACGCGTGCCGTGGCGGGGAGCGAGGGCGACAGCATCCGCAGCACCGTCGTCTCGTTCGACGCCCCGTCGGCATCGGTCGGGCGGGTGACCGTGATTCCGGTGATCACCTGCGAGTTCTCGGTGTGGGCGATCGGTCCGACCTGATCGACCCCGCCGGGAGTGAGCGTGCGGGTGATGCTCGCCTGGAGCGAGGCGTGGATCGGCGCGCCGACGGCCGAGACGCGGACGACCGGGGTCTCCTCGCCGAGTGCGAGTCCCGCGAGGGGCACGACGCGCTGCGTGCGGGGGGCTATCACGAGGTCGGTCCCCCCGGGCGGCGTCTCGGGGCCGTCGACGCCGTACACGGTCAGCTGCACGGTGGCCGGCACCGCTCCCGGGTTGGCGAGCAGCACCAGGTCGGCGGCTCCGGTGGCTCCCGATCCGCCGACCAGCCACGAGTCGAGAAGGGGCGGACGGCACGCGGATGCTGCGAACCCCGAGAGGTCGTCGGCGTTGGCCGTCGCCGCACCCGTCGCGGCGATGTCGACAGCCTGGTCGTCGCGCGGCTCGGCGGTGAACGCCAGCGGGCCGGGACCGACGCCCGTCGTCTGCAGCTGCTGCTCCGCGGCTCCGCCGTCGTCGGCGGTGCCCCCGATGACGGACTGCGGCGCAGCGAGGGTGACGGTCGACGCCGCGGTCGGGTTGCGTCCGATCGACAGCAGCCCGCCGTCGCAGGCGATGACGGATGCTGCGGGCGCCGGCGTCGCGGGAATGCTCAGCGGCTCGCGCACGACGGTCGGCCACGGCACCGACACCGCGGTCACGACCGCGATCACCGCCAGCACCGACACCGCGGTGCCGATCAGCAGGCGGGCGCTCGTCGTCGCCCAGCGGAACACGCGTCGGTCGCTCATCGACCCTCCTGCCAGTGCGGTCCCACGACGCGCGGGGTGCGCCGGGCCTCGCGGATCGAGGCGGCGGTCGGCACGGCGAGCAGCAGCGCGATGCCGAAGATCGCGAGCTGCCCGAACGCGATCCAGCGACCGAGGACGGCGACGGATGCAGCCTCCTGCGGCCGCGGCGCGATCTCGTCGACGACGCGCCACAGCTCGCCCTTCGCGGTGTCTCCCACCACGACGAGCGTGTCACGCTGGCCGAGCGCGGTCATGGCGGAGAGCCGCGTCGTGCGCGCAGCATCCGTCTCCGGTTCCGTGCTCGGCGCCAGCAGGATGAAGCCGACGCCACGGTCGGCGAGCTGCCCCACGACGTCCTGCGAAGACGGAGTGACCAGGTCGGCTGCGAGCTCGGCGAGCTCGTCGTCCTGCGGGGTCGCCTCGGTGCGCGTCGACAGCAGCGTGGTCTGTCCGCCCATCGTCTCACTGGCGCCCCACACCACCTGAGCCGCGACGCCCGCGTCCGCCTGGGGCGTGAGCACGATCGTCCCGACGTCGGGATCCTCGCGTCCTTCCGCGGCGACGAAGGCCGGCAGCGTGCTCGCCGGGCCGTCGGCGATCGTCGCCGTCCCGCGGGTGAACGCGGTGAGCGAGGGAACCGCGAGCGTCGCGGCGGCGGCGAAGACGAGCGTCGCGGCGAGACCGCGCACCAGCGCGACCCGTGGCGCGAGGCCTGCGTCGAGCGCGACGAGGGCGCCGCCGACGCCGCCGAGCCACGCGAGACTCAGCCCCGTGCCCGGCCAGAGCGGCACGGTCGTCGACTGCACGAACGCGACCGAGATCCCCACCGCGGCGAACGCCGTGCCGAGGCCGAGCGCGGTGATCAGGAGCAGGGTGATGCCGGCCGCCCAGCGCTGGGTCAGCGGTGCAGCGAGGGCGAGCAGGGCGAGCGGCACGCTGAGCAGCGGGACCCACCACGTCGGCCCGTCTGGCAGAAGCGTCGTCCAGCCCGCGAGGTCGAGGGTCGGGATACCCGCGGCCAGGAGGGCGCGCCCGGCGGCGTCGGCGGCCACCTGGGGTCCCGCCCACGGCACCCCGGGATCGGCGACGAGGCTCCACGCCTGACCGTTCGCGAGAGCGTTCCACACGAGCGGAAGCGCCAGTGCGGCGGACGGGATGAGCGTCCAGATGAGGCGGGCGACCCCGCGGCCGGCGCGCAGGATGACCGCCGCGAGCACAGCTCCCACCCAGATCACGAGCATGGCGGGCGCGAGCGAGGGCGCGGTCGCGAGCACGCCGGCGAGAAGGATCGACGCGGCACCGGCGCCCGCCCACGAGCGGTGCGCGACGGAGCCCGCGTAGAACAGCCACGGCAGCAGCAGGTGCAGGATCACGCCGGTCGGGCGCCCCTGGGTCAGCGCGACGAGGAGCGTCGGCGACAGTGCCCACAGCGCTCCGCCCAAGAGCCGCAGACTCGCCCGCTCGGTCACCCGCGTCGCGGCGAACCATCCGCCGAGCGCGGCGAGGGGAAGCGCCAGCACCCACAGCAGCACGAGGGCTCGGGACGGCGCCCAGGCCCAGAGGGAGCCGAGCACGGCGACCACGGCCGCGAACGGATCGGCCGGGCCGATCGTGTCGAGGCCGAGAGCCCGCTGGCCGAACGCCGCGTCGTCCCACAGCTGCCCGACAGTTGTCGCGAGCGGCTGCAACGCTCCCCCGCCGAGCACGGGCCATGCGAGCAGCGCGGGGAACGCCGCGACCGAGATCGCGAGCGCCGCGAGCACGAGCCACGCCGCGCCTCCGGCGAAGAATCGCAGGTCGCTGCGGCGATGACCGCCGAGCGTGACCTCGGGGTCGTCGTCGAGCCGTTCGCGCAGTTCTCCTCGTGTCGTGCGCAGCGGTGCGATCTGCGCCCAGGACGCGGTGCGGGCGTGTGCGAGGCGGCGGCGCGCGCGCCAGACCGGCACGAGGCGCACGAGCGCGACGACGGCGGCTCCCCACTCCGCGGCGATGCGGCCGGGCTGCTTGCGCGCGAGATCCACGATCGAGCGCCACAGCGCGAGCGGGAGGATGGTGAGCCAGTGGAGCGGGGCGACGACGACCGGCGCGTACACGAGCCGGCGGTGCAGCTGCGCGACACGCTCGGCGTACACTGCGCGGCGCTGGCGCTGCGGCGTCAGCGGAGTGGGCAGGCCCGCGACCCCGTCGCCCGCGGTCGCCACCAGCGCGCTCGGGACGAGCGAGACGCGCCCGCCGGCCAGGCGTGCCCGCACGCCGAGATCCAGTCCCTCGTCGGCGC
>JAVBUG010000313.1:0-4638 GCA_031555515.1 Microbacterium sp. | reverse complement strand
GGTGGTTCCCGGCGAGGCCTTCGGTCCCTCCGGCTACCTGCGCCTGTCGTACGCGCTGGGCGACGACGCCCTGCTCGAGGGCGTGCAGCGCATGCAGCGCCTCTTCGCGTCGTAACGCGCGCGACCCCCATGCAACGCGGGGTGCGTCACCCGGGTTCGGGGCGCGTCCCGTGCAGTCGGGGCGGGCGCCGTGCGCCCCGACTGTGCGCCACGCGCCCCAAACCAGAAGGACAGGACGGATGCCGCGGCCCGGGGTCAGAGCTCGACGTTCACCAGGACGGGCTCGGGCTGCAGGACCAGGCCGAACTCGGACTGGACGCGGCCCTGGATGAAGCGGGCGAGCTCGGCGAGCTCGGCGGCGGTGGCATGGCCCCGGTTCGTGAGCGCCAGGGCGTGCTTGGTCGACAGGCCGGCGCGCGAGCGCGGCAGCTTGAAGCCCTTGCGCACGCCGGCGTGCTCGATGAGCCAGCCCGCGCTCACCTTGACGTCGGACTCGACGGTGGTCGACGCGGGCACATGGCCGTCGAAGTTCGCCAGCGGGATCACGAGCACGGGGTCGAGGTCGGGGTGCACCGGCCAGCGCGGGCAGGCGTCGGGGAGGGTGCGGGCGAAGGATGCCGACACCACGGCGTTCTGGAAGAAGGACCCGGCGCTGTACGTGTCGGGGTCGTCGGCGTCGAGCACCATGCCCTTTGTGCGGCGCGTGTCGAGGATGCGGTCGCGCACCCACGCGAGGGTCACCTCGTCGTCGGGAGCGAGGCGCAGCGCAGTGCGGAGCTGATCGCCGGCGATACGCCGCGCGCCCTGGCCGATCTCGGGAAGGTCCAGCGTCACCGAGAGGATGACGGCACGCCGCGCGGGCACCGACCCGTAGTGGTGCTTGAGCACCGACGTGCGGAACCCCAGCTCGAGCTCGGCGGCCGGCACTGTCGACACCTCGCCGGTCGACTCGTCGAGCAGCTCGACCTCGGTGAGGGTCTGCACGATCTCCTGGCCGTACGCGCCGATGTTCTGCACCGGCGCCGCGCCGACGGTTCCGGGGATCCCCGACATCGCCTCGATGCCGCCGAGCCCCTCCGCGACCGCGAAGGCGACGAGGTCGTCCCAGTCGTGGCCCGCCTGCACCTTCAGTCGCACGCGACCGGGCAGGGGCGACGGCATCCGTTCGATGCCCTTCGTGAGCACGCGCACGACGGTGCCCTCGAACGGCTCGTCGCCGACGAACAGGTTCGACCCGCCGCCGAGCACGAGCCACTCGTCGCCGGAGGCCCAGACGTCGCGGAGGGCGTCGACGAGCTCATCGGTGGTGTGGGCGTCGATCATGCGCTCCGGCGTTCCGCCGGTGCGCAGCGTCGTGAGCCGCGAGAGCGGGATGGGGGTGACGTCGGGCATTCGTCAGACGGTCCGGACGCGCACCTGCGCCTTGACGAGCACGGTGGCACCGTCGAACGACACGGTGAGGTCGATGCGCGCCGACTCCTCGTCGACCGCGCCGACCTTCGCCACGACCGTCACGTCGGCGCCGGTCTCGGGGTCGACGACGACGGGCTTGGTGAAGCGCACGCCGTACTCGAGGATGCGGCCGGTGTCGCCGACCCACGACTCGATCGTGCCGACTGCGAGGCCCATCGTGAGCATGCCGTGGGCGAGGACCCCCGGCAGACCCACCGCGGAGGCCACGTCGTCGCGGTAGTGGATCGGGTTGAAGTCTCCGGAGGCTCCGGCGTAACGCACCAAGGACTCGCGGGTGAGGTGCACGGTGCGCTCGGCGACGACGTCGCCGACGGTCAGGTTCTCGAGCGCGCTCATTCGTCGCCCTCCCCCACGAGCAGGATGGACGTCGTGGTGACGACGTGGTCGCCCGCAGCATCCGTGATCTCGGACTCGCTCGTCACCATCGCGGCCGCACCCATGGCGCGGATGCCGGTGACCGAGAGCCTCGCGGTGAGCTCGTCGCCCGCGACGATCGGCCGCGAGTAGCGGAACTTCTGCTCGGCGTGCAGCACGTTCTTGAGGACGATGCCCGAGTCGGGCTCGCCCAGCAGCTGCTGGAGCGTGGCGTCGGTCACCACGATCGCGAAGGTCGGCGGCGCGACGACGTCGGCATAGCCGAGCGCCTGCGCGGCGGAGGGGTCGGTGTGCTGCGGGTCATCGGCGAAGACGGCGCGCGCGAACTCGCGCACCTTCTCGCGACCCACGAGGTAGGGGGTCGTCGGCGGGAAGTCGCGGCCGACGAGCTCGGGGTTCACTGGCACCAGGCCATCCTACCGAGCGGGCTCCCCCGGCCCGGCCGGGCCGGTTGCGGGGCGAGGCCGCCCGCGCCAGGCCCGCAGGCCCATCTGCACCGCGATGATCACGAGGTACGCCGCGAACAGCATGTTGCCCACGAACGGGTCGATGAGCGTCGCCGCCCAGGCGCCGAGCGCGGTCGTCGTGCACGCCGCCATGCCGACGATCGCCGCGCCCACGAGGTCGACGTTGCGCCGTCGGATGTTGCCGACCGTGCCCGAGACGGCCGTCGGGATCATCATGAGCAGCGACGTGCCCTTGGCCACGAGGTCGCTCGTGCCGAACAGGACCATGAGCGCCGGAACCACGATGATGCCGCCGCCGACGCCGATGAGCCCCGACAGGATGCCGGTGACCACACCCAGCACCACGAGCAGCACGCCGCTCAGCCAGGTGAGCGAGAACTCGGCGTCGCGGGACGGGATCACGACGAACAGGCTCACGATGACGGCGGCGAGGAAGCCGACGAACGCCCAGCGCAGCACCGTCAGCGAGAGCCGCGGCAGCAGCCACGTGCCGATCTGGGCGCCGAACACGGCGCCGGCGGCGAGCAGCAGCGCGGGGATCCAGGCGACCGAGCCGTGCACGGCGTACGAGATGACGCCGACCGTCGCCGTCGGCACGATCGCGGCGAGGGACGTGCCGGCGGCGAGCCGCTGGTCGAATCGCAGGAACAGCACGAGGAACGGCACGATGACCGTGCCGCCGCCCACGCCGAACAGGCCCGACAGCAGGCCCGCGATCAGGCCGATGCCGACGCAGGTGAGGAAGAACCGGGCGTCGTGGACAGGGCGTGCCGTCTCGGGCGAGGTCATTCCGAGTACAGGTAGTCGATCAGCCATTCACCGTCGGATTCGACCAAGGTGTATTCGTAGACCTGCGCGCCCTCGGTGGGTTCAGCGGGCTCGCCGTTCTCGTCGACGATCATCGTGTACGTTTCGTTCGTCGTGACGGTGATCTCGCCGCCGACGCTCTCCACGTCCGTGATGTTCACCGTGTAGTCCTCGATGCCGGTGCCGAAGGCCGCGGCCTGCTCGGCGAAGGTGGCGCAATCGCTCAGCTCGGAGACGGTGCGGAACTGCTCCGTCGTGGCAGCGGTGAGCTTCTCGCAATCGGCCTGCTGCCAGGCTTCGTCGTACAGGCCGACTGTCGCGACGGCGGCGCGCTCGTCGTCGGTCTGGCCGCCGGAGTTCGCCGTCGACGCCGACATGAGAGCCAGCGGGATCAGCACGGCGGCCGCGATCACGATGCCGAGCAGCACCGTACCGAGGACGACCCACACGATCCACAGCTTCGACCTCGAGCGCGGCTCCGTGGCGGCCGCGAAGGCCCCGCCGGCGGGCGCGTCCCCGGCGGGCGTACCGGGATAGACACCCTCCCGGTCACCCTCGACCGGTGCGGCCCCGTCGCCGGGGTGGTGCGGTGCCGGATGAGCGGACGGAGCGGCGCCGTCCGGCTGGCCCGGGGCGCCCGACGGCGAGACGACGATCGCGGGCTCGGGCCGGGTCGATGCCTCGGCACCGTCGACGATCTCGGCCTCGGTCGGGGCCGGCGAGACTTCGGCATCGGGCTCGGCGCTGTGCTCCGTCCACTGGGTGCCATCCCACCAACGCAGCGCGCCATGACCGTCGTCGTACCAGCCGGGAGGAGTCGTCGTCATCCTCAAACCCTATCTCTGCGACCTCTGACGGCGGAGTGGACGGATGCTTCGCCCCCCGTCGTCGGGCGCAGCATCCGGTGTCCGGAATCAGCGATCGAGAACCGCGTGCGCGCTGCGCTCGGGGCTCACGTCGAGCCGGCGCAGCAGCTGAGCGTTGAGCGCCACGACGACCGTCGACAGCGACATCAGGATCGCGCCGACCGACATCGGCAGCACGAAGCCGATCGGGGCGAGGACTCCGGCCGCGAGCGGCACCGAGATGAGGTTGTACCCCGCGGCCCACCACAGGTTCTGCGTCATCTTGCGGTAGCTCGCGCGCGACAGCTCGATCACCGACAGCACGGAGCGCGGATCGCTCGAGGCCAGGATGACCCCCGCCGATCCGATCGCGACATCGGTGCCGGCGCCGATCGCGATGCCCACGTCGGCGCGCGCGAGCGCGGGCGCGTCATTGACGCCGTCGCCCACCATCGCGACCTTGAGGCCCTCGCCCTGCAGCTCGGCGACCTTGCGCTCCTTGTCTTCGGGGCGGACGCCGGCGAAGACGCGACGGATGCCGAGCGCCTCGGCCACCGACCGGGCGACGGGTTCGGCATCGCCCGTGATCATCACGACCTCGACGCCGAGCCTCTGCAGCGCGTCGACGGCCTCGCGCGACTCGGGACGGATCTCGTCGGCCAGCGCGAGCC
>JAVBUG010000387.1:0-6547 GCA_031555515.1 Microbacterium sp. | reverse complement strand
CCCGGCCCGCCCGGTACGCGGTGTCTCCGCTGCGACTCCAGACCCCGGCGCCCAACCCGTAGAGGGTGTCGTTGGCGATCGAGATCGCGTCGTCGAAGTTCTCGAAGCTGGTCACCGACAGCACCGGCCCGAAGATCTCCTCCTGGAAGATGCGCATGTCGTTCGTCCCCTCGAACACCGTCGGCGCCACGTAGTAGCCCTCGCTGAGGTCGCCGCCGAGGTCGACGCGCTCACCACCGGTGAGCAGCTTCGCGCCGCCCTGCTTGCCGATGTCGATGTACGACAGGATCTTCTCGAGCTGGTCGTTCGAGGCCTGCGCGCCGATCATCGTCGCGGGGTCGAGCGGGTTGCCCTGCACGATCTTGCCGACCCGGTCGAGGGCGTCGCCGAGGAACCCGTCGTAGATCGAGCGCTGGATGAGCGCGCGCGACGGGCAGGTGCAGACCTCGCCCTGGTTGAGGGCGAAGAGCGTGAAGCCCTCGAGCGCCTTGTCGTAGTACGAGTCGTCGGTGGAGCGGGCGACGTCCTCGAAGAAGACGTTGGCGCTCTTGCCTCCGAGCTCGAGGGTCACCGGGATGAGGTTCTGCGACGCGTACTGCATGATCAGGCGGCCGGTCGTGGTCTCGCCCGTGAACGCGACCTTGCGGATGCGCTTGTGCTGCGCGAGCGGCGCCCCCGCCTCGATGCCGAAGCCGTTGACGATGTTCACGACGCCCGCGGGCAGCAGATCGCCGATGATCTCGAAGAGGAACAGGATCGACGCCGGCGTCTGCTCGGCGGGCTTGAGAACGACGCAGTTGCCGGCGGCGAGCGCAGGGGCGAGCTTCCACGTGGCCATGAGGATCGGGAAGTTCCACGGGATGATCTGGCCGACCACGCCGAGAGGCTCGTGGAAGTGGTAGGCCACCGTGTCTTCGTCGAGCTGGCTGAGCGAGCCCTCCTGGCCGCGCAGCACGCCCGCGAAGTAGCGGAAGTGGTCGACAGCGAGCGGGATGTCGGCGGCCAGCGTCTCGCGCACCGGCTTGCCGTTCTCCCACGTCTCGGCGACGGCGATGCGCTCGAGGTTCTGCTCGATGCGGTCGGCGATCTTGTTGAGGATCACCGCGCGCTCGGCGGGTGTCGTCCGCTTCCAGGACTCGAAGGCCCTCCACGCGACATCCACCGCGCGGTCGACGTCCTCCACCGTGCCGCGGCCGACCTCGGTGAAGGGCTTGCCGGTGACGGGGGTGATGTTCTCGAAGTACTGGCCCTTGATCGGCTCGACGAACTCGCCGCCGATGTAGTGGCCGTAGCGGGGACGGTAGTCGGCGATCGATCCTCGCTGCCCGGGTGCGGCGTAGACGCTCGAGACGCCCTCTTCGACGATGGTCATTGCTGGTCTCCTTCGACGCTGTCCGCGACGGTCGTCGTCGCGATGCGTCGAAGGTAGGCCGCGCAACGTTGCACGATGTTGCGACCGCGTCGAGGGCGTTTCGACTCGCAAGCTCGCTCGACGAGCGGGGGTGGGGTCAGTCCTCGGACTCGAGCCTCTCGATGCGGGTCACGAGGCCGGCGCGGCGGGGCGAGCGGGCGGGCCGCATCGACAGGCACAGCCGGAGCAGCTCGACGTCGTCGGCGGCGGCATCCGTCTCGGCGAAGGCGAGGAGGACGTCGACGGATGCCTCGGCCATGAGTGCCTCGCGCAGCGCGACCCGGACGGTGTCGCGGAACTCCTCCACCCCGGGCGCGACCGAGTCGGGAAGCACGTCGCCGCGGTAGGCGGCCAGTGCGACGCGGTGCGCGCCGCGGTCGAGGAGCGACAGCACCTGGTGCGCGTCGGTCTCGACCTCGACCCCGAGCCGGTACGGCCGCGATTGGGGCACGAGGGCGGGGGCGACGGTCGTCAGAGCCTTGCGGAGGCGCACCATCTCAGCGCGGAGGGTGACGGATGCCGCATCCCCCGCGCTTTCGCCGTACACCAGGTCGCCGAGGCGCTCGGCCGAGAGGCCCTGGCGGTGCACCGCGAGCATGAGCAGCAGCTCGGCATGGCGTGGACCGAGCTCGGACACGGTCTCGAACCCCTCGCCCGTCACCTCGAGCTGCGCGCGGTCGCGGCCGAGCACGCGCAGCGTCGCGCGCGTCGGCTCGACCCGTCTGGCGGGCGCGCGACGGGCGGGTCGCGGCGGGTCGGCGCGGGCGCGGAGCCGCGCGACCAGGAGCTCGCCCTCGATCGCCCGGGCCGTAGCATCCACCAGCAACTGCGCCTGAGGAGTGACGGCCTCGAGGCCGCCGGTCACGTCGATCACGCCCAGGATGCGGCGGGTCTCGGGGTCGTGCACGGGCGCGGCGCTGCACGACCACGGCTGGACGAGCCGGTTGAAATGCTCGGCGCCGGCGATCTGCACCGACCGGTCGAGAGCGATCGCGGTGCCGGGGGCGGCGGTGCCGACGGCGTCCTCCGACCAGTTCGCGCCCTCGACGAAGCCCATGTCGCCGGTGAGGCTCCTCACGTGCCGGTCGCCCTCGACCCACAGCAGGCGCCCGGCCGCGTCGCCCACCGCCACGACGACGCCGGAATCGGATGCCTCGCCCGGAAGCAGCAGGCCGCGCACCATGTCGATCACCGCGGCGAGCGGGTGCGCGCGGCGGTAGGCCTCGAGCTCTTCGGCGCTCAGGTCGAGGGGCGGCAGCGCCTCGGCACCGACGAGGCTGTCGAGCGAGCGCCGCCACGAATCGCGAACCAGCAGCCGGACGTCGCGCAGCCGCTCATCGGCGGCGTTGCCCGCCACGAGCTCCTCGTGGGCGCGCTCGATCAGCAGGCGGGAGGTCTCTGGCGACACCTCGCGGCGCTGCGACCAGGAAGATGACACGGCGGCTCCGATCGACGTCGGTCGGGCGTGCCTCCAGTGTAGGTGGGCGAGGGGCTACGCGGCCGCGGCGGTGACCTTCTCGCGCAGGGGCATGAGCGCGCCGGCGACCTGGCCGATCGTGTCGGCGTCGACGCCCGCCGCGGCGAGGGCGTCGGCCGCATGACCGATGACGCGGTCGAAGTCGGCGTCGGTGATGCCGCGGCCGGCGTGCGCGACGCCGAGGTCCTTGCCGCGGTAGCCGTCAGGCCCGCCGGCCGCGGCGGCGAGGAACATCGCCATGTGCCCCTTCTGCTGGGCCATGCGGGTGCTCTCGAAGAACGGGGCGAGGGTGTCGTCGGCCATGATGCGGCTGTAGAGGCCGTCGACGACCGCGGCGATGCCGGCGCCTTCGCCGAGGCGCTGGTACAGGGTCGCTTCGCTCGTGTCAGTCATGCGGATGCTCCGATCGTGGGGATGTGGGGTGGCGTGGGTGGGTCAGTACTCGAAGTCGCTGCGCCGCCGGCGGACCTCGTCCGAGGGCTCCGCGAAGACCGGGGTGGGAGCGGATGCCGGGGCAGGCGAGGCCGCGGCGGCAGGACTCGGGGCCGCGGCGGCAGGGCTCGGGGCCGTGCGCGGGGTGCCGGCGCCGAGGCGTCCGAGCTCGCGCTCGATCGACTCGAGGAGCGAGTGCACCTGGGCCGTCGCCATGCGGGCGAACTGACGGGCGCGCACGACGTCGTCCGGCGACGCGGGACCGGCGGCCTCGAGGTCATCGGTCGCGAGCGCGAGGGCGGGCGCCCGGTCGGCACCGCCCCACGACGGAGCGGCGGGGCCCGGAGCCGCGAACGCACCGGTCTGGGCGGCCGCGACCTGACCCGGGTGCGCAGCAGCCTCCTTCTCGATCGAGTGGGCCACCTGCTGCGCCCGCTCGACGATCTCGCGGTACTGCGTACGCGCGGTCTCGATGAGGTCTCGCGCATACGACTCGGCCTCGGCGACCGCGTCGTCGGCGATGCGCTGCGCGCTGCTGAGCAGGAGCACCGCACGGCTCGAGATCTCACCCTCGTCCGAGCTCACGCCGCTCGCGGTCAGTGCCGCGTTCTCGCGCCAGGCGACCTCGAGGGCGTCGGCCGCTGCGGTCAGCAGCGCGTCGACCTCGCCGCGGGAGTAGCCGTGGCGCTCGTCCGTGAAGGACGCGGCGCGCAGCGTCTCGGGCGTGGTGGATACGGATTGGATCGCGGTCATTTCGCCTTCGCTCTACTGGACTCCCAGCGACACGGCGGGGCGGACGAGCTCCGGGGAGTCTGCTCGTCCGGCGGTGGCGCTGGGTTGCTGGGTGAACGGGTCTTCGTACTTCTCGCTGCGGATGCGGTCGTCGTCGAGTCCTGCGCGGCGGAGGGCGGCGATGGTGTGGTCGACCATGCGCGGCGAGCCGCAGACCATCGCGAGGCGGTCGTCCCAGGGTCCGTCGTCGGCGGCGAGATCGCCGATCAGCCCGCGGCGTCCGGGGAACGACGGGTCGTCCGAGACGCCGTACTCGACATCGAGCCAGTCCGCGGCCGCGTACTTCTCGAGCTCGGGCTTCGCATAGAAGGACCATGGATGCCGCACCCCCTGGTACAGCGCCACGCGCGGGCCGTTGCCGCGCGCGGCGTGGCGCGCGGCGACCTGGTCGATCACGGCGAGCAGCGGCGCGAGCCCGGTGCCGCCGGCGACCAGGAGCAGGTCGGGCCACTCGCTGTCGAAGGGAAGGGTGAGCAGCTCGCCGATGGGCGGTCCGAGCCGGACGCGGTCGCCGGCCTTCACGTCACGCAGCATCGCCCCGCTGACCTGACCGCCCGCGACGAGCTGGACGTGGAAGGTGATCGTGCCATCGGCGCGCGGCGCGTGCGTCGGCGAGAGGTAGCGCCATTGACGGGGTCGCTGCGGGATCTCGATGGCGAGCGACTGACCCGCCTGGTACCGGTAGCGGTCGTCGGGACGGATCGTCAGGGTTCCGACATCCATCCCCCGTCGCTCCGTCGCCACGACCTCCGCGGCCCACGTCGCGGGCTGGGATTCGACGGACTCGGCGGCCGTGATCATGGTGGTCGCGATGAGCCCGTACGCCTCCGCCCAGTCGGCGGCGAGCTCGGCCGTCCATGCGTCGCCGAGGAAGTGCTTGAGCGTCGCCAGCAGCGACGCACCGACGGCGGGGTAGTGCCCGGCGATCGTTCCGAACTTGCGGTGATCGCGGCCGAGGTCCTCGATGTACGGCACGACGTCGCCCACGCGGTCGACGTTGCTGACCATGTGGCCGAGCGCCTTGACGAGCCGGTCGCGCTGCGCCGCCATCGCGACGGGGAAGAGGTCGCGGGTCTCGGGGTGGGCGAGGAAGAGGTGCGCGTAGAAATACCCGGGGACCGCGTCCCCGTGGGCGGCGACCTGGCTCCAGGTCCGCTTGAGCGCTACCGCATCCACGTGTGTCCTGTCCCCTCGTCGGCGATCCGGTCTCGGGCGACGCTAGCGCGTTGCACTTGTAACTGCAAAGCCTCCACCTGTAGCTGCAACCGGATAGCATTGCCCTGTTGAGCGCTCAGGGGTGGTGCGCGATACAGGTCGGGGGGCCGTATGAGCGTGTTGTTGTCGAACGGGACAGTCTTCGTCGAAGAGGGCCTGCGCGAGCAGGCCGCCGACCTCCTCGGGGGGCTCGCCGTCGGCGACGCCGCCGGGATCACCATCGCCACGGAGGACGGCGCAGAGACCGTGCTCCCGGCAGATCTGAGCTCGTTCCTGGCCCAGGTCCTGAGGGGACTGGCCCGCGGCCGGGTGTCGGTCGTGCCGCTGCCCGACGAGCTGACCACCACCGTGGCCGCCGAGCTCGTGGGGGTTTCGCGGCCGACTCTGATGAAGCTGGTGCGAACCGGCGAGCTCGCGGCCCACCAGGTGGGAACGCACACCCGGCTGCGCACCGCCGACGTGCTGGCGCTGCGGCGAAGCCGCGCGCGCGCACGCCGCGACGCGCTCGACGCTCTGCGCGACCTCGACGACGAGTTCGGATCGGATTGACAACCTCGCGTGGGTAGTCTGACCGGGTGCTGCACCGTGTGTTCGTCGACAGCGACGTCCTCGCCGCGCGCACCCCGTACGCGTGGCTCGCGCTGCTGCGCGATGAGACCGGGTCGTTCCAGCTGCATTCGTCGGCGGGCGCGGTGGCGGACTCCGTCCGGCTGTGGTCGCGGCCCGAGTCCGCGCGCCGGGCAGCCGCGCCGCGGCGTCTCGAACTCCTCGTCTCGAGCCTCGACGAGGTGATCGGCGGGGTCGAGCCCGACCTCGACCTGGACGCAGCCGTCGAGCCCCGCCGCGCTGCGGCCGACGCCACGGTCGCCGGAGCGCACCTGCTGGTCTCGGCGCGCGGCGGTGGGGGCGAGACCGGCGACCCGCAGTCGTTCGAGGTCTACACCCCCGACGAGTTCCTGTGCCTCATCGACGACACCGCGTACGCCGACGTCCGGCACGTCACTTCCGGGCAACTCGCACGGCGGTCGCCCCACGCTCCCGAGTCCCTCACGGAGGCGCTCACCGCGGCCGGGTGCCCCGCTTTCGCCGAGCGCGTCTCCTCTCATCGCCACGCGCTCGCGCGCTGATCCCGCGCAGCGGCGGGCCCGCAGCATCCACCCGTCCCATCACCGCGTGCGCTGCCCCGGCGTGAGAAACCACCTGCGCGCCGAGAAACCACG
>JAVBUG010000311.1:0-16871 GCA_031555515.1 Microbacterium sp. | reverse complement strand
GTGCCGAGCCCGGCCGGGACGCTCTTCACGCAGTCCATCGCCCGGGATCTCGCGCGCGAGCGCCACCTGCTGTTCGCGTGCGGGCGCTACGAGGGCATCGACCAGCGCGTCGTCGACCACTACGCCGCGCGCGGGCGCGTGCGGCTGGTCAGCCTCGGCGACTATGTGCTCAACGGGGGAGAAGTCGCCGCGATGGCCGTGATCGAGGCCGTGTCGCGGCTGATCCCGGGCGTCGTCGGCAACCCCGAGAGCCTCGTCGAGGAGTCGCACGAGCTCGGCCTGCTCGAGTACCCGAGCTACACGAAGCCCGCCGAGTGGCGAGGGCTCGAGGTGCCGCCGGTGCTGCTCAGCGGCCACCACGGTGCGATCGCGGCGTGGCGCCACGAGCAGAGCCTCGAGCGCACGCGGGCGCATCGGCCCGACCTGCTCCAGGAGCCTGACCCCGCGGCCTGACGGCCGCCTCCGGCGGCGCGTCAGACGGGGTCGATCACGTTGAGCCGGTAGCCGCGCTTGACCACGGTCTTCACGAGGTCGGGAACGCCCAGCGACTCGCGCAGTCGTGCCACCGCCATCTCGACGGCGTGGGTGTTCTCGCCCGAGCGGGGCAGCGCCGCCTGCAGGCGAGGCCGTGACACGACCCCGCCCTGCGCGTCGAACAGCGCGGCGACGATGTCGGTGGCGCTGCGCGACAGCGGGATGTGCCGGCCGTCCAGCACGATGCCCGTGCTGCGCAGTTCGAGACGCCCCGCAGAGGTCGGGAGCGACGCCGCGCCGCCACCGCCGAAGTGCGTGACGACCGCCCGCACCAGCGAGCCGAGGCGCCCCCGCTCGGCGATCAGCGGCCGAAGTCCCGCGTCCTGCAACGGGCCGGCGGTGATCGGCCCGACGGCGGCCATGAGCAGGCGGCCCTCCGCCTCGCGGTCGACGATCTCGTCGAGCACACCCTCCTGCCGGGCCGCGGTGATCCACTCGGCGGCGCCGGGGGCGGACGTGAAGAGCACCGCGTCGACTTCGCCCTGCGCGGCGGCGACGACGGAGCGTGAGACGGCGACGGGATCCGGGGGAGGACCCCAGCGGTACACGGTGAGGCTCACCACGTCGGCGCCGGCGCCCTCGAAAAGCTCGTCGAGCCCGTCGGCGCCCGACCCGTGATGCTGGACCGCGACCCGCCGGCCGGATACGCCCTCGGCGAGGAGGTACTCGCCGAGCTCGGCCGAGGTCTCGGATTCCGCCACCCAGTCCGCGGTGAGACCGGCCTGCTGGATCGCACCGCGGGCCTTGGGGCCGCGGGCGACGATCTGGGCACGGGACAGCGCCGCGTGGAGGTCGTCGAGCAGTCCGGCTTCATCGGCGGCTTCCATCCAGCCGCGGAAGCCCACGCCGGTCGTCGCGACGACCACATCGGGCTGCAGCGCGATCAATTCGCGCGTCGCGGCGATCAGGGCGTCGTCGTCGATGTGGGGCACGATCGTCAGCGCGGGAGCGTGGCGCACCTGGGCGCCGTGACGCTCGAGCGCAGCGGCCAGCTCGGAGGAGCGACGATCGACGGCGATGACGATCGTGCAGCCGTCGAGGGCGGCCGAGAGGGTGGGGCGTGGGGTGGAGCTCAAAGGACGATGTCACCTGCCAGTTGGGGGTCGGGAAGCAGCAGCCCGGCGCGAGCGACCTCGCCGACCACGATGACCGCGGGGTTGCGCACCCCTGCGAGGCCCGCGTCGACCACGACCGACCCCAGGGTACTGCGCGTCGTGCGCTGGTCGCGGTGATGCCCGCGCTCGACGATCGCGACGGGGCGGTCGGCCGGCACCCCGGCGTGAAGGGCGTCCGACACGATGCGGGGCAGAGCTCCGACGCCCATGAGGATGACGGTCGTCACGCTGTCGTCGCGGAGGGCCGCGAGCGTCGCCTCGGTCACCTCTGACGGCCCGTTCACGATGTGCACCGCTCCCGCGACACCGCGATGGGTGATCGGGATGCCGGCTGCCTGCGGCACCGCGACAGCGCTCGAGATGCCGGGAACGACGTCGACGGGGATGCCCGCGGCCAGACATGCGGCCACCTCTTCGCCGCCGCGGCCGAAGACGAAGGGATCGCCGCCCTTGAGTCGCACCACGCGCTTGCCCGCACGGGCGCGGTCGACGAGCAGCTCGTTGATCTCGTCCTGCGGCACCGGGTGGTGGCCGGGGAGCTTGCCGACGTCGATGATCTCGATGTCCGGGCCGACGTGGTCGCGGATGTCCGTCGGACCGAGACGGTCCATCACGACGACCTCCGCGCGGGTGAGCAGGCGCCACGCGCGCAGCGTGAGCAGGTCGATGGGTCCGGGGCCGCCGCCGATGAGGTCGACGCGCCCGACGGTGGTCTTCGCGCGCCCGGTCATCGCTCGCCCTCCCAGCGGACCAGGACGTGCCCGTCGTCGACGGCCACGGGCCACACGTGCAGGCTCTTCGGCTCCTTGCCCTGCGTGTCGAGGCAGATGCCGGTGCGCAGATCGAAGACCTGCTTGTACATCGGCGAGGCGACCGTGGGCACGTCCTGCCGGGTGCCGACGATGCCGCGCGAGATGACGTGCGCGTGGCTGTAAGGGTCGAGGTTGGAGACGGCGTGGACGCGTCCCGCCGACCCGTCGGGGCCGTGGAGGAGGAACAGCGCGATCTGCGTGCCGCCCAGGAGGGCGGCACGGCCACGCTCCACTTCGAGATCGTCGAGCGCGCACACGCGCACCCAGCCGTCGGGGGCGGTGTACTCGGCCGTCTGCGGGTCGACGAGGGTCATCGGCGCACCTCCAGGGTCGTTCCGGCGATGAGCACGCGCGAATCGGCGCGCTCGTCCTCGGTGGCGGGTCGGGGCTGTCCGCGCTCGGCGGTGTAGGCCAGCGAGGGGTCGGGGGTGGTCGGCGCGTTGACGAACGACGCGAACCGGCGAAGCTTCTCGGGGTCTTCGAGGGTCGCCTTCCACTCGTCCTCGTACGAGTCGAGGTGGGCTTCCATGGCGGCGTCGAGGTCCGCGCAGATGCCGAGGCTGTCGTCGAAGATGACCTCGCGGAGGCCCTCGATGCCGCCGTCCAGGTCCTCGAACCAGGGCGCGGTGCGCTGCAGGCGGTCGGCGGTGAAGATGTAGTACATCAGGAACCGGTCGATCGCGGTGAGCAGCTGGTCGTCGCTGAGCCCCTCGGCGAGCAGCACCGCGTGGCGGGGGGTGAAGCCGCCGTTGCCGCCGACGTACATGTTCCAGCCCGCCTCGGTGGCGATGACGCCCACGTCCTTGCCGCGCGCCTCCGCGCACTCGCGCGCGCAGCCGGAGACGCCGAGCTTGATCTTGTGCGGGGAGCGCAGGCCGCGATGGCGCAGCTCGAGCTGCACCGCCATGCCGACCGAGTCCTGGACGCCGTAGCGGCACCAGGTCGAGCCCACGCACGACTTCACCGTGCGCAGCGACTTGCCGTACGCGTGGCCCGACTCGAACCCGGCGTCCACGAGCTGCTTCCAGATCTCGGGCAGCTGCTCGAGGCGGGCGCCGAACATGTCGATCCGCTGCCCGCCGGTGATCTTCGTGTAGAGACCGAAGTCCTTCGCGACCTGCCCGATCACCAGCAGTCCCTCGGGCGTGATCTCGCCGCCGGGGATGCGGGGGACCACCGAGTAGCTGCCGTCCTTCTGCAGGTTGGCCATGACGTGGTCGTTGGTGTCCTGCAGGGTGGCGTTCTCGCCCTCGAGCACGTGGCCGCGCACGAGCGTCGACAGGATGCTGGCGAGTGCCGGCTTGCAGATGTCGCAGCCGCGGCCGCTGCCGAAGCGCTCGATGACGGCGCTGAAGGTCGTGAGGCCCGATACGCGGACGGCGTCGAACAGCTGGCGGCGCGACATGTCGAAGTGCTCGCAGATCGCGTTGCTGAGCGCCGCACCCGACTTCGCGAGCTCCGTGCCGACGATCTTCTTGACCATCATCACGCACGAGCCGCACGCCGCCCCGGCCTTCGTGCAGGACTTGACGGCCGCGACATCCGTGCAGCCCTCGTCGTGCACGGCGCCGCGGATCGCGCCGGCGGTGACGCTGTTGCACGAGCACACCAGCGCCTCGTCGGGGAGGTCGCCCGTCGGCGCGGCGACGCCGCCCTCGGGCATGAGGTAGGCGGCCGGGTCACCGCCCAGCGCGCCGCCGACGAGGGGGCGCAGCGAGCCGTACGCCGACGCGTCGCCGACGAGGATTCCGCCGAGCAGGGTCTTCGCGTCGTCCGAGAGCACCAGCTTCTTGTAGACGCCGGCCACCGGGTCGGCGTACGTGACGTCGAGCGCGCCGGGGGTCTCGGCGAACGCGTCGCCGAAGCTCGCCACGTCGACGCCCGACAGCTTGAGCTTGGTCGACAGATCGTAGCCGGGGAAGGACGCGTCGCCCCCGAGCAGCCGCGTCGCGGCGACCTCTGCCATGGCATAGCCCGGTGCGACGAGGCCGACGCACATGCCGTCGTAGTTGGCGACCTCGCCGATCGCGAGCACCCGCGGGTCGGAGGTCTGGCACCCGGCGTCGATCAGCACGCCACCGCGCGGGTGCACGTCGAGACCCGCGTTGCGCGCGAGCTCGTCACGCGGCCGGACGCCCACGGTGAAGACCACGACGTCGGTGCGCGCGTAGCTGCCGTCACGGAACTCGAGGCCCGTGACCTGGCCGGAGCGGTCGGGGTCGAGGCGCGTGGTGACGGCCTCGGTCCGGACCGCGATGCCACGCGACTCGATGAGGCGCCGCAGGGCGTTGCCCGCGGGGAGATCGAGCTGAGCCGACATCAGCCGGTCGGAGGACTGCACCACGGTGCAGTCGACGTCGAGGCCCTGCAGGGCGCCCGCGGCCTCGAGTCCGAGGAGTCCGCCGCCGATCACGGTGCCGACGAGCGGACGCCCGAGCTCGGCAGAGCGGCGCTGCACGAACTCCTCGAGCTTCTCGACGTCGTCGAGCGTGCGGTAGACGAAGCAGCCCTCGAGGCCGAAGCCGTCCACTGCGAGCTTGGCGGCGTACGACCCCGTGGCGAGGATGAGCCGGTCGTAGGCGACGCTGGTGCCGCTGCGGGTGGTCACGCGGCGTGCGGCGCGGTCGATGCGGGTGACGGCCTCGCCGCGGAGGAACCGTACGCGCTCGTCGTCGAGCACCGCGCGCTCGAGCTCGAGGTCCTCGGGGGAGGCGCCGGCGAAGAACCCGGTCAGGCCCACCCTGTCGTAAGGGTGGCGCTCCTCCTCGCCGATGAGCGTGATGCGCCACTCCTCGCCGGCCCGGCTGAGCAGGCTCTCGACGAAGCGGTGCGCGACCATGCCCGCGCCGACGATCACCACGTGGGTGCCGAGGGCAGGGGTCTCGTTCATGCGGTCACCGTACGCCGGTGATGTTGCAGCGGCGTCAGCGTCATGTTTCCGGCTGTTGACACGGTCGCGGTGGGCCATGGCTCCTCCTCGGGGGCGGACGTCTCAGTGATGCCGACGCTACGAGCGCGGTGTTTCACCGCCCGACCGCGGGCGGTTACCCCGAGCGAACGTTTCGATCACACGTGCCGCTCGCCCGACGTGAGGAGAAGCGGGCGGATGCCGCGATCCTCGCCATCCGCCCTCGATAGGGTGGCGGGAGCAACACGGCGGGGGAAACAGCGATGCACACGTGGCCGGGATCGGCATATCCACTCGGAGCGACATTCGACGGGAGCGGCACGAACTTCGCGCTGTTCAGCGAGGGCGCCGAGCGCGTCGAGCTCTGCCTGTTCGGCGAGCGCGGCGCCGAGACCCGCCTCGAGCTCGTCGAGGTCGACGCGTTCGTCTGGCACACCTACGTGCCGAACATCCAGCCCGGGCAGCGCTACGGCTACCGCGTGCACGGCCCGTACGATCCCGCGAACGGTCTGCGCTTCAACCCCGCGAAGCTGCTCCTCGATCCGTACGCGAAGGCCGTCGAAGGCGCGGTCACGTGGGGCCAGCCGGTCTACGGCTACACGTTCGGCGATCCGGACTCGCGCGACGACGAGGACTCCGCCGGCGACATGATCAAGGGCGTCGTCGTGAACCCGTTCTTCGACTGGGCGGGCGACCGGCGGCCGGGCACACCGTACTCCGAGACGCTCATCTACGAGGCGCACGTGCGCGGACTCACAGAGCGCCACCCCGCGATCCCGGAGGACATGCGCGGCACCTACAGCGCCGTCGCGCACCCCGCGATCATCGAGCACCTGACGAAGCTCGGCGTCACCGCGATCGAGCTGATGCCGGTGCACCAGTTCGTCGACGACGCGGTGCTCCAGGACAAGGGGCTGTCGAACTACTGGGGGTACAACTCCGTCTCCTACTTCGCGCCGCACAACCGCTACGCCGCGACGGGCGATCGCGGGCAGCAGGTGCAGGAGTTCAAGGGGATGGTGCGCGCGCTGCATGCCGCGGGCATCGAGGTGATCCTCGACGTCGTCTACAACCACACCGCCGAGGGCAACCACCTCGGACCGACGCTCTCGATGCGCGGCATCGACAACGCCGCGTACTACAAGCTCGACGACGACAAGCGCTACTACACGGACTACACCGGCACCGGCAACAGCCTGAACGTGCGCAACCCGCACTCGCTGCAGCTCATCATGGACTCGCTGCGGTACTGGGTGCTCGACATGCACGTGGACGGGTTCCGCTTCGACCTCGCCTCGGCCCTCGCGCGCGAGTTCTACGATGTCGATCGGCTGTCGACCTTCTTCGAGCTCGTCCAGCAGGACCCGGTGGTCTCTCAGGTGAAGCTGATCGCCGAGCCGTGGGACGTCGGTCCCGGCGGGTACCAGGTCGGCAACTTCCCGCCCCAGTGGACCGAGTGGAACGGCAAGTACCGCGACACGGTCCGCGACTTCTGGCGCGGCGAGCCGCAGGCGCTCGGCGAGTTCGCCTCCCGCCTCACCGGGTCGAGCGACCTCTACGAGCACTCGGGACGCCGGCCCGTAGCATCCGTCAACTTCGTCACGGCTCATGACGGATTCACGCTGCGCGATCTCGTGTCGTACAACGAGAAGCACAACGACGCCAACGGCGAGGACGGCCGCGACGGCGCCGACGACAACCGCTCCGACAACTTCGGCGTCGAGGGGCCGACCGACGACCCCGCGATCCTGACGATGCGGGCCCGCCAGCAGCGCAACTTCATCGCGACCCTCATGCTGAGTCAAGGCGTGCCCATGCTGCTGCACGGCGACGAGCTCGGCCGCACCCAGCAGGGCAACAACAACGGCTACGCGCAGGACAACGAGATCACCTGGATCGACTGGGATGCTGCGGACCGGCCTCTGCTCGAGTTCACCGCGGCGATGAGCCGGCTGCGGCGTGACCACCCCACGTTCCGCCGCCGGCGCTTCTTCGAGGGCCGCCCGGTTCGGCGTGACGAGGGCGTCCCGATCCAGGACATCGCGTGGCTGCGTCCCGACGGGACGCTCATGCAGCCGGACGACTGGGAATCGGGCTTCGGGCGCGCGGTCGGCGTGTTCCTCAACGGTCAGGGCATCCGCGAGAAGGACCGCCGTGGCGAGCCGATCCGCGACCGCCACTTCATCGTGCTCTTCAACGCCGGCGACGACATCATCGATTTCCGGATCCCCGTGGTCGAGTTCAGCCCCGACTGGGAGGTCGTCATCGACACCGCGGGGGAGCGGGCCGATTCGGCGCTCATCGAGCCGGGCGACACGCTGCGCCTGGCCGCGAAGTCGCTCATCGTGCTCAGCGAGCACCCCCGCGTCGAGCTCGAGGTCGATCACTCGGTGGCGGCGTCGCTCGCGGCACTCGCGGGCGCCGGCACGCCTGCGCACGCTCCCCGCGCGGAACTGCGCACCTGACCCGGCGGATCAGGTGCGTGGGCGGGTCAGGCGACGCCGAGCCAGGAGCGGTCGGTGAGGACGATCGGGCCGGCCTCGGTGATCGCGACGGTGTGCTCGGAGTGCGCGCCGCGCGATCCGTCGGTCGACCGCAGCGTCCAGCCGTCGGGGTCGGTGACGAGCTCGTCGGTCGTCTGGAGGAACCAGGGCTCGAGCGCGAGCACCAGACCCGCGCGAAGCGGGTAGCCGCGGCCGGCCTTGCCGTCATTGGCGAC
Organism: Microbacterium sp.; assembly: GCA_031555515.1. GTDB lineage: Bacteria > Actinomycetota > Actinomycetes > Actinomycetales > Microbacteriaceae > Microbacterium. The sequence continues at coordinate 8,783 of JAVBUG010000311.1, read as the reverse complement.
GTGCGGATCGCCGTGCATCTCGCGACCCACGCCGTGGCCGCCGAAGTCGGTGTTGATCGAGTAGCCGTCGGCGTGTGCGACCGCGGCGATCGATGCCGAGATGTCGCCGATGCGGTTGCCGACCGTCGCCGCGCCGAGCGCGGCGGCCAGCGCGCGCTCCGTCGTGTCGATGAGCGCGAGAGCCTCGTCGCGCGGCGTGCCCACGACGAACGAGACCGCCGAGTCGGCCACCCAGCCGTCGATGGACACCGCGAAGTCGAGCGAGACGAGATCGCCGTCCCGCAGTGTGTAGTCGAAGGGGAGCCCGTGCAGGACGGCGTCGTTCACCGAGGTGCAGATGACCTTCCCGAAGGGGCGGGCGCCGAAAGAAGGGTGGTAGTCGATATAGCACGACTCGGCACCGGCCCGGCGGATGAGGTCGTGCGCGCGACGATCGATCGCGAGGAGGTTCGTGCCCACCTTGGTCTCGTCGCGCAGCGTCGCGAGGGTCTCGGCGACGAACCGCCCGGCGGGCTTCATCGCCTCGATCTCGGCAGGCGTGCGCAACTCGATCATGTGGGGGGTCCTCTCGTTCCCCTCCATTCTGTCGGACCCGTGGGCGCGGGGCTGGGAGGATGCTCCGCGGCGCGCGGAAGCGGACCACGGCGGTCGTGTGCGGGCGTAGCATCAGTGGCATGTGGCTGCGTCGCGCGTTCTTCGGCTGGCTGATCCCGGCCGCCTTCCTGCTGCCGCTGTGGCTCCTCGTCGGATGGGCCGTGTTCAACGCCGGCGGGTGGGCGTTCCTCTGGGTGCTGTTCCTCGCCATTCCGGGCGTGTTCCTGTGGCAGCTCCTGCTCACGCTCCTGGTCCGGGCCCGTGGCACGGTGCGGGCTCACCGTGCCGTCTCCTGGTGGGACGTGCTCGGGTTCACCGTCTGGCATCTGCTCGTCATCTCGCTCGGCTTCTTCGCCGAGGCCTGGTGGGCGCCGGTCATGGTCGTGGCGATCCTCGCCGGTGTAGGCCTCTTCTGGCTCGAGCTGTGGCAGCTGTGGAGCGAGGCGCGGCCCTCGCGATTCGTCCTGCACACCACCGAAGGGGTCGCCTACATCCCTGCACAGACCGACGCGCCGGAGGCTGCCCCGCGCGAGGTCATCGTCATCTCGGAGAAGCAGACTCCGCCCTCGGGCTGACGCGGTTTGGCGGGGTGCGGCATCCATGGCAGAATGGTTGTTTGTGCCCTGACCGGTTCTGCCTCAGGGGAACCAGCTGGACGGCGTCACGCCGGAGGCCTGCGGCACACTCAGTCCTTTTACCATCCTTCCCGCGGTCGACCTGTGGCGGCCGCAGAGAGAGACGATCATGCAGATCCTCGACGCCGTCGACGCGGCTTCGCTCCGCTCCGACATCCCCGCCTTCAACGCCGGCGACACCGTGAAGGTGCACGTCAACATCACCGAGGGCACCCGCTCGCGCATCCAGGTCTTCCAGGGCGTCGTCATCGGCCGCTCGGGCGACGGCGTGCGCGAGACCTTCACGGTCCGCAAGATCAGCTTCCAGGTGGGCGTCGAGCGCACCTTCCCGGTGCACTCCCCGGTCATCGACCACATCGAGGTCGTGACCCGTGGTGACGTTCGTCGCGCGAAGCTGTACTACCTGCGCAACCTCCGTGGCAAGAAGGCCAAGATCAAGGAGAAGCGCGAGAGCAACTGACGCCTCTCCCGCAGCGTTTTCGCGAAGCCCCGGACTGTTCAGGTCCGGGGCTTCGTCGTACTCCGGAAGGGCCGGAGTGTGCGACCCTTGAAGGCGGGGTCGCCGCGACCGTCGGCGCCCGTGAAGGAACTCATGACGACCGAGAAGTCGGCTCCGGCCGAGCCGGCGCCCGGGCCCGAGCCCGCCGCGACCATTCAGCCGCGTCGTCGGGGCTGGCTGGTGTTCCTGCGCGACGTCGTGGTGATCATCCTGATCGCGGTGCTCGTCTCGCTCGTCGTCAAGACGTTCATCGTGCGCTCGTTCTACATCCCGTCGGGATCGATGGAGGACACGCTCCACATCAAGGACCGCATTCTCGTCGACGAGATCACGCCGCGGTTCAACAGCTACGAACGCGGCGACATCGTCGTCTTCCAGGATCCGGGCGGCTGGCTGCCTCCCAGCACCGAGCCGCCGCGCCCGCCGGTGGTCGAGGGCGTCGAGTGGCTGCTGTCGCTCGTCGGCCTCGCCGCGCCTGACAGCGACGACCACCTGGTGAAGCGCATCATCGGCCTGCCGGGCGACCACGTCGTCTGCTGCAATGCCATCGGCCAGATCACCGTCAACGACGTGCCGATCGACGAGACCGCCTACCTCAAGCTTCCCAGCGGCGAGACAGCGGCCTCGGGCGACGCGTTCGACGTCACGGTCCCCGCCGGGAGCCTCTGGGTGCTCGGCGACAACCGCTACCGGTCCAAGGACTCCCGCTACAACACCGATCAGCCCGGCAAGGGCTTCGTCCCGATCGACAACCTCGTCGGACGCGCGTTCCTGGTGACGTGGCCGTTCGACCGCTTCGGGCTCCTCGACTTCCATCACGACGTGTTCGCCGGGGTTCCCGACGCGGAGCCGGAGGGCGGCGGGCAGTGACCGTCGCCGAGCCCCGCCTCACGCTCGAGCGCCGGCTCCTGCGCGAGCACACGCTCGTCATCGCGTGCGACGAAGTGGGGCGAGGCGCCCTGGCCGGACCCGTCGCCGTCGGTGCGGCGGTCGTGGACGCCCCGAGATCGCGCAAGCGCATCCCGCAGGGGCTGCGCGACTCCAAGCTGGTGCCGGAGCTCAAGCGCGCCGATGTCGCGGCGCGTGCGGCGTCGTGGGTGGCTGCGAGCGCCGTCGGGTGGGCGACCTCCGAAGAGATCGACGAGATCGGCATCATGCGCGCACTCGGGCTGGCCTCCGTGCGCGCCATCGCGGATCTCCGCGCGCACGGCGTCGTGCCCGAGGACGCCATCGTGATCCTCGACGGCACCTACGACTACATACGTCCCGCCGGGGAGTGGGGCCTCACCGTGCGCCCGGTGATCAAGGCCGACCGCGACTGCGCGTCCGCGGCCGCAGCATCCGTCATCGCGAAGGTCGCGCGCGACCGCCTGATGACCGAACTGCACGACGAGCTGCCCGCATACAACTGGGCACGCAACAAGGGCTACGCCAGCCCCGATCATCGCGAGGCGATCCGCACGCACGGCATCAGCCGGCACCACCGGGCATCGTGGTCGATCGCCGAGGCGCCGACGCTCTTCTGAGCGTTCGCCACACGCGCACGCGGGTCGCCGCACCCGCTCGCGCCCATAGGATGGATTCACCATGGATGACGAGGTCTTCGAAGACTACGACCGCGAGCTCGAACTCGCTCTGTACCGCGAGTACCGCGATGTCGTCTCGCAGTTCCAGTACGTGATCGAGACGGAGCGGCGCTTCTACCTCGCGAACGAGGTCAACGTCGTGCGCCGCGACACCGAGCACGACTTCTACTTCGAGATCTCGATGTCCGACGTCTGGGTGTGGGACATCTACCGCGCCGACCGCTTCGTGAAGGCGGTGCGCGTGCTGACGTTCAAGGACGTCAACGTGGAGGAGCTGTCGCGCCGCGATTTCCACCTTCCCGAAGAGCTCTCGCTCGACACCTGAGCGAGACTGACGCCTCCTCCCCAGACCGGCCTTCCCAGGGCACTTTCCGAGTTCTGAACGGATGCCGCGCTCCCGCGTCCGCGCGGCTGCCCGCGCGCGCGACGATGCCGGAATGGCAGATAAAGACGTTCTCGGGCGTGCGGGCGAGGAACGCGCCGCACGATACTTCGAGGAGCAGGGCTTCACCGTGCTCGCCCGCAACTGGCGATGCCGGGACGGCGAGATCGATCTCGTGGTCGCCGACCGGTCCGCTGTCGTCGTCGTCGAGGTGAAGACCCGCCGGGGCGAGGAGTTCGGGCACCCGTTCGAGGCCATCGACGCACGCAAGCGGGGCAGGCTCTGGCGGCTCTCGATCGCCTGGGCGAGTGCGCACCGCGAGCTCGTCCAGGGGCGGCGGCTGCGCATCGACGCGGTCGGCCTCGTCGGTCCCGACCCTCGCACGGCGCGCCTGGAGCACCTCGTCGACGTGGAGGTGCCGTGAAGGTCGCGCGCACGTGGGCCGTCGCGCTCGTCGGCGCCGAGGGCGAGTGCGTCGAGGTCGAGGCGGACCTTTCGAATCAGGCACCCGACTTCCGCATCATCGGGCTTCCCGACAAGGCGCTCGGCGAGTCGGTCCAGCGCGTGCACAACGCCTGTGCGAACAGCGGCACGCCTCTCACGCGACGGCGACTCACCGTCAACCTGTCGCCCGCGAGCCTGCCGAAGCAGGGGTCCGGGTTCGACGTCGCCATCGCGGTGGCCTCTCTCGCGACCGAGACCTCCATGGACGCCGGCTCGGTGGCGTCCGCGGTCCACATCGGCGAGCTCGGACTCGACGGCCGCCTCAGGCCCGTCCCCGGGGTGCTGCCCGCAGTGGTCGCGGCGAGGCGGGCGGGGCATCGACGCGTCGTCGTGCCGCACGCCAACGGGCCCGAGGCGTCGCTCGTCGACGGCGTCGAGGTGCTCGCCGCTGTCAATCTGGCGCAGGTGATCGCCTGGCACGGCGGTGACGTCGAGGTCGCCGACGTCGACCCGGTGACCCTTCCCGACGACGAGGACGCGCCGGATGACGTCCTCGACCTCGCGGAGGTGATCGGGCAGCGCGATGCCGTGGAGGCGCTCGTGGTCGCGGCCGCCGGCGGGCACCACCTCCTCATGTGCGGGCCACCGGGCGCGGGCAAGACGATGCTCGCCCGGCGGCTCCCGGGCATCCTTCCCGATCTCGACGACCGCGCCGCTCTGGCGGCGGCCTCGATCCGCAGCCTGGCGGGCTCGCGGGTCGCCGAGCTGTCCCGCACACCGCCGTTCGTCGCACCCCACCACAGCGCGAGTGTGGCCGCGCTCGTGGGCGGAGGCTCGCGCGTCGTGCGCACGGGCGCGATCGCACGCGCGAGCGAGGGTGTGCTGTTCCTCGACGAGGCGGGCGAATTCGCCACCAGCGCGCTCGACGCGCTGCGACAGCCACTCGAGTCCGGCTCCATCACGATCGATCGCGCCGGCGCCCATGCGCAGTATCCGGCGCGGTTCCAGCTCGTGCTCGCCACGAACCCCTGCCCGTGCGGCGACTACGGCATCCGCGGCGGCACCTGCACGTGTCCGCCCGCCGCGATCCGCCGCTACCTCGGCCGGCTGTCGGGTCCGCTGCTGGACCGCATGGACATCGAGCTGACCCTCACCCGCGTCGCGGTTGCGCAGCGCGGCGGCGTGCCGACGATCTCCACCGCCGCGGCGAAGGCGCAGGTCGCCGAGGCGCGCGCACGTGCCCGCCACCGCCTCGCCGAGACGCCGTGGACGATGAACGCCCACGTACCGGGAACGTGGCTGCGCGAGGGACCCGCCGCGCCGCCCCCGGTCATCCGGCGACCGCTCGACGTCGCGCTCCACCGCGGCGCGCTGACGGTGCGCGGCTACGACAGAGTGCTGCGCGTCGCCTGGTCGCTGGCAGACATCGACGGACGCGGCCAGCTCGGCGCGGAGCACGTCGGGCGCGCGCTCTACCTCAAGAAGGGGATCGCACTGTGATCGCGTTCGATCTGAGTGCGGACGCCGCCCGGCGCGCGCTGGCGCCCGCGGGCGTCGAGGAGGACCCGGACGGGGCGCGGGAGCGGTATGCGACGGTCGTGTGGTGCCAGCTCATCGAGCCGGGCGACTCGGTCGCCGGGCGGATCATCGCCGCCCGCGGCCCGGTCGCGAGCCTGGAGGCGGTGCTGGCGGGCGACGATCTCGCCGAGGTCGCGCCGAAGGAGGCAGCGGAGGCGCGCAAGCGGTGGCTGCCGCGATTGTCGGCCGCCACTGTCGCCGAGTCGCTGGCCACGGCATCGGCGCGCGGAGTGAGACTCGTCACCCGGGCCGATCCCGAGTGGCCGATGCAGCTGGACGACCTCGGCGCTCACGCGCCGCTGTGCCTGTGGGTGAGGGGCGACGCGTCGGCGCTGCCGCGGCTTCAGGCATCCGTCGCGATCGTCGGCGCCCGGGCGGCCTCCCACTACGGCGACCACGTGGCGCGGGAGCTCGCGGCCGAGCTGGCGGGCAGCGGCATCGCCGTCGTCTCGGGCGGCGCCTACGGCATCGACGGCTCGGCCCACCGTGCTGCGCTGCTGGCGGGCGGCCTGACGGTTGCGCTGCTCGCAGGCGGTGCGGACCGCGCGTATCCCGCCGGGCACACCCAGCTGATCGACGACGTGGCCCGGCGGGGTGTGGTGGTGAGCGAGGTCGCGTGCGGGTCCGCGCCGACGAAGTGGCGCTTCCTCCAGCGCAATCGCCTGATCGCCGCGCTCTCCGCCGCCACCGTCGTGGTCGAAGCCGGGTGGCGCAGCGGATCGCTCAACACCGCCGGCCACGCGGCCACGCTGTCGCGTCCGCTCGGCGCCGTGCCCGGTCAGATCACGTCGGCGACGTCGGCGGGTACGCACCGGCTCATCCGCGAGTACGGCGCGCAGTGCATCACGAGTGCGGACGACGTGCGAGAGCTGCTCGGCATGACCGGGGGGACGGATGCTGCGACCGCCGCGCGCGGGACCTACACGGGTGACGCGACCCGTGTGAAGGATGCCATGAGCACCCGGGTGTGGCGGGACGCCCGCGAGATCGCGCGCCGTGCGGGGATGGTGGCCGATGTCGTCGAGGGCATCCTCGGGCTGCTGGGGCTCGACGGAGCGGTCGAGCGCGGCGTCGAGGGGTGGCGGCTGGCGCGGATGGGAGGCTGACGGGCGCGTGGCGCGCCGCGTGACGCGGCCGGACGCGGTGCGCGCGAAGGCGCGTCGCACTGCGGTCGGCTGCCGACCCTGGCCCATGCTGGACGCATGGACATCCCCGAGGGAGCCGCGGCGTATCTGCGTCACCTCGCGGACGTGCGCCGCCTCTCGCCGGCCACGGTACGCGCGTACCGCTCCGACCTCGACGGACTGGCCGCGGCCTGCGGCGCGGTCGAACTCGCCGCCGTAGATCTCGAGAGCCTCCGCGACTGGTTGTGGCACGCGGTCCAGCGGGGCGACAGCCGCGCGACGATCGCGCGTCGCACGGCTGCCGTCCGTGGCTTCTTCGCCTGGGCGACCGAGACCGGTGCGATCCCCGCGGACCCGAGTCTTCGCCTCGTTGCGCCGAAGCGCGCGAAGACGCTGCCGAAGGTCGCCACGGCCGACACGATGAGCGGGATGCTCGACCGCCTGGCCGCGACGGCCGCCGAGGGCGACCCGGTCGCGCTGCGCGATCATGCGATGCTCGAGCTGCTGTACGGAGCGGCGGTGCGCGTCTCGGAGCTGTGCGGACTCGACGTCGGCGACCTGGACCATGACCGCCGCACCGCGCGGGTGCTGGGCAAGGGGTCGAAGGAGAGGGTCGTGCCGTTCGGGCTGCCGGCGCTGCGCGCGATCGACGCCTACGTCGTGCGCGGCAGGCCGGCACTTCTCGCGCGACGCGCCGACGACGTGTCAGTTCCGGCCCTCTTCCTCGGCGCCCGCGGCGGACGCATCGGGCCCCGCGCGGTGTACGACCTCGTCTCGCGCCGGCTCGGCCCCGAACTCGGTGCCCAGGTGGGACCGCACGCGCTGCGCCATTCGGCGGCGACCCACCTGCTCGACGGCGGTGCCGACCTGCGCGCCGTCCAGGAGATGCTGGGCCATGCGAGCCTGGGCACCACGCAGATCTACACGCACGTGTCCAGCGAGAGACTGGCCGCGTCGTACCGCCTCGCGCACCCGCGGGCCTGATCCCGGTCAGCAACAGGGGAGCAGCACCGCGCGGGGCACGCCGCCCAGAAGGACGAGCGGGTTGATGTAGACCCCGTCGAGGCGCACGCCGAAGTGCACCGTGCCCGCCTCGGCATGCCCGCCGGCCGAGACCGTGCCGAGGCTCGCCGACGCGTCGACCGGTGTCCCGGCACGGAGCGGGGAGTCGACGGGCTCGAGCGTCGACACGAGACCGTTGCCATGGTCGACCGTGATCACGCCGCGCCCGGCGACCTGGCCCGAGAATGCGACGACCCCCGCCGCGGGGGCATGCACGACGGCGTCCCCCACGGGCAGGAGGTCGATTCCCCGGTGCCCGGGGCCGTACTCGTGCGCCGGTGCGACGAAGGGGTGCACCAGGCGGGACGGCTGCACCGGCCACCGCCAGTCGCGCGCGAGCGACACCGTGCCGCCCTCGGCCACCGGGCCCGGCTCGGTGGCGTCGGCGCGCGCCCCCGCGGCGGGCGAGAGGGCGACGAGGACCGCTGCAGCGACGACGGCGACGACGCGGCCAGGCAGGCGGCGCCCGAATCGGCGTGGGGGAGTGTGCGCGAGCTTCGGCATGACACCACCCTGACCCTGCTGACGAAGCCACAGACGTCGGCTGCGGACTCCGTGGACAACCCTCGCGATCGGCCGGTGGGGGAGGAAGAGCGGGCGTGCCGCTCCTGATACACTGGGTCCGCACTCCGCATGTCGGGGTGACTCCGCGTGCCCAGAGCGCCGCAAGCCCCGAGTCTGACGAAGGGTGCGGCGCGGCATCCATCCCCAACGGTCCCGGCGATCGCCTCCGAGAGAGCGCAGGGCGGGAATGAGCCGGGCACCAGGCCACGCCGGCCGCGAGCCGGCGCGAGAACAACCGCAACAGGCGCGCACGCGCCGGAACAGGAGAACGGCCATGGCCGTCGTCACCATTCGCCAGCTGCTCGACAGCGGCGT
>JAVBUG010000104.1:0-33065 GCA_031555515.1 Microbacterium sp. | reverse complement strand
GTGCCGAGGATGAGCGGACGGATGCCGAACGGGTCGCGGAACGCGAGCAGACCGTAGCCCGCGATCAGCGCGATCGCCGCGTACGAGCCTTCGACGCGCTCGTGCACGCGGGTCACGGCCTGGAACACCTGCGCCGGGTCGAGCTCGAGGCTCGAGATCGAGGACTGCAGCTCGTTCGCGAGCACGTTGACCAGCAGCTCGGTGTCGGACGACGTGTTGAGGTGCCGGCGGTCCTTGTGGAAGAGCTCCTCGGTGAGCTCACGCGTATTGGTGAGGTTGCCGTTGTGCACGAGCACGATGCCGTAGGGCGCGTTCACGTAGAACGGCTGCGCCTCCTCCTCGTTCGAGGCGGTGCCCTTCGTGGCGTAGCGCACGTGGCCGAGGCCGATCTCGCCGAGGAGCGCCCGCATGTCGCGCGTGCGGAACGACTCGCGCACCTGGCCCTTGACCTTGTGCATGTGCACGACGCCGTTGCGCTCGGCGGTCGAGATGCCCGTGGAGTCCTGACCCCGGTGCTGGAGAAGGAGGAGGGAGTCGTAGATCTCCTGGTTGACGGACCCGCGGCCCACCATTCCGACGATTCCGCACATGGGTGTTGCCTGCTCCTGCTGTTCGTGCCCGGCTCAGCGAGCCGCGTGGTCTGCGTACGCGCCGACGAGGCGCACCGCGCCGCCGTCGACGCCCTTGGCGCCCTGCTCCCAGTGGCCGTCGGCGGGGCGGTCGCCGGTGTGCACGACACCCACCTGCCACGTCGCGATGCCTTCACGGGAGAGAACGGATGCTGCGGCCTCGGCCTGGTCGGCCGACACGACCGCGAGGAACCCGATGCCGAGATTCCACGTGCCCTCGGTCGCCTCGAGCTCGAGGCCGCCGAGGTCGGCGAGGACGCGGAAGACCGGCGAGGGCGACCACGTCGAGCGGTCGACCTCGACCCACGTGCCCTGCGGGAGCACGCGCGCGAGGTTCGCGGCGATGCCGCCGCCGGTGACGTGGCTGAGCGAGTGCACGGCGTCGCCGGTCGCCTCGATGAGCCGGAGGAGCGGCAGCGTGTAGAGGCGGGTCGGCTCGAGCAGGGCCTCGCCCCACGTCGTGCCGAAGTCGGCGGCGTTGTCGCCGTACTGGATGCCGGAGCCGGCCACGATGTGGCGCACCAGCGAGTAGCCGTTGGAGTGCAGGCCGCTCGACGCGAGGGCGAGGACCACGTCGCCGTCTCTCACGCGCTCCGCGCCCAGCACGCGGTCGGCCTCGACGACGCCGGTCGCCGCGCCCGCGACGTCGTAGTCGTTGACACCCAGGAGGCCCGGGTGCTCGGCGGTCTCGCCGCCGACGAGGGCCGTGCCGGTGGCCGAGCAGCCCTCGGCGATGCCGCGGACGATGTCGGCGATGCGCTGGGGGAAGACCTTGCCGCAGGCGATGTAGTCGGTCATGAAGAGCGGCTTTGCGCCGACCACGACGATGTCGTCGACGACCATGCCGACGAGGTCCTGCCCGATCGTGTCGTGCTTGTCGATGGCCTGCGCGATCGCGACCTTCGTGCCGACGCCGTCGGTGCTGGTCGCCAGCAGCGGCTTGTCCTAGGCCTTGAACGCGGCCGCGTCGAAGAGTCCGGCGAAGCCGCCGACGCCTCCGAGCACCTCGGGGCCGTGGGTGCGACGCACCGCGGACTTCATGAGTTCGACGGCGAGGTCGCCGGCGGCGGTGTCGACGCCGGCGGCCGCGTACGGGTTCACGGGCTCTTCGGGGCGGGAGGGGGCATCGCGTTCGGATGAGGCCACGGCTACCAGCCTACCGGCGACCCACCTGGACGGATGCCGGGGGCCGCCGCTGTTACGCCGGGGCCTCGCGCAGTGACGACTCTCGCGCGGGCCGGGTGGCAGCATCCATGATCCGCTCCTCGACCACCCGGCTCCTGTGACGAGCGGAGGAGATCTGGCGAGCGGAGGACGGATGCTGCGCCGAGAGGTCCTCCCCCGCCCACATCTCCTCCTGCGGTGACGGATCACGCGCCGGTCGGTGCGAGATGCAGCCCTTGCGCGACCGCCTGCATGATCAGGACCTGTACCCCGGGCCAGTCCTCCATGACCTGGATGTACCCGACCCGGATGACGTGGTAGCCCATGTGGCGGAGGATCGCATCGTGGGTGTTGTCGCTCGCGCGCTGCCGCCCGACATGATGGCCTCCGTCCACCTGCAGCACCAGTCGCTCGCCGATGAGGAAGTCGACGCGGTGCCCCGCGATCCAGGCTTGGGGCACGATGCGCAGCTTCATCCACCGGAGCCGCGTCACGACATACGTCTCGAGCCCCGAGTCCGAGTAGGGACTGGCGACTTCGAGGATCTTCCGCACGCCGGGCGCGAAGGGCAGACGCAGGAGGGCCGGCTTCTCCACGAGTCCCTTGTTGAGTGCGGACTCGACGATCGCGAGGGCGGGTTCGAACGGCTGGCACGCGCACACGAGGCCGAGAGCGTTCTCGATGGAGTCCTCGAGCGCGGCCGGGTCCCTCAGGATCACGGGGGCGGCCCGATGGACGTGCGTCCCCTTCGTCACCGCGACGCGACCGGCATGGGGGTGCGCGGCCACGTGCTTCTCCGTGCTCTCGGTGGCGATCCAGAGCCCCAGGCGGCGAGCGCGCGTGACGCATGAGACCACGACGCCTGCCCGCGCAGCGCTGAGAAGCACCGGGTCGACGCTGGGAACGGCGACCCAGACACGCCGCACGACGCGGAGGAGTCCGCCGGCGACAGCCGCCTCGATCGTCCGCTGTGCGTGTCCGGCCTTGACCAATGCAACGCGACGGACGATTCCGCCTCCCTCGGATACCGCGGACAGGAGAGCCAGCGCCCGTTGCTCCGCCTTCAGCTTCATCCTCCTGATCATCGGGAACAGTCGGCTCGTCGGGTCGAACCGATGTCGCTACTGTGCACAACTCACCGCCCGGCGTGGTTGGGGAGGACCCTCTGGTGCACATCGTCCCCGTCGTCTCGCCTGTGAGGAGCGGAGGAAATGTAGCCAGGGGAGGATGCAATGGGGCGAGTCCGTCCTCCCTTCCCCACATCCCCTCCCTGCGTTGCGCGCGGGCGGCAGCGGGCGCGGGCGGCAGCGGACGGCTGCGGGCGGGCACGCGCGGGAGCGGACGGCAGCGGACGGGTGCGGGCGGCAGCGGACGGGCGCGGGAGCGGGCGGGAGCGCGCGGGAGCGGGCGGATGCGGTTCGCCCCGCCGCGACGTCGATGGCCGGATCTACAATGGCCGCATGGGCGGCGCCGGTGCTCCGGAGTGGCTGATCCGCGAAGACGCCGGTCAGCCGGTTCTCCTCGCCCTCTATCTGCGGCAGGTGCTCGGCATCCGTTCTCCGGAAGAGCTGCCGCACCTGCGCGGCATCCCTCCCCGCGCGAACGACCGGTCCGAAGAGGCCCAGGCGCTGCTCGAACGGCAGTGGCGCGAGTTCTGGGCGATGACAGTCGAGCCGCAGGCGCACCCGTCGCCGGTCCCCCTCGATCTCGTCGACGGCTTCGACACGGCGCTGGCGCTGCCGATCGAGGGCTGCGACGAGCTGCGCGCGGCCTTCGAGCCGCACGCGGTCGAGGCGCTCGCGTTCGCGCAGTCGGCGAACGCGCGGTACCGCAAAGAGGCGTCGCACAGCACGGGCACCGCGTACCGCGCCTACGCCGGCGCGATCGCCGAGCACGAGCGGCAGGTCGGCCGCCGGGCGCACTCGTTCGAGCTCAACGTGCAGGTGCTGCCGCTGAATCAGCGTGGGGTGTGGTGGATCGGCTCGCTCACGATCGCCGTCACCGACGGACTGCGGGGCGATGTCGCGGCGTTCGACGCCGCGATCCACCCGATCATCGCCGAACTGGCGTAGCCGCCGACCGCAGGGCCGCAGGGCTCACCGAGCGCAGGGCCGCCCGGCTCAGTGCGCGGGGCCGTGGCCGTTCGTGCCGGGCTCGGGGTCGACGTGCACCTGCTCGTGGTCGACCGCGACCTCGTGCGTGCGGCGCCGCGAACGGCGGTCGAGGATCAACGCGAGGATGGCGCCCAGCGCGAGGCCGATCGGCGCGCAGATGAGCGCCAGGAAGCCGAAGACCTGACCCTGCGAGTACAGGACGCCGGTGTTGGGGCTCACCTCGGCGGTGCCGTTGAACGCGAAAGTGAGGATCATCGCGACGAAGAGGCCGACCAATGCCCCGGCGATCAGGAACACCGAGATCTTCGGCGCCCGTCGCACGCGCACGGTCTCGATGCGGTCCTGGCTGTGCTCGGGCATGCACCCATTGTCCCACCCGTCGGGCGGGACCGCGCCCATGAGGAAGGCGGCGCCCCGCTCGGAAGCCGAGAGCGGGACGCCGCCGGGGTGACGGCTGGTGGTCAGCCGGCCGTCTGGTCTCCGTTGCCGCCGGCCGTCGCACGGCGGCGGGAGACCACGATCCAGACCACGGCGCCGATCCCGAGGGCCAGGGCGATCCCCACGAGCGCCCACGGCCACGCGGGCGCCGTCGTCTGGTCGGCCGAGAGGGTCTCGGCCGAGGCCTCGGCCGCCTCGGCGACCGGCACCTCCTCGGCCTCGACAGGGGCGGCGACCGCGCAGTCGGCCGCGATCGGCAGCACCGCCGACACCGGGTCGAGCTCGTCGCCCACCGCGTAGGTGCCGAAGGCGGCGGCGCCGGCCTCGGTCAGGGTCGCCGGGAGAGCGTCGAGCACGAGCCCGTCGTCGGTGACCTCGAGGTCGGGCAGGGCGAACTCGGCGAACCGGATGCCCGCGGCCGTCACCGGCTCACCCGCCTGCGTCGTGCCGGTGACGTCGAACACCAGGTATCCGGTGTCGCCCGCGAGCTCCACGCGGGCGTTCGACAGCGTCGTGTCGAGCGCACCCTGGTGACCGGTGAAACGGATGCTGCCGCCATAGGTGACGAGACCGGTGCGGGTCGCAGCATCCACCGCTCCCGCGCCCGCGGTCCAGACGAACTCGGGGTACTCGTAGGCGACGTCGGTCAGCTCCCAGCCACCGGCGGCGATGCCCTCGATGTACGTGCGGAAGGTCTCCTTGAAGCCCCAGTTCAGGCTCGCCGCGTCGACGACGCAGCCGGTCGCGATCGCGGCACGGGCAAGGGTGAAACGGATGCCGCGGTCCACCGACCCCTGGAACGTCAGGGTGTGCTCGCCGTCGGCGAGCGTGGCGGGCAGCGCACCCGTCCACGTGGCGGTGCCCGAGGCATCCGCCGACACCTCGCCGAGGAGCGTCGGCGTCGAGTACACGACGACCTTGATGCCTTCCTCGTTCGCCGTGAAGCCCGACGCCGAGACCGTGACCGGCTCGCCCTTCTGCAGCGCGGCGAGGGTGTCGTCGTCGAGGTCGATGCCCGTCGAGGCGGGCGGAGCGGCGGGGAGCGACGTCGTGCGCGTGGTCGACGCGGGAGCCGCCGCGACGGTGCCCGTCGAACCCGCGGGCGCGGCAGCCGCGACGCCGATCGTGAACGCGAGCGGGTCGAGGGCGGTCGTGTAGCCCTGGAACACCTGGCTGCGCCCGGCCGCGGTCAGCGTGGCCGGCACGCGCGAGTACGAGACGGTGCCGTTGGCGGTGACGCGCACCGCGGCCGACAGGTCGAGGTTCGCGAAGGCGACCTGCGAGCCGCCGCTCGTGACGTAGAGCGTCGCCGCGTTCGCCGACGTGATGCGCACCTGCGGGTTCGCGATCGTGACGTCGAGCACGCCGCCATGGCCCGTGAAGCGGACCGATCCGGTGTACGACACGGTGCCCGTGCCGGTCGCCGCGTCATACGTGCTGCCGGTGGCCTGACCGAACTGGAACAGACCGCCGGAGCGCGTGGCGCCGCCCGTCACGGCGATGCTGCCGTGCGCGATGCTGCCGGTGATGTAGCTCGCGAAGCTTGACGAGATCGCCCAGGAGAGTGAGCCGCCCTGCGCCGTCGCCGGCGGGGTCACCGGCGTGCCGGGATCGACCGGAGTCTCCGGATCGGTCGGCGGCGTGACCTCGGGGAAGAGCTTCGTCCAGTGATCGGCCGTGAACGGCACGTCGCCGCGGGCGTAGATCGTGTCGGCACCCGGGTTCGAGTGCTGCTTCCACACGATCACCTCGTACTGCTTCGCGCGGTCGAGCTTCGCTGCCGGGGCGACGAGGTCGACCGTGAACGCGCCGCCCGAGATCGGGCGCACGTACTGCACGGCCGCGAAGCCGTCGCCCGCCGTGACCGCCGACTCGGTGTCCTTCTCGATGATGGCGGCGTACGCGCCGGTGACGTCACCGAGGTTCGAGGCGGCGACCTCGACCGTCGCGCCGGCGGTGGCCGAGGCATCCGTCACCGTCACGTCGACGGACGGCACCGGCGTGGGATCGGCGAAGGCGATGGAGACGGCGAGCTCGTTGACCGCCTGCACGACGCCGCCGGCACCGACGGTGAACACGGCGAGGGTCGCGCCTTCGAGACGCTTCGCCTCGAGGGTCGCTTCGTCGATCTCGACGGTCCACGTGAAGTCCGCCGTGCCGTCGCCGTTGTCGGTCCACTTCAGGTACGGCGCCTGCGTCTGCACGCCCTGCGCCCAGACCGAGTAGGCGTTCGACCGGTCGCCAGAGACCGCCCCCGCCGAGGGGCGCCACGTCTCGTTGAGCCAGCCGATCTGCGCGTACACGCCGGCGGGCTGCCCCGCCGACGGCCCGTAGATCGCCTTGCCCGCGGTGCTGTAGTCGGTGCCCGTGATCGTGATGGTGTCGCCCTCGGGGTCGAGGCCCGTGGTCTTCGAGACCGCCAGCGACGGCGACGGCGCGGGCTCGGCGAACGTGATCGGCGTGTAGGTCTCGAACGCCGCGTACTTCGCGCCCGCGCCCGAGTAGGTGTAGACGCCGTAGTTCCCGGCGAGCAGCGCGGATGCCTCGGTGCGCGAGATGGTCAGCGTCGTCTCGAAGGTGCCGTCGGCAGCGATCGCGATCCCTCCGCGCGCGGCGCCGCCGATGGATGCCACATCAGCCGCGTGCACTCCCCACTTCGTGTCGGTGCCGGGTCGTGCCGAGGTCGGCGCACCGGAAGAAGGCGTCCACTGCTCGAGGAACTTGCCGAAGACGATGTACGAGCCGCCGAACTTCCCCGCGAGGGGCGCTCGGGTCCCGTCGGTCGCCGGCGCGTTCGGGACGAAACCCGAACCCGACACCGTGACGGTCTCACCGTCAGGGTCCAGCCCGGTCGTCTTCGACACCGTCACGGTGGGGGTCTCGGGCTCGGGCTCGACCGGCGGCGCGGTGATCTCGTACGAGATGACGGACGAGGTCGAGCCGGTGAACGCCGCAGCGTCAGCCGGCGTGAACACGGCCTTCAACTGCGCGGTGCCCGCGGTGGCGATGCTCGCCGTGACCGTCGTGCCGACGGCGGCGGAGCCGAGCTGCGTGTCGCCGTTGAAGTACGCGATGGTTCCGGATGCTGCGGGCTCGACTGTCGCGCCGAGGGTGAAGTCCGCGCCGGCCAGGCTCGAGGCGGCCGGGTCGACCGTCAGAGTCGTCATCGTCACGACGGCGGGGAGCGGCTCCCACGCGATGGCCGTCGTCGCGTTCTGGCTCGGATCGGTCATGCCGCCGCCGTGCGCCTTCGAGGTGTACACGGTGTACTGCGCGCCGTCGGCGTAGGCCGGAACGCTCACCTGAACGCTGAACGTGCCCTCGGCGGTCATCGGCGCGGTGCGGCCGCTGCCGGTCGAGCCGTCGGCATTGCCCGGAGACACCCAGACGACGTCGCCCATCGCGTTGCCATAGAAGCCGCTGAGGCCGGCGAGTCCGACGCCGACGTAGACACCCGGCGCGACGCCCGAGAAGCCCGAGCCGGTGACGGTGATCGTGCCGCCGGCTCGAGGGGCCTGCGTGGCCGAGACGGATGGCCCGGCGGCGAAGGCCGGGACGGCGGTGAGGGCTCCTGCCACGACGAGCAGGAAGGCGAGGAGCGCGGCGATGCTCGCGCGGCTGCGATCCAGGAACGGCTGCGTATTCACGGGGTGTCTCCGGCGCCGCGCACGCCGAGGCGCACCGGCGCTTCAGTGCGATTCGGGTTGGTCACTTAGGTTTGGCTAACCTAAGCTCAACTCGAACGTAAGGCACTCTCACAGCCGACGTCAAGCCTAAGGTAAGGCTCACCTAAATGTCTCGCACCTCCCTGTCTCGCCGCGTTCCGGCGCGCCTCGCCGCCGGAATCGCGCTGCTCGTCGCCGCCGTCGCCCTTGCCGGCTGTGCCGCGCCGGACGCCGACGCCATCGACGTGGACTGCCCCGCAGCATCCATTCCACTGGCATCGCTGACTCTCGCCGAGAACCCGCGCACCGCGACAGGACCCTCCACGGCCTGCCTGGCATCGCACGCGATCGAGCCCGTCGCGGCCGACGACGCTCCTGACCTGCCGGTGACGGTGACGGATGCCGAGGGCCGCGCGGTCGAGATCACCGATGTCAGCCGCATCCTGCCGGTCGACATCTCGGGCACGATCGCCGCGACCGTGTTCGGCCTGGGTCTCGGGGACGCGGTCGTCGGACGGGACTCGTCGACGTCGTTCGACGGCACCGAGGGCCTTCCGGTCGTGACGAAGTCGGGGCACACGCTCAACGCCGAGGCGATTCTCGAGCTCGCGCCGACCGTCATGCTGACCGACACCTCGATCGGCCCGAAGGAGGTGCGCCAGCAGCTGCGCGACGCGGGCATCGCCGTCGTCGTGGTCTCGAGCGAGCGGCGCGCCGACACCGTCGCCGACCTCGTGGATGAGATCGCCGGAGCACTGGGTGTGCCCGGCCGCGGCGACGCACTCGCGGAACGGCTGGATGACGACGTCGAGGCGGCGAGCGCCGAGGTGGCCAGGATCGCGCCGGCGGCAGCATCCGATCGTCCGCGCATGCTCTTCCTCTACGTGCGGGGCAGCGCGAACGTCTACTACATCTTCGGCCGCGACTCCGGGGCGGATTCGCTGATCGAGGCGGTCGGCGGCATCGACGTCGCGAGCGAGATCGGCTGGGAGGGCATGAAGCCCATGACCGCCGAGGCGCTCGTCGCGGCGCAGCCCGACGTCGTCGTGATGATGACCGACGGCCTCGCATCGGTCGGTGGGGTCGACGGGCTGCTCGAGCGCATCCCGGCGCTGCAGCAGACGCCCGCGGGCGAGCACCGCCGGGTGGTCGACATGGCGGATGCTGAGATCCTGAGCTTCGGGCCGCGCACGGCGGACGTCATCCGGGCGTTGGCGCGTGCCGTCTACGCGCCGGCGTCATCGCCCGGCGCGACGCCTGACGCGGAACCCGCGTCGTGACGGCCACGCTCGCCCGCACGGAGGATGCCACCGCCGAGGTCGTGACCGACGTGCCCACGACGCACCGCCGTCGACGGTTCGCGCTGATGGCGGCGGGGCTGTCGGTCGCCATCGTGGTCGTGGTCGTGGTGTCGCTCGGCCTCGGGCAGTACTGGCTCACGCCGACGCAGGTGATCGGCGTGCTCCTGCAGTCGATCGGGATCGACACGTCGTGGGCGCCGGAGGCCCCGACCGCGGCCGGCGTGATCCTCGACATCAGGCTCCCCCGCATCGTGCTGGGCCTGCTCGTGGGCGCCGCCCTCGCCGTGTCGGGCGTGCTCATGCAGGCGATCTTCGGCAATCCGCTGGCCGACGCCGCCGTCGTGGGCGTCTCGTCGGGTGCGGCGTTCGGCGCCGCCGCGAGCCTCACCTTCGGGCTCGCGGTGTTCGGCATGTGGACGACTCCGGCCTTCGCCTTCGTCGGCGGGCTCATCGCGGTGTTCTCGGTGTACCTCATCAGCCGCTCGGGCGGTCGTACCGAGGTCGTGACGCTGCTGCTCACCGGCATCGCGATCAACGCCATCGCCGGTGCGGGCCTGGCGTTCCTCACGTTCCTCGGCACGACCTCGACCCGCGAGCAGATCGTGTTCTGGCAGCTCGGCAGCCTCAACGGCGCGCTGTGGCAGAACATCGCGATCGTCGCGCCGCTCGTCGTGATCGGCGTGGCCGCGGCGGTGTGCGTCGCGCACCGCCTCGACCTCTTCGCCCTCGGCGAGCGCACCGCCCGGCACCTCGGCGTGCGGGTCGAACTGCTGCGGGTGGTCGTGATCGTCATGGTCGCGCTGCTGGTGTGCGCCGCCGTCGCCTTCGCCGGGATCATCGGCTTCGTCGGCCTCGTCGTCCCCCACCTCATGCGCATGGCCATCGGCCCCGCGCACCTGCCGCTCATGGTCACGAGCGCGCTCGGCGGCGCCCTGCTGATCGCGGTCGCCGACCTCATCGCCCGCACCGCCGTGCCCCTCGCGGACCTGCCGATCGGCATGATCACATCGCTCGTCGGCGGTCCGTTCTTCCTGTGGCTGCTGCTGCGCACTCGCCGCAAGGCAGGAGGCTGGGGATGAGCATGATCGATGCTGCGGCCCCTGCGGTCCAGGCAGCGCCGGGGGCCGTGCGGCTCAGCGCCCGAGGGGTGACCGTCACGCCGCACGGCGCGGCGCGGCCGGTGCTCGTGGACGCGGGGATCGACGTCCGCGCGGGTGAGCTCCACGCCCTCGTCGGCCCGAACGGCGCCGGCAAGTCGACGCTGTTCGGGGTGCTCGCGGGGGATGTCACCCCGGACTCCGGCGACGTGAGCCTCGACGGGACGCTGCTGGGCAGCATCCGTCCTCGCCTGCTCGCGCAGCAGCGCGCCGTGCTGCTGCAGCAGAACGCCGTGTCGTTCCCGTTCACGGTGGAGCAGGTCGTGCGCATGGGCCGCGCGCCGTGGGCGCGCACACCCGCGGAGGATGACGACGACGCCGCAGTGGCACGGGCGCTCGAGGTCACCGACCTCGTGCCGCTCGCCGGGCGCGGAGTCACGTCGCTGTCGGGCGGCGAGCGCGCGCGAGCCGCTCTCGCGCGGGTACTCGCCCAGGCGTGCGACGTGCTGCTGCTCGACGAGCCCACCGCGGCACTCGACCTCAAGCACCAGGAGGACGTGCTGCGCATCGCGCGGGCTCGTGCGCGCGAGGGCGCGGCGGTGGCCGTGGTGCTGCACGACCTCAACGCGGCGCTCGGCGTCGCCGACCGCGTGACGCTGCTCTCGCGGGGCCGTGTCGTCGCCTCGGGTGCGCCGTCGGAGGTGCTGACCGCCGCGGCGATCGAGGAGGTCTACGGGCAGCGGGTCGACGTCTTCCCGCACCCGGTCTCGGGCACGCCCGTGGTCATGCCCCGCCGCTGACCCCGGTCAGGGGCGGAGGGGCAGGAGGTCCGAGATGTCGGCGCGCGTGCCCGAGGCGTTGATGCGACCTGCCGCCGCAGCATCCGTCCACTGTTCGTTGCCGGTCGCCAGCGCGATCCACGTCGACGGGTCCGTCTCGACGACGTTCGGCGGGGTGCCGCGCGTGTGCCGGGGCCCCTCGACCACCTGCACCGCGCCGAACGGCGGCACACGCACCTCGACCGAGTTGCCCGGCGCCTTCTCGGCCAGCAGCTGCAGCAGATAGCGCACGGCCGTCGCGTTGTCGGTGCGGGCGGGCGGAACGGATGCTGCCGCCGCCGCCGCGACCGCGCTCAGCGCGGCGCGTCCGTCGTCGGTCGAGATCTTGCGGGCCACGCTGTCAGGTTACGCCGCCGACCGGTTCCGAATTCAGGACGAACGGATGCCGCCAGCCCCGTCACCCCCGAGATTCCCCGCCTCCCGGCCGTTGCAGCGAGCCACCATCCTGAATTGGGAACAGGGAGAGGGGCCGATGCGCCGCGTCCCTGGAAGCAGACGGGCCCGAAACAGCGCGGAGTGCCGCCGGTAGGCTGGACGGCGTGAAGATCCTGGTTCTCGGCTCGGGCGCGCGAGAGCACGCCATCATCCTGGCGCTGCGGTCAGAGGAGGCCGAGCATGAGATCTTCGCGGCTCCCGGCAACGCCGGCATCGGGCAGGACGCGCAGCTCGTCGCACTCGACCAGAACGACCCCGTGGCGGTCAGCCAGTTCGCGATCGACCACGACATCGCGCTCGTCGTGATCGGGCCGGAGGCCCCGCTCGTCGCGGGCGTCGCCGACGCGGTGCGCAAGCGCGGCATCCCGGTGTTCGGGCCGGGCAAGGAGGCCGCGCAGCTCGAGGGATCGAAGACGTTCGCCAAGCGGATCATGGACGCCGCCGGGGTTCCGACCGGCCGCGCGGTGCGCGCGCACACGCGCGCCGAGGTCGAGGCCGCGTTCGACGATCTCGGCGTCCCGCACGTCGTCAAGGCCGACGGACTCGCCGCCGGCAAGGGCGTCATCGTGACCTCCGACCGCGAGGCCGCCCTTGCGCACGCCGACGAGTACCTGCCGTCGGGCGCCGTGCTCGTCGAGGAGTTCCTCTCGGGCCCCGAGGTGTCGCTCTTCTTCCTCAGCGACGGCGACCACGTGCTGCCGCTCAGCCCCGCGCAGGACTACAAGCGGCTGCTGGACGGCGACGAGGGCCCCAACACCGGCGGCATGGGCGCGTACTCCCCGCTCCCCTGGCTCGACGGCAGGTTCGGCAGCGAGCGCGAGTTCGTGGAGCTCGTCACGCGCGACATCGCCGAGCCCGTGATCCGTCAATTGGATGCTGAGGGCACGCCGTTCATCGGACTCCTCTACGCGGGTCTCATCCTGACCGACGACGGCGTGAAGGTCATCGAGTTCAACGCGCGCTTCGGCGACCCCGAGACCCAGGTCGTGCTGCCCCGGCTCGTGGACCCGCTGTCGGAGCTGCTGCTGGCCGCGGCATCCGGTCATCTCGAGGATCTCCCCCTGCCCGCCTTCGCCAACGACGTCGCCGTGACCGTCGTGATCGCGAGCGAGGGCTACCCGGCGTCGCCCGTGACCGGCCGTGCACTGACGAACCTGCGCGAGGCCGAAGAGGTCGACGGGGTGCACCTCGCCCACGCCGCGACCGCCGAGACCGACGGCGGTCTCGTCGCCACGGGCGGCCGCGTGCTCAACGTGGTCGGCGTCGGCACCACGTTCGTCGAGGCCCGCGACCGCGTCTACCGCGCGATCGGCGCGATCGGCCTCGAAGGCGGCCAGCACCGCACCGACATCGCCGCGCGCGTCGCCGAAGGACTCTGACGCTCATGCGTCGGCACGCAGCAACCGTCGCCGCGGTCGGCGTGCTGCTGCTCGTCGGCGGTGCCGCAACAGCGTGCTCGGCGAGCGTCGACATCGACGCGCCCGGCAAGGACCTGATGGACCAGGCGCACCAGGTCGCGAACGAGGCCCTCGTTGCCGCCGCGACCGCGGGGCTGCAAGCGCTGCAGGCGACCGGCGCGGAGGTCACCGAGGACGCGGTGCGCAGCGTGCTCGAGAAGGCCGGAGCCGCCGACGTCGAGACGCGCGTCGCCGGCGACAGCCTGCTGTTCGGCGCCGGAGTCTCGGGCGGGTGCGTGTACGGCTCTGTCGACGCTTCGGGCACCGTCTCGATCGACCTCGGTGGCGTGAACGCCGATGGTGGGGGCCTTCGCGACCCGTGATCGGCGCGCCGGGCAGGCGCGCGCGATCACGGCGGTGAGGACCCGCTGATGGCTGTCGCGACCCGGACGGGGATCGTCGGCGGCGGCATCGTGGGGGTCGCTCTCGCCCGCGCCCTCGCCGCGCGGGGCCATGAGGTCACGGTGCTGGAGAAGGAGTCGCGGCTGTCGCAGCACCAGACCGGGCACAACTCCGGCGTCGTGCACGCGGGGCTCTACTACAAGCCCGGGTCGCTGAAGGCGATGCTGTGCGCGGCGGGACGGGTGTCGATCCGGGAGTTCTGCGAGGCGAAGGGGCTGCCGTACCGGGAGGTCGGCAAGCTCGTGGTCGCGGTGGACGAGTCCGAGCTGAAGGCGCTGGCCGAGATCGAGCGGCGCTCGATCGAGAACGGCGTGCCCGATCTGACCCGCATCGACGACCTGGAGCGGCTGCGCGAGATCGAACCCCACGTCGCCGGGGTCGCGGCGGTGCACTCGCCGCACACCGCCGTGGTCGACTACGCGAGCATCACCGAGGCGATGGCGCAGGATGTCCGCGCCGCCGGCGGGCAGGTGCGCCTCGGCCACGAGGTCACCGGGATGACGCTGGAGAACGGCCGGGTGCGGGTCGTGACGCCGGTGTCGGAGGACGTGTTCGACCGGGTCATCGTGTGCGCCGGACTGCAGTCCGACGTGGTCGCCCGGTTCGTCGGCGCCGACCCGTCGCCGAGGATCCTGCCGTTCCGCGGCGAGTACTGGGAGCTCGCGCCCGCGCGCACCGATCTGGTGAAGGGCATGATCTACCCGGTGCCCGACCCGCGGTTCCCGTTCCTCGGCGTCCACTTCACCCGCGGCGTGTACGACAACGTGCACGTCGGCCCGAACGCGGTGCCCGCCCTCGCCCGCGAGGGGTACAGCTGGCTGCAGTGGTCGGTGAGGGACACTGTCGAGTCGCTGCGGTGGCCCGGCGCGTGGCCGCTCGCGAAGCAGCACTGGCGGATGGGCGTCGACGAGATCTCGGGGTCGCTGATCAAGCCGCTGTACTTCCGCAAGGCGCGCCGGGTCATCCCCGAGCTGCGCCCTTCCGACCTCGCCCACAAGCACCGCGCGGGCGTGCGGGCGCAGGCGTGGGGCCGCGCCGGCGAGCTGCTCGACGACTTCGCGGTCGATCAGGTCGGGCCGGTCACGCTGCTGCGCAACGCGCCCTCTCCCGCCGCGACCAGCTCGATGGCGATCGCCGAGTACGTCATCGACCATCACCTCGACGCCTGACACACCGCCGCATCGGCCCAACAAGAGGCGACGGATGCTGCGCCCCGCCGACCGCGCAGGCGTCGGACGCCACCGAGGCCTCGGGCTGAGGCATCCGTCCATGCGCATCGTCGCCGGTCACACCAGCGAGCGGTGCCCGGCGCCCGCGCCGGGTTCGGGTCAGCCTCGCGCTGCCGAAACCCGCAAACGCGCCCGAACGCAAGAGCCGCGAACGCCGATTCCGACAGGGCGAGCTCAGACCCCGACCCCGAAAACCCCGCGAACGCCGATTCCGACAGCGCAAGCTCATACCCCGACCCCGAAAACCCCGCGAACGCCGATTCCGACAGCGCGACACGGCTGACCGCGACGCCGCAGGATCGGCCGATCGGATGAGGCGATTCGAGCCGGGCGGACGAAGCGGCGCAGCATCCGTTCTCGCGAACATGGCGGCATGACCACCGTCACCGCCCGCCCGCACGGCACCCGACGCCTGCCCGAATGGCTCGTGCCCGCCGGGCTCATCGCCCTGAGTCTCGTGCCGATCGTGGCCGGCTCGGCCCGCCTCACCCAGCTCACCACCGGCGCGACGGTCACGGCCGAGAACGCCCGGTTCTTCGACTCGCCGATCCCCGTCGTCGCGCACATCATCGGGTCGAGCGTGTTCCTCGTGCTCGGCGCGCTGCAGTTCGCCCCATCTCTGCGGCGGCGGCGCTGGCACCGCATCGCCGGGCGCGTCGTCGCCCCCGCGGGGCTCGTCTCAGCGCTGTCGGCACTCTGGATGACGCTCTTCTACGCGATGCCGGCAGCCGTGACCGGCCCGGGACTCACGGCCGTGCGCCTTGTGCTGGGCACGGCCATGGCCGGCGCCCTCTTCGCAGCCTTCGTCGCGATCCGGCGGGGCGATGTGCGCACGCACAGCGCGTGGATGACGCGCGCCTACGCGATCGGCATGGGCGCCGGCACCCAGGTGCTCGTGTTCATGCCCTACACCCTGCTGGTCGGAACCCCCGCTCCGGTCACCCATACCCTGCTCATGACGGCGGGCTGGGTCATCAACCTCGCCATCGCCGAGGTCGTCATCCGGCGGCGCGCCCGCGCCGGACGCCGCCGCCGCGGCGCCCCGATGGCGGCGACCGGTGCCCGCCTATCATGAGGGCATGACGAGCCCGGTCCGCGCGCTCTGGGACGCGCCCGCGGCGGTTCCGGCGCCGCCCCGGCGGGTCTGGCGCGACTGGGCGCTCGTCGTCGCGATTCCGGTGCTCGCGGCGGTCGAGGCATCCGTCCGCGCCGACGTGCCGTGGCGCTGGCTGTGGGCCGTCGTGCTCGCCGCGCTCGCGCCCACGCTGCTGTGGCGGCGGACGCACCCCTTCACGATGCTCGCGATCGCCTTCGCCGTGGGCACGACGGTGGGCGTCGCGACGGCGGGCGACCCGCAGCTGTACACGACGGCGTACTTCCTGATCCTGCTGTACGCGGTCTTCCGGTGGGGGTCCGGACGCGCGATGATCGCCGGCGGCGCGCTGGTCGTGATCGGGATGCTGCTCACCTTCGTCGCGACCCCGCCCGAGCTCGCCGACGTCATCGGCGGCGTGGCCGTCGCGGTCACCACATCGACGCTCGGCCTCGCCGTGCGGTGGCGACGTCGCGCGCGCACGCGCGAGCTCGAGCAGGTGCGACTGCTCGAGCGCGAGCAGCTCGCCCGCGACCTGCACGACACCGTCGCGCACCACGTCTCGGCGATCGCGATCCAGGCGCAGGCGGGTTCCGCGGTGGCTGCCACCGACCCGGGCGCGACGGTGCGGGTGCTGCACGCGATCGAGGCCGAGGCGACGCGCACGCTGCGCGAGATGCGCGCGATGGTCGGCGTGCTGCGCACACCCGACGACGCGCTCGCACCGACTCCCGGGCTCGCCGAGATCCACGCTCTTGCGACGACGGATGCTGCCGGCCCGGCGGTCGCCGTGCGGCTAAGCGGCGACCTCGACAGCGTGCCGCAGGCGGTCGCCGCCGCGGTGTTCCGGATCGCGCAGGAGGCAGTGACGAACGCGCGCCGGCACGCGCGGGGAGCCACCCGCATCGACGTGGGGGTCGACGTCGGCGCCGGCGGTGTGCGCCTCGAGGTCCGCGACGACGGTGCGGGCGCAGCATCCGGTCCCTCGTTCGGTTATGGGATCACGGGCATGCGCGAGCGCGCGGCACTGCTCGGCGGAACGTGCGAAGCCGGCCCGGCGCCCGGCGGCGGCTGGGTCGTCGCCGCAACGCTTCCGCGGGCAGGATGGAGCGCATAAGCGTGCGCGTGCTGATCGCCGACGACCAGGACCTCGTGCGGACGGGCCTGCGGATGATCCTCGACGCGCAGCCCGACATCGAGGTGATCGGCGAGGCGGCCGACGGCGCCGAGGCGGTCTCGCTCGCGCGGAGCCTCCGGCCCGACGTATGCCTGCTCGACATCCGCATGCCGGTGATGGACGGGCTCGCGGCGACCCGCGCCCTCGCCGGCGCCGACGTCGCCGACCCGATCCCCGTCGTGGTGATCACGACGTTCGACCTGGACGAGTACGTCTATGAGGCGCTGCGCTCGGGTGCACGCGGATTCCTCCTCAAGGATGCCGGCGCGGTGCTGCTCGCCGAAGCCGTGCGCGCGGCGGCGCGAGGCGATGCGCTCATCGACCCGAACGTCACGGTGCGCCTGATCGAGGCGTTCGCAGGCGGGACCCCCGAACCGGCGGTACAGCCTTCGAGCCCCCTCACCGAGCGCGAGGAGGCCGTGCTCGCCGGCGTCGCCCGCGGGCTCGGCAACAGCGAGATCGGCGACGAGCTGCACGTCTCGCTCAGCACCGTGAAGACGCACCTCGCGAGCATCATGACCAAGCTCGGCGCCCGCAACCGGGTCGAGCTCGCGATCTGGGCCCACGAACGCGGTCGCCGCTGAGGAGTCGCGAGGGTGCCTACGGAGAAGGACGCCGGCGCCGCACGCTGGGGGACATGCGGGGCCGGCGTCCTGAGACGCCCGGGATCGGAAAGGACCCGGCGGGCGTCGCGAGACCTGAGCTGGGGAATCAGGTCTGGCGGCGGATGAAGCGCATCAGCCAGGCGATCACCGCGATGATGATGATCACGAGGCCGATCCACAGCAAGAACTTCGCTGCCTCGATGAACACGCCGAGCAGCAGCAAGACGATTCCGACGATGAGCAGGATCACTGCGAGTCCGGTCATGCAGACCATGGTGGGCGGCTGGGGCGCCGCCCACCAACCTCTTGACAAGCCGTCAGAACAGGGTTAGTCGACAGTCTGAGCGGCGCCGGCCGCCTGCCAGTCCTCGGTCGACGTGCTCTTCGGCCGCCGCAGGAACAGCACCACCACGACACCGACGAGCATGACCGCGGCCGGCAGCAGGATCGCCTGCGCCATCGCCTGAGAGAAGCCGTCGACGACGAACGACGGAAGCGATCCCTCGCCGAAGCCGCCGGAGGCCTCCGACGCACCCGGCAGGTTCGCCTCGAGGCGGGCCTGCATGAAGGCGGCGATCGACGCCGAGCCGATCACCGAGCCGATCGTGCGCGTGGTGTTGTAGATGCCCGCGCCCGCGCCGGCCTGCCGCGGCGGCAGGTTGCGCGTCGCCGTCGTCGCCAGCGGACCCCACATTCCGGCGTTGCCGATGCCCATGAGCGCCGACGGCAGCAGGAACATCCAGATCGGGGTGTCGACGTTCATGAGCGACGAGTACCAGAACAGCGATCCGGCGACCATGAGGAGGCCCGGTACCAGCAGGAACCGCGGGTCGGTGCGGTCGAGCAGGCGCCCGGCGAACGGCGCGCCGACCCCGGAGAGCACCGCCATCGGGATGAGCAGCAGCGCCGATTCTGTCGGGGTGAGCCCGCGCGCGAGCTGGATGAAGAACATGAGTGGCAGCGACATGCTCGTCACGGTGAACCCGACGATCGCGATGCCCAGGTTCGAGACCGAGAAGTTGCGGTCGCGGAAGAGAGGCAGTGGCACGAGCGGCTCGTTCTTGGTGCGCGCCTGCGTCCAGATGAACAGCGCCATCACCGCGACGCCGCCCAGGATCATGCCCCACACCCACGGCGCCCAGTCGTACTTCTCGCCTTCCTGCAGGCCGAAGACGATCAGGAAGAGGCCGATGGCACTGAGGATGACACCGACGATGTCGAAGCGGTGCGGGTGCGTC
This sequence comes from Microbacterium sp., assembly GCA_031555515.1. Taxonomy (GTDB): domain Bacteria; phylum Actinomycetota; class Actinomycetes; order Actinomycetales; family Microbacteriaceae; genus Microbacterium. The sequence continues at coordinate 14,182 of JAVBUG010000104.1, read as the reverse complement.
TCGAGCTTCGGCACCAGGATCCAGGCGAGCACGAACGCGATCACGCCGACCGGGATGTTGATGAAGAAGATCCACTCCCAGCCGAAGCCGTCGACGAGCAGGCCGCCGGCCAGCGGCCCGACGAGGGTGGCGACACCGGCGGTCGCGCCCCACAGGCCCATCGCCGCGCCGCGGTGGTTCGGCGGGAAGGTGCGGGTGATGACCGCCATCGTCTGCGGGGTCATCAGCGCGGCGCCGAGTCCCTGCACGGCGCGCGCGACGATGAGCATCTCGAGCGTGCCCGACAGGCCGCACCACAGCGACGCGAGGGTGAAGACCGACAGACCGATGAGGTAGATGTTCTTCGGCCCGAAGCGGTCGCCGAGGCGGCCCGTGATGAGCAGGGGCACCGCGTACGCGAGCAGGTAGGCCGAGGTGACCCACACGACGTTGTCGAGGTTGTTGGTGTCGGGGTCGAGGGCGGCCTTGATGGCGGGGTTCGCGACCGAGACGATCGTCGTGTCGACGAGGATCATGAAGAAGCCGATGACCAGCGCCCAGAGGGCGGGCCAGGGGCTGCGGGGCTTGTGCCCGACGGCGTAGGCGCCGGTGATCGGGCCGGCGACCCGGGCGGTGGCGGATGCGGCACCCGCGGCGCGGGAGGAATCCGGGGTTTCGGGCGTGGTCACTGTCGTGCTGCCTTTCTCTGCGCGAGATAGCGTTGCGAGGGGGTCGGTTCGGGCCCCCAGGCGAAGTCGGGATCCGCGATGCGCGGGAGCGTCGCGTCCATCCATGCGAGCTCGGCGCCGAGGAGCGCGAGCTCCCGGTCGACCTCGATGAGGTACTGCGCGGGCACGCCCTTGCCCAGGGCGTGGCGCTGGCCGTCGGCCAGGGAGTCGAGCGCGGCCGAGAGAGCCTCCCGGCGCGTCTGGAGCAGCTCGATCGCCTCGTCGCGATCCAGGCCGTGCACCTCTGCGAGCGCGACCCGGAACTCGGCAGGCCGATCCACGCGCGGCAGCTCGCGGCGCACCCATTCGAGCACAGCGGCGGCGCCGGCATCCGTCTGCGTATAGGTGGTGCGCTCGGGACGGTTGCCGTCACGGTCGACGCCGACCTCGGCGATCAGTCCCGCCCGCTCGAGCCGCCCGACCGTGTGATAGACCGTGCCGTTCGTGATCGTGACGAGCCGGTCGTCGCGACGGAAGTGCATCAGCCGGATCATCTCGTACGGGTGCATGTCGCCCTCGCTCAGCAGTGCGAGCACGGCCACCCCGAGCGGGGTCAGGCGGGCGACGGGGTCCGACACGATGATCTCCTCCAGTTCGATTAGTCCACGTGGACTATACGCTTCCTCGACGCGATGCGCACCCCTCGCGCTCTGTCGGTGGGGAGTCGTAGCGTGTGGGCATGGCAGACAAGGGCGCCGCGCGCAGGGAGAAGTTCCCGGAGTCGTACGCGATCTTCGACCCGATCGTCGCGGAATGGACGACCCGGCCCGACGTCTCGCTCGGGGCGATGTTCGGCTCCGAGGGGCTGAACGTGCGCGGCAAGGTGTTCGCCTTCGTGACCTTCGCGGGCGCCCTGTTGGTGCAGCTGCCCGAGAGTCGCGTCGGCGATTGGGCCGACGCCGGCGCCGCCGAACCGGCGGTCATGCGCGGCAGACCGATGCGCGAATGGGCGACCGCGGGGACGGATGCCGCGTCCCGCTGGCCCGCTCTCGTCGCCGAGGCTTTCGCGCACGTCGACGAGATCACGCCATGAGCCCGCCCTCCCCCGATGCGATCTCGCCCCGAAACCCGCCGGAATCGCGCGGGATAATGGACGGGTGACGGCTATCCCAACCACGACCGAGCTCGCCGGCTGGCGCCACGCCTACTCCGGCAAGGTGCGCGACCTCTATGTTCCGGCGGACACGCCTGAGGGGGCGACGCCCGAGCGCATGCTCGTCGTCGCGAGCGATCGCGTCAGCGCGTTCGACCACGTGCTGTCGCCGGGCATCTCCGGCAAGGGCGAGCTGCTCACCACCCTGAGCCTCTGGTGGTTCGACCGGCTCGCGGGCACGGACGGCGGCCGCAGCATCCCGAATCATCTCGCCGCCTCGCACGAGCTCACCCTCGGGGCCGACGGCGAAGCCAACACGTCCGACGACCTCAAGCGCCTGATCCCGGACGCCGTCATCGGACGCGCGATGGTCGTGAAGAGCCTCGACATGCTGCCGATCGAATGCGTCGTGCGCGGGTACCTCACCGGGTCGGGCTGGGCGGAGTATCGCGAGAACGGCACGGTGTGCGGCATCGCGCTTCCCGACGGGCTGTCGAACGGCGACCGGCTGCCCGAGCCGATCTACACCCCCGCCTACAAGGCTCCGCTGGGCGAGCACGACGAGAACATCTCGTTCGAGCGCACCGTCGAGCTCGTCGGCGCCGAGCGCGCGGCGGAGCTCCGCGACCTGTCGCTCGAGATCTACGCCCGCGCAGCCGCGACGGCCGAGGCGCACGGTGTGATCCTCGCCGACACGAAGTTCGAGTTCGGCCTCGACGTCAACGGCGTGCTGACGCTCGCCGACGAGGTGCTCACGAGCGACTCGTCTCGATACTGGGATGCCGCGGCCTGGGCTTCGGGCACCACCCCCGACGAGCGCATGGCGAGCTTCGACAAGCAGATCGTGCGCGACTGGCTCGCCGCGAACTGGCCGGCTCCGCGCGAGGGCGAGCCGCCCGCACTCCCCGCTGACGTCATCGCCCGCACCACCGCCCGCTACCGCGAGCTGCTCGAGCGCCTCACCTCCGCCTGACGCCGCGGCGCGGCATCCGTCACGCGTTCTTCATCGCCTTCAAGCGCGCGAGCAGCACCGGACCCGAGCGGTCGAGCATGGTGCCGCCGATGAGGATGCCGCCGACGAGCACCGCGGTGCCGAACACGACGCCGATGGCGAAGGCGATCCAGCTCAGCGCCAGGCTCGCGGTGAAGTAGCCGATGATGCCGACGATCACGGCAGGCGCCGAGAGGGCGAGCGCCACCAGCCAGATGCCGAAGAACGCCATGCCCTGCAGGAACGTCGTGCCCGGGACGCGCTTGAAGGGGTTGTCGCCCGAGTCCGGTACCGGGACGACGAGCTGGGCCGAGGTGACGGCGCAGACGCCGTAGCAGGTGAAGAGGATCCCGAGCGCCATGCCGAGGACGCCCGGAAGCTGCCCCCAGTCCCCCGCGAGCGCCAGCGGCAGGATCGCCGCCAGGACCACCAGCGGCACGGCGACCGCGGCGGCGGCGAGGGTGCGGCCGAGGCGGTCCGCGCGACCGCGCGCCCCCGTCGCGACCTCGGTGCCGAACGCCGTGCCGTCGTACGAAATGTCGGCGTAGACCACGATGCCGATGATGAACGCGATGATCGGCGCGGAGAAGGCCAGCGCGACGAGCGGGTCGCCGTCGCGGGCGTAGAACCACAGCAGCACCGGCACGAGCGGCACCGCGATGAGCTGGCGCAGGTATCGGGGGTCGCGCGTCCAGTACGTCAGTGCCCGCGCGAAGACCGCACCCGCGGCGCCGGTCGGAACGCGGCCGAACCATCCGATCGACCCGGAGCGCACGGCGGCAGCCGACGAGAGGCGGGGGCGCACGAGCGCGCGGGCCAGCGACGCGCGCCACAGCAGCCACAGCGCAGCGAGGGTGGCGAGGGCGATGAGGAGCTTCGCCGCGGCCGCACCGAGGTCTCCGGTGGCGGCGTCCGCCGGCACGGCCCATGCGGCGCCGAGCGGCGTCCAGCCGAGGGACGGCACCAGCTCGGCGAGCGTCTGGGCGTTCACCGAGACCCCGGTGGCGAGCCCGGCGATGATCGGCCCCGCCAGGATGAGCGGGATGAAGACGAGGATTCCGGCGACCTCGCGCAAGCGCCGACCGCCGCCGAAGCCGGCGGCGACCGTGGCGACCGCGCGCGAGGCGATCACCGCGGTGAGGATCGCCAGCGGCGTGCTCACCAGCCACGCCAGGATCGCGGCCGGCCAGTGCGCCCACGTCGCGATGGTCGCGAGCGCGGCCACGGACGTGATGATGCCGGGGATGCCGCAGACCGCCGCGAGCGTGAGCCCGACCATCATGCGCGAGGTCGTCATGGGGAAGACCACGAGGCGATCGGGGTCGAGCGTCGTATCGACGCCGAACGCCACCAGCGGGATGAGGGCCCACCCCAGCGTGACGAGCGACCCCGCGCCGACGATGACGGTGCCCGCGAGCCGGACGTCGGTGAATCCGAGCAGCACGAGACCGGCGACGACCCCCATCAGGACCACGACGCCGTACAGCGCGCCGAGCACGAACCCGACGAGCTGCCACGGGCTGCGCGCGAGCTGATTGCCGAGGACGCGGAACCGCAGCCTCAGGAGCGTCGCAACCATTCCGGCCCTTCCGTGTGGCGGCGGCCCCCGACGAGCTCGACGAAGCGGTCCTGCAGCGACTGCCCCGCGCGCACGTCGTCGACGGTGCCGGCGACGAGCAGGCGTCCCGCCGCGACGATCGCCACGTGGTCGCACATGCGCTGGACGAGATCCATCGAGTGGCTCGACACGATGACGGTGCCGCCGCCGGCCACGTAGCCGGCCAGGATGTCCTCGATGTTCGCCGCCGACACCGGGTCGACCGATTCGAAGGGCTCGTCGAGCACGAGCAGCCGCGGGGCGTGGACCAGGGCGCACGCCAGTGCGATCTTCTTGGTCATGCCCGCCGAGTAGTCGACGACCATCGTGCCCGCAGCATCCGTCATGTCCATGAGGGAGAGCAGATCGGCCGTGCGCTGCGCGATCTCGTCGTGCGACAGGCCGAACAGCAGCCCGGTGTAGGTGACGAGCTGCTCGCCGGTGAGGCGGTCGAAGAGCTTCACGCCGTCGGCGAGATTGCCGACCATCGCCTTCGCCTTCACGGGCTCGCGCCAGACGTCGACGCCGTGCACGAGCGCCTGACCGGCGTCGGGCATGAGAAGGCCCGTCGCCATCGACAGCGTCGTGGTCTTGCCGGCTCCGTTCGGGCCGACGAGCCCGTAGAACGATCCGGTGGGCACGCGCAGGCTGACGTCGGCCACCGCGAGCTTGTCGCCGAACCGCTTGTGGAGGCCCCGCAGCTCGAGCGCCGAGACGCCGAGCGCCGGATCGGTGGAAGGCATCGGCGGGGTCGCTGGGTGGGTCACGTCTCTCCGTCAGTTCGGCATCGAGGGTCCGGGTGCGAGCCGGGATCCGTTCAGCCTCTCGGATGCCGCGTGGCCGAGGCAACTCGCCCGCGCCCGCTCGCTAGGGTGATCCTCGCACCATCACCCGAGCGCTAAGGAGCGCGCATGCCTTTGTGGACCATTCACGGCAACGGCCGGACCGTCGAACCCGGGAAGGTCGTGAAGCCCGACGAGCGGCTGAACTGGCCCGCGACCGTCGCGATCGGCGCGCAGCACGTCATCGCGATGTTCGGCGCCACGTTCCTGGTGCCGGTGCTGACGGGCTTCCCGGTCTCGACCACGCTGCTCTTCTCGGGTGTCGGAACCCTGCTGTTCCTCCTCATCACGAAGAACCGCCTCCCCAGCTACCTGGGCTCGTCGTTCGCCTTCATCGCGCCGGTCACCGCCGCGACCGCATCGCAGGGCATGGGCTCCGCCCTCGCGGGCATCGTCGCCGTCGGCGTGCTGCTGGCGCTCGTCGGCTTCGTCGTGCAGTTCGCGGGCCTCGGCTGGATCGAGAAGCTCATGCCGCCGGTCGTCGCCGGCGCGATCGTCGCGCTCATCGGCTTCAACCTCGCCCCGGTCGCGTGGCAGAACTTCCAGCAGGCGCCGATCACCGCGACCATCACGCTCGCCGCCGTGATCCTCGGCAGCGTGCTGTTCCGCGGCTTCCTGGGCCGCATCTCGATCTTCCTCGGCGTGATCGTCGGCTACATCGTGGCGCTCCTGCGCGGCGAGGTGGACTTCACTCAGGTGAACGAGCTCGTCGCGAACGGCCAGTGGGTGGGCCTGCCGACGTTCCAGTTCCCGACGTTCGGCAGCCCCGGCACGTGGAGCGTCATCGCGATGTTCCTGCCGGTCGTGCTCGTGCTCATCGCCGAGAACGTCGGACACGTGCGCGGCGTCGCGACCATGACCGAGTCGTCGGTCAACAAGTACACCGGCCGCGCGCTCATCGCCGACGGCGCGGCCACCGTGCTCGCGGGCACCTTCGGCGGATCGGGCACGACCACGTACGGCGAGAACATCGGCGTGATGGCGGCGACCCGCGTGTACTCGACGGCCGCGTACTGGGTCGCGGGCATCTTCGCGATCCTGCTGTCGCTGTCGCCGGTGGTGGGCGCGGTGTTCAACTCGATCCCGGCCGGCGTGCTCGGCGGCGTGACCACAGCGCTGTACGGCCTCATCGGCATCATCGGCATCAAGATCTGGGTCGACAACCGCGTGGACTTCTCGCGCCCGGTGAACCAGTACACGGCCGCCGTCTCCCTCGTGATCGCGATCGCCGGCTTCACCATGGTGTGGGGCGACTTCCAGCTCGGCGCGATCGTCATCGGCGCGGCCGCCGCCCTGCTGATCTACCACCTCGGCAACGCCATCGCGCGCTGGCGCAAGACCGGTGCCGACGACGGCGGCCCGCTCCCCGCGGTGGGCCAGCTCGGCGGCGACCCGCAGGACTCGCCGGTCAAGTAGGCGGCGGGTCGCAGCATCCATTCCCCTTCCTCCGGTTCCTCCCGGGTTTGGGGCGCATTCTGTCCGTTGGGGCGCGATTTCTCCGCCCCAACGGAGGAATCGCGCCCCAAACCCGGAGAACCCTGGGCGACGAAACGGGAATGGATGCTGCGGGCAAATGGTTGTAGCTACACGTGAATGAGATCGCGTACCCCGACCGCCTCGACGCCGCCACCACGATGGGCGCCGTCACGCTCCTCGTCGGCGACCTCGACGGGATGACCGCGTTCTACCGCGACGTCATCACCCTCCAGGTGCTGTCGGCGGAGGGCGACGAGGTCGTGCTCGGACGGGCGGGCCGCCCGGTCGTCATCCTGAAGCACGAGCCGGCGCTGCGCCACGCGAGCGCCGGCTCGGCCGGGCTCTTCCACACCGCAATCCTGTTCGAGACGCAGGAGGCCCTCGCCGCAGCGCTGTACAGCGTCGCGCAGCGCGCGCCCCATACCTTCACCGGCTCGGCGGATCACCTGGTCAGCCAGGCGTTCTACCTCACCGATCCCGAGGGCAACGGCGTCGAGCTGTACTGGGACCGCGCCCGCACGGAGTGGTCCTGGACCCACGGCAGCGTCGAGATGGCGACGCTGTACCTCGATCCGAACGGGTTCCTTCGCGACCATCTGACCGAACCGGCCGCGAGCGGCGCGACCGGTGGGGACGCAGCATCCGTCGGTCACGTCCATCTGTCGGTCGGCGACGTCGCGAGCGCCCGCGCCTTCTACGTCGACGCGCTCGGCTTCGACCAGACCGCGGAGCTCGGCAACCAGGCGCTGTTCGTGAGCGCCGGCGGCTACCACCACCACATGGCGATGAACGTGTGGAACTCGCGCGGCGCTGGGCCCCGGATGCCGGCGCTCGGCCTCGGCCGCGTCGACCTGGCGCTGCCCGACGCCGACGCGCTCGGCGAGCTCGCCGAGCGACTGCGCCACCACGGCCTCGAGGTGCGCGACGACGGCCGCACGGTCTCGTTCGACGACCCCTGGCTCAACCTGCTGCACGCGACGGTCCCCGGCCGCGGCTGACGCTCGCTGCCCGCGTCGTCGTCGAACACTGCTCACCTGTCGCAAAGCGCCGGGCGCGACGACAATTCGTGACAGGTGAGCAGCCGACGCGGGACGCGTGGCGCGTCAGACGGATTCGCGGACGACGAGCTCGGTCTCGAGAATCGTGACGTGACGCGGATGCCGCCCCGCAAGGAGGTCGACCAGCACCGTGGCCATGCGCTCGCCCTGTGCGAACGACGGCTGACGCATCGTCGTCAGCTGCGGGATGACGGAGGTGGCCACCGGCGAGTCGTCGAAGCCGATGATGGCGACGTCCTCGGGGACGCGCAGCCCCTCGGCCGCGAGCACCGTCAGCACGCCGCGAGCCATCAGGTCGCTGGCGACGAAGACCGCGTCGGGCCGCGCCCCGGTGGCGAGGACGCGGCGCATCGCGTCGGCGCCGCCGTCGGCGGTGAAGTTGCCGTCCTCGACGGCGATCTCGTCGAGGTCCCAGGCGGCGAGCGCGTCGCGGTACCCCTGCAGGCGGTCGACGCCCGCGGGCATGTCGCGCGGGCCGGTGATCGTCGCGATGCGGCGGCGGCCGCTCTCGATCAGGTACACCGTGGCGTCGTACGCCCCGCGGACGTTGTCGACGTCGACGTAGTAGTCGCGCTCGCGCTCGCGCACCGGCCGGCCGCCGTAGACGACCGGCACGACGCTCGCGATGCGGTCGATGAACGTGTCGCTGGTGTGGTGCGAGACCACGATGGCGCCGTCGACCGCGCCCGAGCGCACGTACGAGGTGGTCTTGTCGCCCGGGTCGTCGCTCGCGATGAAGAGGTTGAGCACGTAGTCGGAACGACTCAGCCGGGAGTTGATGCCCGACACGATCGCCGCGAAGAACGGGTCGCCGAAGAACCGCGTGGTGTCTTCGGGAACGATGAGGGCGATCGCGTGCGTCTTCTGGCTCGCCAGCGACCGCGCGGCGCGGTTGGGCACATAGTTGAGCTCGGAGATCGCCCGGGTCACCGATTCCAGGGCCTCGGGGCTCACGGCGGTCGAGCCGTTCACGACGCGTGACACCGTGGAGCGCGAGACTCCCGCGGCCGCGGCGACCTCTTCGATCGTCACGGCATGCGCGCTGCCGGCTCCCCGCTGGGTATGCCGCATGGCATCGGTGCTCATTCCTGCCCCCTCCTTCCCGGATGCTACTGCGCCGCAGCCGCCCCGCGCCGCAGTGCTACGACGCGACGGTCGCCGCTCGAGCGGACTCCAGGTCGATCGCCCGTTCGCCGATGATGCGGCGGTACTCGAGCGCGCTGTCCTTCGGTGTGCGCTCCTGGGTGTCATAGTCCACGCGCACGATGCCGAAGCGCTTCTCGTACCCCCACGCCCACTCGAAGTTGTCGAGGAGCGACCAGTAGAAGTATCCGCGCACGTCGACACCCGCCTCGGCGGCATCGAGGATCGCGCCGAGGTGGCCGCGCAGGAACTCGACACGGTCGGCGTCGTGCACGCGCTTCACCTCGCCCTCGACGACGAGCTCGTCGTCGTAGGCGGCGCCGTTCTCGGTGACGTACAGCACCGTGCCCGCCGGCTGGGCGTACTCGTCCCATACCCGCTCGAGAAGAGTCGTGAGGCCCTCCGGCTGCACCTCCCACTGCATCGGTGTGCGCGGCAGACCCCGCTCGTGCCAGTAGATGCCCTCGTGCGAGGGGTAGGGCGAGCGGCCGGGGCGGTCGGTCGGGGCGTCGCCGCCGACCGGCGGGTCCACCGGCGCGTTCCCGCCCACGTACTCGCCGTGGTAGTAGTTCACGCCGAGCGTGTCGATGGGCGTCGCGATCGCCTCGAGGTCACCCGGGCGTACGGCGGTCTCCCACGCGGCGATGGCCGCAGCATCCACCTTCCGGATGTCTTCGACGATGTCGGCCGGGTACTGCGCGCGGAAGATCGGGTCGAGGAACCAGCGGTTGAACTGGCCGTCGATGCGGCGCGCGGCGTCGACGTCGGCCGGGTCGTTCTCGTCCACCGGCTCGGCGACCGTCAGGTTCAGCGTGATGCCGAGCTTGAGGGACTCGTCGCGCGCGCGCAGCTCGCGCACGGCCTGGCCGTGGCCGAGCATCAGGTGGTGCGCGGCGAGCACGCCCTCCTCGACGCTGTAGTGGCCCGGCGCGTGGAGCCCCGCCGTGTAGCTGAGGAACGACGAGCACCACGGCTCGTTGAGTGTGGTCCACACGTTCACGCGGTCGCCCAGCGCGTCGTGCAGCGTGAGCGCGTACTCGGTGAACAGGTCGGCGGTGTCGCGGTTCGCCCAGCCGCCCTTCTCCTGCAGCGCCTGCGGCAGATCCCAGTGGTAGAGGGTCAGCCAGGGCAGGATGTCGGCCCCGAGCAGCTCGTCGACCAGGCGCTTGTAGAAGTCGACGCCCTTCAGGTTGACCGCTCCGCCGTCGGGCCGCACGCGCGACCACGACGTCGAGAAGCGGTACGTCTGCAGGCCGAGGTCCTTCATCAGGGCCACGTCGTCGGCGTAGCGGTGGTAGTGGTCGCACGCCACGTCGCCGTTGTCGGCGTTGATGACGGCGCCCGGCACGCGGCAGAACGCGTCCCAGATCGAGTCGCGGCGGCCGTCCTCGTGGGCGGCGCCTTCGATCTGGAAGGCGGCGGTCGCGGCACCGAACAGGAAGTCCTGGGGGAAGGCGCGAGGGATCGCGGTCGTCATGAGGTCAATGATCCTCTCGGGGAACGTTGGTGTCAGGATGCCGAAGCCGGCGGGTGGGGAAGGGCTCAGCCCTTGACGGCGCCGGCCATGATGCCGCTCACCAGCTGCCGGCCCGTGAAGGCGAAGACGATGAGGAGCGGAATGGTGGCGAGGAGCACGCCGGCCAGGACGACGGAGTAGTCGACGAAGTAGTTCGACTGCAGGAGGGACAGCGCCACGGGAAGCGTCGGGCTCTGCCGGTCGAGCACGATGAACGGCCAGAAGAACTGGTTCCACGCTCCGACGAAGGTGAAGAGGAACAGCATCGCTGCCGCGGGGCGCGCCGCGGGCACGCCGACGGTCCAGAACGTGCGGATCATGTTCGCGCCGTCCACGCGGGCCGCTTCGATCAGCTCGTCGGGCACGGTCTGCGACAGGTACTGCGTCATCCAGAACACGCCGAACGCGCTGGTGAGCGCGGGGATGATGATCGCTCCGATCTGCCCGGTCCAGCCGAGGTCGGAGAACAGCAGGTAGAGGGGCACGACGCCGAGCTGCATCGGCACCGCCATGGTCGCGACCACGAAGGCCAGCAGCCACTTGCCGCCCGGGACGCGGAGCTTCGCGAACGCCCAGCCCGCAAGGGTGGAGAAGAGGACGACGGATGCTGCGATCACGGTGGAGCTGAAGACCGAATTCCAGAGCGCCTGCCAGAAGTTCACGGCGGGGTCGTTGATGACCTTCAGGGCGTTGTCGATGAAGTTGCCGCCGGGCAGCCACGACATGTTCGGATTGTTGATGGTCGAGGCATCGCCCGAGCCGATCAGGAACGACCAGTAGTACGGGAAGATCGCCGAGACCACGACGACCCCGAGACCGACGTACACCCAGAACCCGGCGCGCACGCCGCGGATCTTCGTGGTCCGCCGGCTCCGGCGCGCGTTGGGGAGGTTCTCCTCGACGACGGCGAGGGGCGGGGTGCTGATGGCGCTCACTGCTGGGCTCCCTTCCGGCCGCGGCGGCGGCGCTGGATGACCCCGCGGCCGCCCTCGTCGCGCACGAGGGCACGGGTGACAGCGAGGTTGATGAGGCCGATGGCCAGGATGATGATGAAGAGGATCCACGCCAGCGCTGCGGCGCGGCCGAAGTTGAACTCGCCCCAGCCGATGTTGTAGAGGTACAGCGTGATCGTCAGCCACTGGCCGGCGGCACCACCGCGGCCGGTCTGGTCGAACATGCGCGGCTCGTCGAAGATCTGCAGGCCGCCGATCGTCGACGTGATGATGACGAAGATCAGGGTGGGCTTCAGCGACGGGAGCGTGATGCTCCAGAACTGGCGGAAGGCGTTGGCGCCGTCCACGGTCGCCGCCTCGTAGTACTCGCGGGGCACGGCCTGCATGGCGGCGAGCAGGATCAGCGCGTTGTAGCCGGTCCAGCGGAAGTTCACCATCGTGGCGATGGCGACGTGGCTCCAGAACGGGTCCTTGTGCCACGCGATCGGGTTCAGCCCGAGGTTCGTCAGCACGTTGTTCACGAGGCCGTGGTTGTCGCCGAAGAGGTTGCTGAAGATCAGCGCGACGGCGACCGGGGCCATGACGTACGGGAGCAGGACGCTCATGCGCCAGAAGGTCTTGGACCGGATGTTCTTGTCGAGCATCGCCGCGATGAACATCGCGAGGATGAGCTGCGGCACCGACGAGAGCAGGAAGATGCTGAAGGTGTTCCGCAGAGCGATCCAGAAGTCCGCCTGGGACAGGATCCAGATGTACTGGTCGAAGCCGACGAAGGTGCCGGAGTTGCGGACCAGATCCCATTCCTGGAAGGAGATCACCGCCGTGTAGACGATCGGGAAGAGTCCCACGATCGCGAACAGGATGAAGAACGGCGAGATGTAGAGGTAGGGCGAGACCTTCAGGTCCCAGCGGCTCAGTTTGTGGGAGAAGGAGAGGACGCGCGGCTGGCGTTCCGGATCGGGCCGATCGGCCGGCCCGGATGCCGTGGTGCGGGTGGCGGTCGTGGTCACCGGTGGCTCCGATTCGGGTGTCGAGGGTGGGCGTGGAGGCGGAGCGCGTGCGGGCCGGGGGGACCCGCACGCACTCCGCTTCTGCTGTCAGACCTCGTCCGGGCGAGCGGACGCGGTCGTCAGTGTCGGCCTATCAGAAGGCCTCGACCTCGGCGACGTACGCGTCCCACGACGCCTGGGCGTCCTGGGTGCCGTCGAAGACGCGCGTGATGGCGTCCTGGAGCGCGGTGTTGTACTTGAAGTAGTCCGCGCTCTTGTACGGGGTGACCGTGATCGCCGCCGAGCGGTCCGCGAAGATCGTGCCCGTGGGCGCGTCGGCGAAGTACTCGTTGGTCGAGTCGGTGATCGACGAAGCGCTCTGCGCCTCGAGTGCGCTCGGGTAGGCGCCGACGTTCACGAACGTCTTCTCCTGCTGCTCCGGAGCCGTCAGCCAGTCGGCGAGGGCAAGAGCCGCCTCGACGTTCTTGCCGTTGGCCGGAACGGTCAGGTACGAGCCGCCCCAGTTGCCGCCGCCGTTCGGGAACGCGTTCGCGATCTCCCAGCCGGTGACCTCGGGCGCGTTGCCCGAGATGATGCCGAGCATCCACGGCGGGCACAGCATCGCGGCGAACTCACCATTGGCCATCGACGCGTTCCAGTCGTCCGACCACTGGCCCGAGTAGGCCGAGTTCGGGATGCCGCGCTCGACGACGAGGTTGTACGCGGCCTCGAGGTCGGGGTTGTCGGTCGCGACGACGGTGCCGTCGGGCTCGTCGTACGGGAACTCGATCTGGTTGACGATGCCCTGGAACGCGGAGTTCGCGGAGTCGAGCATCGGCTTGCCGGTGGCTGCCTTGTACTGGTCGGCCAGGTCGAAGAAGGTGTCCCAGTCGCCGTCGATCGCCGAGGCGACCTCGTCAGGCGTCGAGGGCAGGCCCGCGGCGGCGAACAGGTCGGCGCGGTAGCAGACGGCCTGCGGGCCGATGTCGGTGCCGAAGCCCACGAGACGCCCGTCGGCGTCGGTGGCGGCCTCTTCCTTCCACTCGACCCAGCGGCCCTTGGCACTGTCGGGCACCTCGGCGAGCAGGTCGGAGTACTGCATGGCCTCGGCGAACCAGTCGACCTCGACAGCTTCGATGTCGGCGAGGCCCTCCTTGCCGAGCTTCGCGAAGAAGTTCGTGCGGGCGTCGTCGGTGATGGCTGCCTTGTTGTGGACGATCTTCACGTTCGGGTTCTCGTCCATGTACTCCTGGAGGAGTTCATCGTCGTACCCGAAGTCGTTGAACGTGGCGAGGGTCAGCGTGATCTGCTCGTCGTCGCCACCGGCGTTCTCGTCGCCGCCGCCGGCGCAGCCGGCGAGGACGATGGCCGAAGCCGAGAATGCGGCGATTGCCACAGCGCTTCTGCGGAAGGCGCGTGCGTTCACTGTCACTCCTTTGTGTTGTCAGGGTGTGTGTTGCTGGATCGGACCGGACGGGTGCCGTGCCCTTGGTGTGATCCGTGGGAGCGTTCCCACCGATCGAGACGCAACGCTATGGGATCGCTCCCACGAAGTCAAGGGAGCGCTCCCACGGATTGGTCACGGTTGTGTCACGGGGGTTTGCGCGGCCCGGGGAAACGCGGCGGGCACGGGCCCGTAGACTGGAGGGGACCCCTGCCCGCGACATCCGGCGTTTCGACTCCTCGCTTCGCTCGTCGCTCAACGACCGATAGCTGCGGCCTGCGGCCGCCAGGAGGATCAGGATGCCCACCATCGTCGTCGACGTCATGCCCAAGGCCGAGCTTCTGGACCCGCAGGGGAAGGCCGTCTCCGGCGC
>JAVBUG010000284.1:0-9329 GCA_031555515.1 Microbacterium sp. | reverse complement strand
TGGCACCCGCTCGCCCCACGCGAGCGGATGCCTCCTTCACTTTCGGCGAGGGTGTCCGCCCCTCCCCGTGCGGAACCCTGGTGCGGCGAGGGTACCCGCCTCTCCCCAAGGCGGGCCCCTCACCTCCTCCCCCGCGCCGTGCTCCCCAGCCGCGGCGCTTCCCCAGTTCTGACCCGATTCGGGTTCGGGTCAGACCTTGTATCCGTGGTGACGACGGATGAGCTTGAAGAACATGGTCAGCGTCTGCAGCACCGTGACGACGCCGACGATCGGCCAGCCGATCCAGAGCACCGTGGACTGCACCATCACGGGCAGCATCATCCAGATCGCGACCATCGCGGCGATGACGGCGACCGCGAGGATGAGCGGCGTCCAGTGGCCGAAGCCGCCGCCGCGCTCGGCCTTGGCCTGCATGGCCCAGTTGTCGACCTTCTTGCGCGACAGGAACCGCGTCCACGAGCGGACGAAGTGGCTGCAGCGGATCCACATGTAGATCTCGGCCGGCACGAGCGTCAGGCCGAAGAGCACATCGCGCGCGTTGCGGTTGTGCATCGTGAGCGCCATGCGGGTGTTGAGCGCGATCGCGACCACCGGCGGGATGAGCCACCAGTACGAGAAGACGAACGCGCCGATCGAGAGGGAAGCCGCGAGCAGCGTGATGAACGCGATGCGCACGAACATGTTCATGAGCATGTCGAAGTGCTCGAGCCAGCGGACCCGCAGGTTCGGGTGGAACGGCTGGCCCTTGGTGTCGCCGCGCTGCCCCGGCCACATGAGCTCGATGGCGCCGTAGGTCCACTTGACCTGCTGGGCGTCCAGCGCGCGCAGGGTCGTCATGCCGCCGACGTCGGCGCGGGCGAACGGGCTGATCTTGGTGAGGTAGCCGGCGCTCTTGATCTGGAGCGACAGCAGCGAGTCCTCGACCTCGGAGTCCTTGACCCACGGCGTCGACTGGTGGTTCTCCTTCATGACGTCGCGCAGCGCGTGCGTCGAGAAGATCGAGAACTGGCCGCCGAGCACCGCCATGTTGCGGCCGCGGAGCAGGTTGTGCAGGTTGAACGCGGCGAACTGCGAGCGCTGACCGGTGGTGAGGAACTTCGCGAGCCCGCCCTTGATCGGCTTGTCGTCGATCGAGTAGATCGCCGAGATACCGCCGATGCGGGTGTCGCTGGTGGCCTCGGCCTCGAGGTACTCGACGGCCTTCGCGTCGGCGACGGTGTCGCCGTCGACGCCGAGCAGGTAGTCGTAGCCCTCGACCAGCGTGTAGCCGTAGTTGAGCGCGCCGACCTTCTTGTCGGGGTTCTTGCCGATGTCGTGGACGAAGACCTCGGTGAACTGCTCGCCGAGCTCGGTGACGACCTCGTGCGGGCCGGCGTACTGCGACGCGAGCTTGACTGTCGCGTCGGAGGTGTTGTTGACGACGACGTGGATGACGTCCGGCACGCGCGTCTGACCGAGCAGCGACTCGATCACCTGGGCGATCGACTCCTCCTCGTTGTACGCGGGGATGACGCAGCCGATGGTCGAGCGGTGCACCGAGGTGTCGTCGAGCACGGCCTCGAAGTCGTCGGCGAATCCGTGGGCGGGGACCGTCGTCATGTCCTCCAGCGAGGCGGTCGCGTCACTGCGGTGCGTCCGCTGGCTGCGGGTGAGGGGGACGATGTCGGTCACGTTCGTCGCCTTTCGGATTCTCGGCCGGTGTCTCCGGCACATGAAGAGCTTCTCCCACCGACCGCAAGGCCCCTCCGAGAGACCGCCAACAGCACCGCAAGGTTTGCGCAAGGCATCCGCAAGAGAGCGTTTGCCGCCTGTCGGCTCGGCGGCGAAATGCCCGATGGCCGGGTCAATAGAATCGCCGTATGGCTACCGGGGCTGCACGATCGACGCTTGCCGTGGGCGCGCCCGACGGCCGCACCCGGTCGATCTGGCTCACGCAGCTCGTGCTCGCCGCCAGCGTGCTCATCACCGCGATCCTCGTGATGGCGCTGCAGCCGGCGCTCTTCGGCCGCTGGAACTTCCTCGTGGGCACGTTCGCCGTCGTCGCCCTGACGATCGCGACCCTCGCCCTGCCGTGGTCGCGGCTGCCCGCGGCCGCGGTGCTTGCGATCCCGTTCGCCGACGCGCTGGCGATCGGCCTGATGTCCAGCGGCATGGAGCTGCGCCTCGGCTACCTGTGGGGCTTCCCCGTGATGTGGGTGGCGATGCATTTCCGCGCGACGGCGCTCGCTGCGCTGCTGGCGACCATCGGGGTCGTCCTGCTGCTCGAGTCGGCGATCTCGACGGGCACCATCGCGGCCCTCCGGGCCTTCGTCGTGCTGCTGTCGCTGACGTTCATCGGCATCACCGCGCACCTCGCCCTCCGCCGCACCCGGTCGCTGCGCCGCCTGCTCAAGCGGCAGGCCGATCGCCTGACCGCGACCTACACCCGCCGCGCCGACCAGGAGCGCCGCACCAACGAGATCCTCAACGGGGTCGACACCGGCATCGCGCGCATCTCCGACGACGGCTCGGTGCTCGCCGTCAACGACGCCTACTCGCGCCTGTACGGCCTCGACCCGCTCGACCCCACGCTGCCCGCCCGCTCCGTCGAGTACACCGGGCGCCGGGGCATGCCGGTGCCGTTCTCCGAGCGGCCGTTCGCGCGCGCCGCACGCGGTGAGACCTTCACGGATGCCTCGGTCTGGCTGTTCACGGCAGAGGGCGAGTGGCGGGCGCTCTCGGTGACGGCCAAGCGTCTCGCCGCCGGCGGCGACGAGGGATCCAGCATCCTGCTCCTCGTCCATGACGTGACCGCCCTCACCTACGCCCAGCGCGAGCGGGAGCGGTTCACCGCGATGGCGTCGCACGAGCTGAAGCACCCGCTCACCGTGATGATCGGCAACGCGGAGCTCGCCCTCGAGCTCGACGACCTCACTCCGCGCACGCGCGAGCGGTTCGAGTCGATCGTCGCGGCGAGCGACCGCATGCTGACGATGATCCAGAGCCTCGGCACGACGTCGAAGCGCGGCTTCTCGGGCCGCGACGAGGTCGACGACATCGACCTGCGCCAGATCCTGCTCGAGTCGGTCGCCTCGTTCCGCCCAACGGCCGCGTCCGGCGACATCTCGGTCGACGTGCGGGCCGATGAGACGCTCCCGATCACCGCCGACGGGTTCCGGCTGCGGCAGGTCGTCGACAACGTCGTGAGCAACGCGATCAAGTACACCCCGCGCGACGGACGGGTGCGCATCACCGGTGCCGTGGAGCACCACCAGGTGGTGCTTGCGGTCGCCGACACCGGCATCGGCATCGCCGCGGAGGACCTGCCCAACATCCTCACGCCGTACTTCCGCACCGAGGAGGCCAAGAAGAAGTCCGGCGGCACCGGACTCGGCCTCGGCATCAGCAACGACATCGTGCTCGCCCACGGCGGCACGCTCTCGATCGACAGCGAGGCCGGGGCGGGCACGACCGTCACGATCCGCCTGCCCCTGGCCGGCGAGCTCGCCGGCGACCCGGCAGCGCGGCCGGAGGCCCGGCGCGACACAGAAGGACGAGCATGACCGACCTCATCGCCGGAGCCGGCGTGGACCTCGGCATCGCGCAGGCGGTGATCACCACCCTCGCGACGATGCTCACCATCGGCATCGCGTTCCTCGTGCGGCCCGGGCTTCCGACGCTCTACTGGAGCATCGCCTTCACGCTCGCGATGGTCGCCACCTACGGCGTCGTCGCGGGGGACGTGACCGGCATCGAGCCGCTGCGACGCGCATCGCTCGGCGCGCTGATGGGCGCGCCGGCCTTCCTGTGGTCGGGGTTCCGGGCGTCGTGGGGCCTGCGTCCGCATGTCTGGGCGGGCGCGGCCATGGCTGCCGCATCCGCGCTCTCGCTGGCGATCGTCGACGACATCGCGTGGTTCACGGTGGCGTACCGCACGGTCTTCTTCGCAGCATCCGTGTTCGCAGGTCTGTTCGTGCTCGACTGGGCGCGCGCTGCGTCGCGGCGCACCGACCGGCTGCTGCTGCCGCTCGTGATCGTGTCGATCGCGTTCTTCGTCACGGGTGTCGGCACGTTGATCGCGGGCCTCGTCTTCCCGCCGTCGGGCGGCGACGACTTCGAGCTCGTGCGGCTGATCTCATCGGTCGGGATGCTGGTGTACGTGGCCTGCGCGCTGATCGCGGTGGTGGGTGCCACCGCGCGCGACAGCGGGCTGGGCCGCACCGCGACGGTCTCGACGGCGTGGCAGCAGTTCGAGCGCACTGCGGGCGACCGGCTGGCGCGCGCGCAGAAGACCTCGGAACCGTGGTCGGTCATCTACCTCGGGCTCGACGACGCCGCCGACATCCGCCAGACCGCGGGGACCGCGGCGTTCGCGACGCTGTCGGAACGGCTCGAAGACGAGGTGCGGGCCGCGTTCCCGGCCGAGTCCGACGTCGGATCGCCCTCGGCGGGCGCCGTCGTGGTGCTCGTGCCGCGGCCGGATGCGGTGGTCCGCGATCTGCTGCGGGTCACGCTCGAGCGCGTCACGCTGCTCGACGTGCACGGGGCGCTTCCGATCCGTCCGACGGCGAGCGCCGGCTGGGCGCCGGTCTCCGTGCTCGGCTACGACCTCGACACCCTCGTGTACACCGGCCGCGAGGCCGCGCGGGTCGCGAGCGGCAGGGGCGGCGACCGATGGGAGCGCGTCGGCGCCACCATCGTGAACCGCCTGATCAGCCAGTCAGAGCTACCGTGAGCGTGTCGGTCGCCGTCTGCTTCGCGTACTCGCTCGAGGTCGGCGTCGTCTGCACCAGGAAGTCGTAGGTGAACTGCAGCGTCACGTACGTCGCCTCGGCCGGCACGGGGCCGACGTTGAACGTCTGCGAGTAGCTGTACGGATCCAGCACGAGGTAGCCCGGGCTCACGGTCGCGGCGTCGACCTGCGGGGCGAGCGCGTCCAGTGCGCCCGTCGGCGACGACGGCACGGCGGTCATCGTGGCGCGCTGCAGATAGACCTTCTGTCCGTCGTTCGGGGTGACCGTCGTGATCAGCGAGATGCTGACGGGTTTGATCGCCTCGGCCGTCCACTTGTCCATCGACAGGGTCGACCAGTAGTCGATCGTCGCGGCGACGGCGCCCGCCGTGAGCTGACGCTCGGTCGCCCCGCCCGACAGGTCGTTGGGCACGGGCGTCGGGATGGGCGTCGACGTCGGGGTCGGGGTGCTCCCGCCCGCGCCCTGCTCCCAGGGTGCGGGTCCGCACCCGGCGAGCGCCGCCATTCCCACGATCGAGATCGTCACCACTCCGGCGAACCGGCTCCACCTGCGCATAAAACCCCCGAATCGCGCCGGAAAACGTCCGGTCAGTCTAACGGGGCGGCGTTACTCGCGGTCGCGCCGCGCGCGGGTCTGCTCAGCGCGCTGCGCGAGCAGGTCGTCGGCGGGGTAGCCCACCTCGGTGAGCGTGAGCCCGCGCGCCGCGAGCACCTTCACCTCGGGCACGCGCTCCTGCGCGTCTCGGATGTCGACCACGTCGTCCACGTCGAGCCGCCCTTCGCCGACGGCGACGCACGCCCCGACGAGCGCGCGCACCATGCTGTGACAGAACGCGTCGGCCTTGACGTTCGCGACCAGCACGCCCCGGTCGTCGCGGTGCCAGTCGAACTCGAGCAGCGTGCGGATCGTCGTGGCCTCCTCGCGCGGCTTGCAGTACGCGGCGAAGTCGTGGAGTCCGATGAGCGCGCGGGCCGCGGCATCCATCGCCTCCGCATCGAGGGGTGCCCGCACCGCGGTGGTGCGATGGCGCTCGAGGGGGTCGTACCCGGTGACCGTGTCGCCGATGCGGTACTCGTAGCGGCGCCACACGGCCGAGAAGCGGGCGTCGAAGCCCGCGGGCGCGACGCGCGAGCCGGTGACGGCGACGTCGGAGTAGGCGCCCACCACGCCGGTCATTCGGGCGGCGAGGGCCGTCGCGCGGTCTTCGGTCGTGGGGATGCCGGCGGCCGGGCGCGCGTGCCGCGCCAGCATGCGCTGCTGCTGCGCCTCGTCGAGGTCGACGTGCGCGACCTGGCCGGTCGCGTGAACGCCCGCGTCGGTGCGCCCGGCGACCACGAGTCGCGGGTCGCCGCCGAGCACGCGGGCGAGCGCGGACTCGAGCGTCTGCTGCACCGTCCGCAGCGCGGGCTGTCGTGCCCACCCGCGGAAATGCGTGCCGTCGTAGGCGATGTCGAGGCGGATCCGCACCGTCCCACCCTATTCCGGGGTCTCGATCCTGCCGAAAAGGACGATGAACTTCCGGCTCACACGACCTGACCCACCCTGAGCAGTCCTCGTGTGAGCCGGAAGTTCATCGAGGTTCTGAGAGCACGTGGTCCGGCCGGGACTCGCGGGGGGCGCCCGTCACGCCCCCAGCCGCGCCACGTATGATTGCCGTTTCCCCCTCCTTCGTTCGCGAGAACCCATGACGTCGACTGCGCCCTCCCCACGCCCGCCCGCCCGTTTCGCCGGGCTGGACGGCATGCGCGCGATCGCCGTGCTGCTCGTGGTCGTCTACCACCTGTTCCCGCCGGCGATGCTGCCCGGCGGGTACGTCGGGGTCGACGTCTTCTTCGTGATCAGCGGCTTCCTCATCACGAGCCTGCTGCTGCGGGAGCAGGTCTCGACCGGACGCGTCGCCCTCGGCCGCTTCTGGCAGCGCCGCGCGCGGCGCCTCCTGCCGGC
Source organism: Microbacterium sp. (assembly GCA_031555515.1). GTDB lineage: Bacteria > Actinomycetota > Actinomycetes > Actinomycetales > Microbacteriaceae > Microbacterium. The sequence continues at coordinate 2,652 of JAVBUG010000284.1, read as the reverse complement.
GCTCGCGCTGGTGGTCGTGGTCTGCTCGGCGCTCGCCTGGGTCATCGGCGGCGACGTGCTCGTCGACCTCGACGCGCAGGTGCTGGGCGCGGCCACCTTCAGCTACAACTGGGTCTCGGTCGCGGGCGGCGGCGGGTACTGCGCGGCCGCGACGCCCGAGCTCTTCCGCAACTTCTGGTCGCTCGCGGTCGAGGAGCAGTTCTACGTGCTCTGGCCGCTGATCTTCCCGCTGTTCCTGGTGCTGCCGCGCACATGGGCGCGCACGACAGCGGCGTTCGCGCTGGCTGCCGCATCGGCCGTCTGGATGGGCGTCACGGTCTCGGCCGGCGGCGACGTCACGCGCGCCTACTTCGGCACCGACACGCACGCGTTCGGGCTGCTGCTCGGCGTCGGCCTGGCGTTCCTGCTCACTCCCCTGTTCCGGACGGTGGATGCTGCGCCCCCGGCGCTCGTCGCGACCACCAGCGACGGCGCGCGCGGGCCGCACTGGCGCGCGGTGACGGGTGCGCCGGTCGCGGCGGCGCGTCCGCGCTGGGCCTCATCGCGGGTTGCGCGGGACGTCACCGGAGCGGCCGGCGTGCTTGCCCTCATCGGCCTGGTCGCGCTCGCCATGGTGCCGCAGACCCCATCGACCGCGACCTTCCCCGGGACGCTCCTCACCGCGAGCGTGCTCAGCGCCGTCGCCATCGTGGCGGGCGTGTGGCCCGGCTCCTGGTTCGGGCGTGCGATCGACGTGCGGCCGATGCGCTGGATCGGCGACCGCTCCTACGGCATCTACCTGTGGCATTGGCCGCTGCTGGTGCTCGCGGTCGCGGCGTTCGCGCCCGACGCGACAGTCGCCACGGCGCCGGTGTGGATCGGCCTCGGCGTGCTCGGGGCGACGGCTGCAGCATCCGCTCTGTCGTTCCGCTTCGTCGAGACCCCCGTGCGCCGGCACGGATTCCGCGCCTCGCTGCGCACCCTCGCCACCCGCGTGCAGGGCGGACCCGGCGCGCGGCTCCGGGCCGTCGGCGTCGCGCTCGGCGGCGCGCTCGTGCTCGCGGGCGCCGGCGCCGCCATCGCCGTCTCACCCGACCAGACCAGCGCCGAGGCCGCGGTCGAAGCCGGCCGCGCCGCTCTCGCGAAGGCGCTGCGCGAGGCCCCCGCGCCGATCGCCCCCACTCCTTCGGCGGATGCGGATGCTGCGTCCCCGCCGCCCACCGATATCCCGGGCGACCAGATCAGCGCCGTCGGCGACTCCGTCATGCTGGCCTCGGCCGGCGGCCTCGTGGAGCGCCTGCCCGGGATCGAGGTCGACGCGGAGGTCTCGCGGTCGATGTGGGCCGGTCCCGAGATCGTCGACGAGCTCGATGCCGCCGGCCGCCTGCGCCCCTACGTCGTGGTCGCCCTCGGCACGAACGGCGCCGTCGACCCCTCGACGCTCGAGCAGCTCGCCGACACCGTCGGCCCGAAGCGGAGCCTCGTGCTCGTGAACGCCTACGCTCCCCGCGACTGGATCCCCGGCGTCAACGCCGAGCTCGCCGCGTTCGCCGACGACCACCGCAACGTCATCGTCGCGGACTGGTCGGGCGCCATCGCGCCCCACGAGGACCTCCTCGCCGGCGACCGGATCCACCCCGGCTCCGCCGGCGGACGCATCTTCGCCGACACCGTCGCGGCCGCCGTCGACGAACTCGCCGACGAGCGCCGCGCCTACGCCGCCGACCGCGCGGAGCGCCTCGCCGAGATCCTCAGCGCCGACCTGACGCCCTGAGCGTCCCGTCGGACGCCGGGCCGCGGCATCCGTCCCCTCACCGCGCCTGCGTTGCCGTACCCGCAGCGAGGCCCGTCACCCCGGGGGTGACGGGCCTCGCGGTGCAAGGGGTGCCGGGCTGCTGCGCCCGGCGGTATCCGATTTACTCGGACTTCTCCTCGGCGGGGGCCTCGACGGCCTCCTCGGCCGCAGCCTCAGCGGCGGCGCCCTCCTCCTGCGACTCGGCGCCGGCCTCGGCGGCCTCGTCGGCGGCGGGGGTCTCCTCGGCGGGAGCCTCCTCGGCCGGAGCGGCCTTCGCGGCGGCGGCCTTCTTGGCCGACGGCTTCTTCGTCACGGGCTCGAGGACGAGCTCGATGACGGCCATGGGCGCGTTGTCGCCCTTGCGGTTGCCGACCTTGGTGATGCGGGTGTAGCCGCCGTCACGGTCCGCGACCAGCGGAGCGATCTCGGTGAAGAGGACGTGCACGACTTCCTTGTCACCGATGACCGAGAGCACCCGGCGACGCGCGTGCAGGTCGCCGCGCTTCGCGAACGTGATGAGACGCTCGGCGAGCGGACGCAGGCGCTTGGCCTTGGTCTCGGTCGTCTTGATCGACTTGTGGGTGAACAGCGCAGCGGCCAGGTTCGCAAGCAGCAGGCGCTCGTGGGCGGGGCCGCCTCCGAGGCGGGGACCCTTGGTGGGCTTGGGCATTAGTCAGTTACTCCAGTGTGAAAAAGTCGGTCGGGAACGGATGCCGCGGCACCCGGTTTCCGGAGAGCTCAGACGGTCTCGTCGTCGTAGCCGCCGTAGAAGTGCGCGCCGTCGAACCCGGGGACCGAGTCCTTCAGCGACAGGCCGAGCGAGACGAGCTTGTCGCGCACCTCGTCGACCGACTTCTGACCGAAGTTGCGGATGTTCA
>JAVBUG010000179.1:0-26119 GCA_031555515.1 Microbacterium sp. | reverse complement strand
GTAGGAGGTGTCCATGACCTTGACGGAGTACTTGTGGCGCTCGGCCCATCGCAGGTACATGCGCAGCAGCATCTCGGCGAAGTCGGTGGCGTCGTCGCCGCCCGCACCCGAGCGGATGGTCACGACGGCGGAGCGCTCGTCGTACTCGCCGTCGAGGAGCGTCTGCACCTCGAGCTGGCTGACGATGTCTTCGAGCTCGGCGATCTCGTGGCGCGCCTCTTCGGCGGAGTCCTCGTCGTCCATCTCGTTGGCGAGCTCGACGAGCACATCGAGGTCGTCGAGGCGCTGCTCGACGTCCGTGACGCGCTTGAGTTCGGCCTGGCGGTGGCTGAGGGCGCTGGTGACCTTCTGCGCCTTCTCGACGTCATCCCAGAGGTTGGGGGCGCCGGCCTCCTCGCTGAGTCGGGCGATGTCGGCGTTGAGTGCCTCGACGTCGACCACGGCCTTGATGTCGGCGAACGTGGAACGCAGGGCCTGGATGTCGGCGGAGGGATCGAAGTCGAGCATGACACTCCAGACTAACGTGGAAGCGATGTCCGATCACGCCGACTCCCCCACCGCTCGCGACGTGCTGTGGCGATTCGGCCCGATGGTCTACGGACCCACCGTGCTGTTCGCGCTCGGTGAGGGCGCCGTGATCCCGCTGATCCCCGTCATCGCCGCGCAGCTCGGAGCGGATGTCGCCACCGCCGCCCTCGTCGCCTCGGCGCTCGTCGTCGGCCAGCTCTGCGGCAACATCCCGGCAGGCTGGGCGGTCGCCCGCACCGGCGAGCGGCTGACGATGGCGATCGCGGGCGTGATCTCGCTCGGCGGCGTGGTGGGCATGGCGCTCGCGCCGTCCCTCGGCATCTTCGCGATCGCGGTCTTCCTCATCGGCTTCTGCGCAGCGGCCTTCGGCCTTGCCCGCCATTCGTTCATGACGACCCGCGTGCCGTTGTCTTTCCGCGCTCGCGCACTGTCACTGCTGGGCGGCACGTTCCGCCTCGGCATGTTCGTCGGCCCGTTCGTCGCAGCCGGTCTCCTCGCACTGTTCGGCGACGAGCACGCCACGATCTGGTTCTTCGGCGGATGCCTCGTGGCCACGGTGCTGCTCGTGCTGCTCGGCCCCGATCCCGAGCGCCGGCTCTTCGCGCCGACGACTTCGACGTCGCGCGAGGACGCGGTCGACGCGGAGGACACGGGAGAGCCGGTCACCGGCTCCATCCCGGTCCACCGCACCCGGCCGGCCGACGGCGCGGGATCCGGGCCGGGCACGGGCGTGATCCGCACGATGTGGCGGCACCGCCGCGTGCTCTCGACGCTGGGCCTGGCCGCGGCATCCCTCTCGGCCGTCCGCTCGGCGCGCCAGGTCGTGCTGCCGCTGTGGGGTGTGTCGATCGGCCTCGACGCGCAGACGATCGCCCTCGTGGTCGGCATCTCGGGCGCGATCGACTTCGCCCTCTTCTACGCGAGCGGCCAGGTCATGGACCGCTTCGGCCGACTGTGGGCCGCCCTGCCGGCCATGATCCTGATGGGTGCGGGCTTCGTCGCCCTCGCGTTCACGCACGATCTCCCCCAGGCGGCGATGTGGTTCGCGATGTTCGCGGCGGTGCTCGGCGTCGGCAACGGCCTGTCGAGCGGCATTCTGCTCACCCTCGGCGCCGATGTCGCGCCCAAGGCGGACCCGGCCCCCTTCCTGGGCTCGTGGCGCACGCTCACCGACGCGGGCGGCGCGGTCGCACCGCTGCTCGTGTCGGGGATCGCCGCCGTCGCGTCCCTCTCCGTCGCGACCGGGATCATGGGCGCGATCGGCCTCGTCGGAGCGCTCGCCTTCGTGCGATGGGTGCCGCGCTACGTCCCCCGGGCCCGCGCGTGAGCGAGGTCGTGGCCTTCTGCCGGAGCCGCAACGACGGGCGGCGGTGCACGCGCCCCCTCGGGCATGCCGGACTGCACCGGCACCGCACGATCATGTGGACCGATGCCGGCGCAGATCCCGCGCATTGCTCGGGCTCCGGCGAGCCGGGCGAGCCCGCAGCGCCTCTCGCCGACGGTTTCCCCGACGGCCGTGCGCTGTGCCCGGTGTGCCTGCGGTTCATCGCGCTGGAAGACGGCCGGCTGACGGCGCATGACACCTCGGACGAGGGCGAGACGGATGCTGAGACCCGCCGCCGCGGCGAGTGGTTCAACGCCCACGGCTGGTAGCGGACGCGTCAGACCCAGTTCCGCCGGACGGCCTCCGCCCCCAGCTGCATCCTCGTGGCGACCCCTGCCGTCTCCATCAGTTCGGACACCCGTCGCTGGACGGTGCGCAGTGAGATTCCGAGCTGCGCGGCGGCCGCAGCATCCGTCACCCCCAAAAGCAGCAGGCGCAGGAGATCGCTGTCGACGTCTTCGACCGTGGGCGCGGCGGCGATCGGCAGGAACTCGGTGGCCGCGCGCCAGTATTCCTCGAAGATCGAGGTGACGAGATCGAGCAGGCCGCTCGGGTGGATGAGCAGGGCGCCGAAGCCCTCGTCCTCGGCCTGCGAATGCATGGGCACCAGCGCCATCTGGTCGTCGGCGATGAACATGCGCGTCGGCAGCGTCGGGAGCACCCGGATCTCCTCGCCGATCAGCGCCATCTCTCGCGCGGCGGTGAGGAAGCCGGGGCGTTCCAGAACCGCGCTCTCGACGATGACGCGGTAGCGCACGCCGCGGGCGAGCGCGCGGTCCTCCTCGATGTTCTCCTCGCCGCTGAGCAGCGCGACCTCGTGCAGCACGAGCACTCGCACCTGCTCGACGGAGGCGGCCTGCAACTGCGCGACGCGCTGGCGCACGGCGTCGTCGCCGATCACGACGTCGACGACGTCCGCGACGCTGCGCTGCTCGGCCGAGCGGCGGTACAGATCGCTCAGCTCGACGAGCGCCTCGTGCGCGCGGGTGAGTCCCCGTTCGCGCTCGAGCAGCAGGGGGCGCAGCGAGATCGACGGCGGCGAGGCCACGAAACGGTCGCTGCGCGCGGCCTGGCGCGCGAGCAGGCCGAGGCGCTCGAGTTCGGCGACGATCGGGCGCGTCCGCGGCAGCGACATGCTGAGCGCCGACGCGATCTCGGCCGTCGACGCCGACGGTTGCTGCAGCACGTACCGATAGACCGCGGTATGGGCCTCATCGAGACCGAGCGCATCGAGCACGGCGACCTTCTCCATGTGTTCATCGTCACCCGCCGACGTTGGCGGATGCAGGCCATGGCATTTCTCCGCCATCCACTTTATGCACTCGGCGCAGGAAGGTGGGGGTTACACGGATCCCCACACCGAGAGGCTCGCGCTATGTCACGATCCCAGCCCTTCGGCCCTCGCCTCCGTCCGATCGTCGCCGCCACAAGCGGGCTGGCGATCGGGATCGCAGGCATCGGCCTCACCACTCTGCCGGCGGCCGCCACCCCCGCCCCAGACGACTCCCCCACCACACGGGCGGTCGCCGGCAGCTCCCACTCCGTCACCCTGATCACGGGTGACCGCGTCACCGTCACCGACCTGAGCGACGGCACCCACGCCGTCTCGATCGACACCGCTGTCGACGGCGCCGGCGCACGCACCTACGAGGCGGCGGGCGATCTGCACGTCGTCCCCGACGCGGCCCTGCCCTACCTCGCGGCGGGTGCGCTCGACGCAGACCTGTTCAACGTGTCGCTGCTCATCGAGTACGGCTACGACGACGCGACAGTCGACGCGACGCCCGTGATCGTCGAGCAGGACCGCGCCGCAGCGCGATCGTTCTCGGCGCCGGTGCCCGGCCTCGCGGTGCAGACGCCGCTCGAGAGCATCGGGGGCGCCGCCGCCACGCTCGGGCACAGCGACGCGGCATCCGCGTGGCAGGCGCTCACCACTCCGACGGCGCGGAGCTTCTCGGCAACCCCGTCGCTCGGCGGAGGCATCGAGGCGATCCACCTCGACGGCAAGGTGCGCGCGACGCTCGACTCGAGCGTGCCCTACATCCACGCGCCCGAGGCGTGGGCGGAGGGCTACACCGGCGAGGGGGTCACGGTCGCGGTGCTCGACACCGGCTACGACGACACCCACCCTGACCTGCAGGACCACGTACTCGCGGATTCGAAGAGCTTCGTGCCCGGCGAGGCGGTCGACAGCGACCCGAACGGCCACGGCACACACGACGCCTCCACGATCGAGGGCACGGGCGCCGCGAGCGGCGGGACGCACCGCGGCGTCGCCGACGGCGCGCAGCTGCTCGTCGGCAAGGTGCTCGGCGCCGACGGGTACGGCCAGGACTCGTGGATCATCGACGCGATGGAGTGGGCGGGTCAGAACGCCCCGATCGTCTCGATGAGCCTCGGCTCGACGCAGGCCTCCGACGGCAAGGACCTCATGGCCGAGTCCCTCAACCAGATCTCGAAGGAGACCGGCGCACTCTTCGTCGTCGCGGCGGGCAACGCCGCCGCGCCCGAGACGATCGGCGCACCCGGATCGGCCGAACAGGCGCTCACCGTGGGTTCGGTCGACGATCCCTCCGGCGCGCTGTCGTGGTTCACCAGCCAGGGCCCGCTCGCGCGGTCCGGCGCACTCAAGCCGGACGTGACCGGCCCGGGCAACGATGTCACCGCGGCGCGCTCCGCCGACAGCGGCGGCGACGGCGCCTACATCTCGATGAGCGGCACGTCGATGGCGACGCCGCACGTCGCAGGCGAGGCGGCGATCCTGCTGAGCGCGAACCCCGAGTACACCAAAGACCAGCTCAAGGCCGCGATCGCGAGCACGACGACCGATGTCGGGTACACCGCGTACCAGGGCGGCACGGGTGTCGTGAACGTCGCGGCAGCGCTCGACGCGCCGATCATCGCCGCCGGATCGGGCGACTTCGGCATGCTGATGTGGGGTGAGACACCGACTCCGGTCGAGCGCACGGTCGAGTACACGAACCGGACGGATGCTGAGACCACCGTCGCGCTCACGGCGAACCTCGGCGACACCACGCCGGGAGCCGGCGGCGGCGAGCCTGGGCCGCTGGCGGCGGGCATCGCCTTCGACGCGCTCACGATGGACGTCGACACGCTGACGATCCCTGCGGGCGAGAGCCGCTCGGTCACGCTGACGGTGGATCCTGCGAAGGTCCCCGCCGGCACGCAGCTGTCGGGCATACTCGTGGCGTCCGTCGACGGCGAGCCGGTCACCCGCACCGCGCTCGGAACGATCGCCGAGGCCGAGCGGTACGACCTCACGCTCACCGCGACGGACTTCGACGGCAACCCGACGACGACCTACGCGATGCTGTGGGATCCCGCGACCCAGTGGGCAGAGCCCGTGCTCGTCGAGGGCGAGACGACGCTGCGCCTCATGAAGGGCGACTACACGGTCATGTCGTTCATGGAGCTGAACCGCACGCCCGACACGATCGCGAGCGTCCTCGTCGGCGAGCCGACGCTCGAGCTCGACCAGAACCGCACCGTCGCACTCGATGCCCGCACCGCCGAGCAGGTTACCGTCGACGTCGGCCAGAAGGGTCTCGACCAGGTGTTCCGCCGCATGGACGTGACCGTCGACGACTTCGCGGCGAGCGCGATGATGCCGGTGTGGACCGACGAGATGTGGGCCCAGCCCATGAAGGTCGACGACGCGGACTTCTCGTGGGCGACGCGCTGGCGTCTGCAGACGCCGATGCTGACGGTCGCGGCGGGAAAGACCCCGCTCGACCTCATCGTGCAGATCGGCTCGACGTTCCTCGACGGTTCGTTCAAGGCGGCAGCCGTGGACGCCGGCAAGGGCAGCGTCGAGGAGTTCGCGGCAGCGGGAGTCCGGGACAAGATCGCCGTCGTGACCCGGTCGGCCGAGATCTCGGCATCGGCTCGGGCCGCGAACGCGGCTGCCGCCGGTGCCAAGCTGCTGATCGTCGTGAACGACGCGGACGGCGAGCTCAGCGAGTGGGTCGGCTCGGAGGACTACACGACGAACGTCTCGATCCCGGTCGCCGCTATCTGGGGTGTCGCGGGGCGCGAGCGGCTGACGCCGCTCGGCGGCCACAAGAAGGTCACGCTCTCGGCGGTCGGCGAGCCGACGTCCGAGGTGACGTACGACATCGCCCACTTCGGCGACGGCGAGATCCCGGCCGACATGGCCTACCGCCACAGCACCAAGGATCTCGCGCGTATCGACACCCGGTACATCGGGCAGGCGGAGGAGATCGGCGAGTTCCGGTACGACTTCGTGCCCGGTGCGGAGTACGGCAGCGGGTTCCCCCTGCGCACGCAGCGCGGCACCGAGCGCGAGGAATGGGTGAACACCGACGGCCTGCGCTGGTACCAGGGCGCGTTCATCACCTCCGTCGGCTGGGAGATGCGCGACATCAAGCGCACCTACGACCGCGGCGAGCGCACCGAGGCCGACTACTACGGCGGCGTCGTGCGGCCGTACGTCGGCACCGGATTCTGGGTGCCGTACCTCGCGTCGGACTACGCCCAGATCAACATCCCGAGCTGGGCGGACGGCGGTGACGGCGAGCACACCGGCACCTTCGACGCGTGGACGGATCCTTCCACGGTGCGGCAGCTGACCGACATCTACCTCGACGGGGAGCTCATCGCCCAGAAGGAGCACCAGGGCGCGAACGTGTACGACCTCCCCGACGGCGAGCACGACTGGCGTGTGGTCAGCACTGCGACACACGACGGCTCCCACCTCGCGGGATCGACGACGACGGTCAGCGACTGGACCTTCCGCGCGTCCGGTCAGCTCGGCGACTGGGACTACCGGCTGCTGCCCCTGATCCAGGCGTACTACGACGTCGACGTGAACGACGCGAACCGCGTCGGCGAAGGGCGCCGCAAGGGTTCGGCGATCCCGCTCGGTCTCGAGCTCGGTCACGTAGCCGGCACTGCGCCGGCCGGCGCCATCACCGACGCGACGCTCGAGGCCCGCACCGCGGGCGGCGAGTGGATGCCGGTGAAGCTGAAGTCCGCGAAGACGGATGCCCCGACGGGTGCGGTCGAGGGCGACGGGTACATCTTCGCGGTGTCGCGGGCCTGGGTCAGCGGCTACTCGGCCGAGATCCCGGTGTCCGACAAGGGCGGCTGGGTCGACCTCCGCGTGACGGCGAAGGACGCCGAGGGAAACACCTTCACGCAGGAGATCGAGAAGGCGTTCGAGGCCACCCCGGCCAAGGGCGTCCGCTGACCGAGTCCCGGGGCCCCGGCGCATGAGCGCCGGGGCCTCGGGCCTGCACAGGCTCGACGAGCGTCACCAGAGCATCGCGACGAGGTGTGCGAACACGTCCTCGGGATCGTTGTCGAGCCCACGCCGGGCGAACCACGTCGAGACGTTGACGACGTCGCGGTGGAGGAAGTCGAGGCCCTGCGGGTTCGCGGCGACGTCGACGATCTGCGGGAGGTCGATCACCACGACGCGACCGTCGTGGTCGAGCAGGTTGTACGGCGAAAGGTCTCCATGCGCGAACCCCGCGTGCGCGAACGCCTCGAGGATGCCGACGACCTGGTCGAAGGCACTGCGCAGCTCCTCTCCGTGCAACCGGCTCTGCGCCAGCCGCGGCGCGGCAACCGGCCCCTCGCCGACGAACTCCATGAGCACTTCGGTGTCGCTCACCTGCACCGGATAGGGCACCGGGACGCCGGCCAGCCAGGCACGGCAGAGCGCGTCGAACTCGCTGACCGCCCAATGGCCGGCCGCGACCGAGCGTCCGTACGCCGACCTGCGAGCCACGGCTCGGGCGTCGCGCGTGTTGCGCATCGTGCGCCCCTCTTCGTAAGTGCCCGAGCGGTGGAAGTCGCTGTGATGCGAGTTGCGGTAGCGCTTGGCGGCAAGGAGCACGCCCTCGGCGCCGGGCACCGCGCGCTCGATGAGGTGCACGTCGGCTTCTTTGCCGGTCTTCACCACACCCAGCTCGGTGTCGAATGCGCCGGACGCGGTGACGACCCATGCCGGGTGCGGCAGCGGGCCGCGCTGGCTGGGCGGAGACGCCGGCCATGTGGACCAGCGCTGATCGGGGCCGGGTTCGAGATCCGGCGCGAGGATGGAGGCGGACGCGTCGAGGCGTTCGAAAGACATCGGTGGGACACTCCAGGACTGGAGGTCGCCGACCCGTCAGTGAGTGCGGGCGACCTCGTGGAAGGGGGTGGGGATGCGAGGCGCGACGAAGACAGCCATCGTTCTTCCTCCCTCCGGTCCGGGTGCGGCGCGTGAGCCGGCACGTCTTCGCGCCACTCTAGCTCACGCGCGGCGCGCGCGTCACCGGTCGGGACGACGCATGCGGGTGGGGCGCAGCATCCGCCCTCCTCATCCCCGCGGGCGGCTGCGACGGCCGTGGATCCCCAGTTCCACGGCCCTCGCCGACCTTCGATCTCCCTCCGTCGCCATTGACGTCGCCCGGGCTACCCCTGGTGACGGTGCCGCACAGCCCTTACGCTAGGAACCGCGTGGGGACGCGGCCATCGGGTGTTTTGCGGATGGGGATTCCGGGGAACTCCCTAGGTCGTCCGTCTCAGCGGGAGGCGCGCGGTTCGGGGAGGAATCGTGAGCACGGATGAGGTATTCGCACTCGTGGTCGCCGGTGACCACGTCAGAGCGGAATACGTAGCGCTGCTTGGCAGGCTCGGGTTGCGCTCGGTGGCCTTCGCGAGAGCGACGGATGCTGCGGCTTCATTGAACGGCGTGGCGCCCGAGGTGGCGATCCTCGAGGTCGAGGACGGCGGCTGCGGGTTTCTCAGGGAGCTTCGAGATCGCTACGGACCCGAGCTTCCCGCGGTGCTCGTGTCGGCTGACCGCACCACTCCCGCCGATGTGGTCGCGGGTCTGCTGGTGGGCGCGGACGACTACGCGGCGGAGTCGATGGATGCCGAGGAGTTCCTGGCCCGGGTGAGACGGCTCATCGAGCGCACCCGCCCCGTGCGCAGCGCGACGGCGGACTTGCGACGCCTGTCTTCGCTCACGCCGCGGGAGCGGCAGGTCCTCGCACTCACCACCGAGGGGATGTCGCAGAAGCAGGTCGCGACCGAGATGGGCATCAGCATCAAGACGGTCGGCGCGCACATGCAGAATCTGCTGGGGAAGCTCGGCGTGCACTCGCGCATGGAAGCGGTGGCGCTCGCCGCGCGTGCCGGTGCCACCGAGACGTAGCGTCACGGCGCGGCCGGATCAGCGCAGAGCCGTGCGGCTCGTCGCGGTGGACTCTAGCGCGACGCCGTCGGGAACGAACACGGTGACGATGGGCGGATGCCACTCCCCCGCCACCGTCACCCGCGCCGACACTCCGTCGGGGGTCGACGCCGAGACGAGTCGCGCGTCGGGACGGACGGCGCTCATCATCGCCTCGACCTCGCGACGCACACCGGCGTCGGTGAGAGTGGCGACCGGTTCACCGCCGACCACGGCGAGGTCGAAGCCGTCCGCGGCGGCGAGGGCCGCCGCATCCGCCACCGCATCGAGCTGCTTCTGCGCGAGATACAGGCTGGTCGCAGCCGTGCACACCATGATCACCGCGATCGCGAGCACGGCGTAGCCGAGGGTGAGGATGAGGACGCTGCCCTCGTCGTCGGCATCGCGCACCGCGGCCTTCCCCGCGAGGAGGCGCCGAACCCGCGCGGTCACCGCTCGCTCCAGAAGCGTGAGACCTTGTGCGCGGCCGACGCTTCGACCGGGATCGCAGCGACACGGTCGAGATCTAGCACCGGCGGCACGAGCGGCAGGGTCACCGTCGTGCGGACGCTCACGTGGAGAGTCGCGCCGGCTCGCGGGCACGCGGCACCCGATGGAGTGCACTCGATCGAGAGGTCGACGTCGTCGAGCCCGTACTCCTGCGACACCGCCGCGAGCACCGCGTCCGCCCGGGAGCGAGCATCGTCCACGTCGCTCGCGGTGGACACGGCGCGCGCGATGTGGCGTGCCGCGGCCTCGGCGCCGAGGCTCTGTCCCTGGACGAGCCCCAGCGCGACCACCAGATAGACGAGGGGCACCAGCAGCAGAAGACCGACGAGGATGAACTCGAGTGCCGCGGATCCGCTGTCGTCGCCCATCGCGTCGGCCGCAGGGGTGTCAGTCGAACGACTCGACGGGCGCATGCGCCGTCACCTCCAGCCCGCGCGGCGCACCGAGCAGCCCCACCAGCGGCAGCGTCGTCCGGACTCGGACCTCGACGGTCTGCTGGCCGAGCGCCGCGGTCTCGTGCACGGTGACGTCGGTGGCGTACCCGGCTCCGATCGTCCGGCCCACGATGTCACGCGTGCGCTGCGCGCCGTCGTCGAGGGTCGTGTCGGCGAGCGCCGCGTGATAGGCGCCCTCGACCGCGGCGTCGTGCACGACGTTGCGGACGTACACGGCGAGGCCGAACTGGAGCACGCCCAGCGTGAGGACGGTGAGCAGGGCCCCCACCAGGACGAACTCGACAGGGCTCGCGCCGGCGTCGTCGGCGAGGTCCGTGGCGAGCCGGGCACGCACGCCCGACACCACCCGGACCAGGACGACGCGCACGGTGTCAGAGCCCGGAGACGCGGCTGATCGCCTGCTCGAACAGGTCCGCCAGGGCGGGACCGGCCATCGCCCAGATCACCACGACGAGCCCCGCGGTCATCAAAGTGATGAGCACCCACCCCGGCACGTCGCCCCGCTCGTCGTCGGCGAGGTCGCGCGCCGCCGCGTGAAGTCGAGCCGTGAGGCGCAGCATCCGTGCTTTCATCATTTCTCCTTCCGGCCGTCAGCCGAGTCCGAGTCGAAGCATGAAGATCCCCGGGAACACCGCGAACAGCACGCTGAGGGGCAGAATCAAGAAGACGAGCGGAAAGAGCATGAAAATCTCCTTCCGGCCCGCGCGCTCGATGAGCGTGCGCTTGGCGTCCTCGCGGGCGTCGATCGCCTGCGCCTGCAGCACGTGCGCGAGCGGGGCTCCGCGCTCGATCGCGGCGACGAGCTGGTCGATCGCACGGGTCAGGGCGGGGATCTCGAGCCCTGCGGCGAGTCGCGTGAGCGACTCCGACAGCGGCGAGCCGGTACCCACCGCCACGACGACGCCCCTGAGCTCTGCGGTGAGCTCGCCCGCGCCGACGTCGCTGACGCGCCGCAGCGAGTCGAGGATCCCCTCACCGGCCGACAGGCACAGCGCGAGGAACTCGAGCACCGTGGGCAGCTCCTCCTCGATGCGCGAGGCCCGGGCCCGCGCCGCGCGCGTGAGCCACGCATCGTAGGCGAGCCCTGCCGCGACGGCCGCGACCGGCGGGAGCAGACCGAGAACGGGCGATCCGCGGCCGAGCAGTACGAGCACGACGACCACCCCGCCGCCGATCGCGAGGCCCGCGATCGCCCACGCGAGCTGGCGCCCGCGGAAACGTGTCGCGTCGATCGTCCACGCCGCCTGATGCAGCCGTCGGGACAGTGCCGCGTCGCCGCCGGCGAACCGCGCGAGGTGCCGCTGCGCGAACGCCGACCACGCGAACGGCGAGGCTCCGCCAGCAGGGGCGGCGACGTCGAGCCCTCGCGGATCGGTGACGTCGCGGATGTACGGTGCGATCCGCCGCGCCAGGCTGGGCGCACCCCACCGCGGCGCGAGCGAGATCAGCAGACACACGCCGACGCCGAGCGCGGTGCCGAGCACGACGGCGTAAGCGACGTCGCCCATCGCGAAACCGGTCACCCGAACCACCGCCGGGGCTCGGGGAGGCGGCCGAGCCGGATCATCAACCGGTACGCGAGGAGCGACACCGCCGCGCCGACGAGGATGAGCACGATGCCGCCCGGGCTGCCGTACGCGCGGGCTCCCTCCGGACGCATCGCGAGCATGGCGAGGATCACCCACGGCGCGATCACGCCGAGCACCGCCGCGCCGCGGATCCACGACTGCCGCGATTCGACCTCGGCCCGCAGCGCCGCGTCCGCGCGCACCGAAGAGGCGAGGGCCCGCAGAACCGCGGTGAGCTCCGTGCCGCCGACCTGCCGCGCCATGCGCAGCGTCTCGACGATGCGATCGGCGACCGGGTCGGCCAGGTTCGTCTTGAGCCGCTGGACGCTCGAGTCGAAGTGCCCTGACGCCGCCATGTCACGGGCGAATCCCGCGAACGCGGGCCGGAGTTCGGCGGGCGCGGAATCGGCGAGGCTGGCGACCGCATCGGGCAGCGACATCCCCGCACGCACCGAGGCGATGAGCAGATCGCACACGTCGGGCCAGAGTCCGCGCCGGGTGCGCCGCAGCTTCGATCGACGCGCCTGCAGCCAGGTGAACGGCGCGAGCGCACCGGCGGCGGCGGCGACGAGGGCGAGCGCAGCGACCGGAGCGATGAGCCACGCCACCGCGGCCGCCACCGCCCCGCACACGCCCGCCACGACGACGATCGACGCGACCGAGACCCGAGACATCCCCGCGTCCTCGAGGAGTCGCGCGATCCGCCCGCGGCGCGCCGTGACCGTGTGGCGACGCGAGCCCGCGGGCCAGAGCCACGGCGACAGCATCAGCAGGAGCCCCGCGGCGAGCACCGCGCCCCACACGAAGGTCATGCGGCGCCCGCCCGGTAGAGCGTTCTCGCGCTGATGACGCCGTCTGCGACGCCGGTCGGCGCGACGATCTCGGCGACCCGCCGCGCCCCGCTCGCGTCGCGTTCGCAGTGCGCGACGAGATGGACGGATGCTGCGACCGCCGGCTGCACGAAGCTCGCGTCGATGTTGCGTCCCGCCAGCAGCGGGAGCGCGGCGAGCTTGCCGAGCGCCTCTCGTGCCGAGTTGGCGTGGATCGTCGCGGCGCCCGGGACGCCGGTGTTGAGGGCGAGCAGCAGGTCGAGCGCTTCGGCGTCGCGCACCTCGCCGACCACGAGGCGGTCGGGGCGCATGCGGAGCGCCTCCTTCACCAGGCGGCGGAGCGTCACCTCGCCGGTGCCCTCCAGGCTCGGTTGCCGGCCCTGCAGGGCGACGAGGTCGGGCGTCGCCACGGCGAGCTCGAAGGTCTCCTCCACCGTCACGATCCGGTGCTCAGGCGGGCATGCCGCGATCAGAGCGCCGAGCAGCGTCGTCTTGCCGGCGTGCGTCGCGCCCGAGACCACGACGGAACGCCCGGCGATCATCGCGTCGCGCAGCAGCGTCGCGGCCTCCGGAGCGATCGAGCCGGCGGCGACCAGCCGCCCGAGATCGCGGTACGCGGGCAGGAACTTGCGGATGTTCACCGCCCAGTGACGGCGCGTGATGTCAGGGATCACGACGTGAAGACGGCTGCCATCGGGCAGCGAGGCATCGACGAAGGGCTGACTCAGGTCGACGCGACGGCCGCTGGACTGCAGCATCCGTTCCACCAGATCGCGCACCGCGGTATCGGTGAGCATGAGCGGCGTCCGCTCGGGAACTCCCCCGCGAGCCACGAAGATGCGGTCGGGGGCGTTGATCCAGACCTCTTCGACCGTCGGATCGTCGAGGTACGCCTGCAGCGGGCCGAAACCCGCCACCGCGGCGAGCACCTCGCGCACGCACGCGGTCTCGTCGTCGACGGGCGCGAGGCCGCGGGCGAGAGCGAAGTCGTTGTGGCGACGCACCTCGGCGCGGGCGATCTGCGCCGCGAACTCGGGATCGCGGGTCGGATCGGATCGCTCCGCCCGGAGCCGCTCGCGCACGCGCTCCGCCACGACGGTCGCGACGGGGGCTGCGGGGGAAGTCACGTGAGCATCCTCCCAATTCGCCGCGGAGCCAGCCGAAAGTTATCCACAGATGCGCCGGACGCGCCCGAGAGGCAGGATGGAGGAACCGACGAAAGGACGATGATGACGAAGACGGACATGGCCCCGGCGGCGAAGGCGGGGCTCGGCGTGCTCGGCATCGTGCAGGTCGCGTTCGCGTTCCTCGCGTTCTGGGATCTCGCCCACCGTGACGCCGACGAAGTGCGCGGGCCCAAGGTCGCATGGATCCCCGCGATCCTCGTCAACTGGATCGGCCCGGCGAGCTATTTCCTGTTCGGGATCCGGCGCTGACCCCGAGCGACGCTCCGGGGGCCAGCCCCACAGCCGACCCCCAGTCGCCTCAGTAGACTGAGAGCCACTCGCGGGAGTGGTGAAATTGGCAGACACGCAGGATTTAGGTTCCTGTGCCTCCGGGCGTGTGGGTTCAAGTCCCACCTTCCGCACGCGATTTCTCGCACCCTCCGCCGACTGACGACGGGACCACCATCGTGCACGCAGTTCCCACAGCTCTGATCCCCTGGCTGGATCCGGCCGCCATCATCGAATGGGCCGGCCCCTGGGCGCTCGTCGTGGTGTGCTTCATCGTCTTCGCCGAGACCGGGCTCCTCGTGGGGTTCCTGCTCCCGGGCGACACCCTTCTCGTCATCTCGGGACTGCTGACCCACACGAGCGACATCTTCGGCGTCAACATCTGGGTGGTCTCGCTGCTGATCGGACTCGCCGCGTTCATCGGCGGTGAGGTCGGTTATTACATCGGCCACAAGGGCGGCCCCGCGGTCTTCGAGCGCAAGGAATCAGGCCTGTTCAGCGTGAAGAACGTCGAACGCACCAACGCGTTCTTCGAGCGCTTCGGCGGGCTCACGATCATCCTCGCGCGCTTCGTGCCGATCGTGCGCACCTTCGCCCCCGTCGCCGCGGGCATCGGCCACATGAACAAGTGGAAGTACACCCTCTACAACTTCATCGGCGCCGTGCTCTGGGGCTTCGGGCTGACGATGTTCGGCTACCTGCTGGGCTTCATCCCGCCGGTCGCCGAGTTCGTCGAGAACTACATCGATCTCATCCTGCTGGTCGCCGTCGGCGGCACCGCGCTCGTCACGCTGTGGCACTACCTCCGCGAGCGCAGCAAAGCCAAGAAGGCCGCGGCGGCCGGTGAGGACGTCGTGACCGACCACGCCGAGGCCGAGGCTCTCGTGCTCGACCCCGAAGTGTTCGAGCGTGGCCCCGAGCACGGCGAGGCACCGAAGGCCTAGGCCTTCTTCTTCGCCTTCGACTTCGGCTTGTCGGCCTCCTCGCGGGCCGCGCGCGACTTCTCGACGCTGGCGCGGAGTGCGGCCATGAGGTCGATCACTTCGCCGCCGGCCTCCTCTTCCTCCTGCTCGCCGAAGGTCTCGGAGGTATCGAGCGCGTCGCCCTTCTCGAGCTTCGCCTCGATGAGCGTGCGCAGCTCCTCCTGGTACTCGTCCTTGAACTCCTCGGGATCGAAGTCGCTCGAGAAGCTCTCGACGAGGGAGGCCGACAGCTCGAGCTCTTTCGCCGAGATCCGCACCGTCTCGTCGAGGGACGGGAACGCGGCCTCGCGCACCTCGTCGGCCCACAGCAGGGTCTGGAGCACGAGCACATCGTCTCGCACCCGCAGCGCCGCGAGCCGGGTCTTCTGCCGCAGCGAGAAGCGCACGATCGCGGTGCGGTCGGTCTGCTCGAGCGTCTTGCGCAACAGCACATACGCCTTCGGCGAGCTCGAGTCGGGTTCGAGGTAGTACGCGCGGTCGAGCGTCAGCAGGTCGATCTGCTCGCTCGGCACGAACTCGACGACGTCGATCTCGCGGCTGCGCTCGGCAGGGAGCGATTCGAGATCCTCTTTGGTGAGGACCACCGTCTTCTCGCCGTCGTCGTAGGCCTTGTCGATGTCGGAGTACGGGACGACCTCACCGTCGATCTCGCAGATCCGCTGATAGCGGATGCGCCCGCCGTCCTTGTTGTGCACCTGGTGCAGCGAGACGTCGTGGTCTTCGGTCGCCGAGTACACCTTCACCGGCACGTTGACGAGCCCGAACGTCAGTGCACCCTTCCAGATCGCTCTCACCACACCAGTGAACACCAGGGCGCCGACACGCGGCCACCCCTTGCGCGACGCCGCGCCGATACTCTGAGCCCATGGCGGGCGACGAGCAGCTGGTGCGCATCGGCGGCCGTCGCCTGCGCATCACGAACCTCGAGAAGGTGCTCTATCCCGAGACGGGCACCACCAAGGGCGAAATGATCGACTACTACTCGCGCATCGCCGAGGTCCTCATCCCCCACGTCGTCGGGCGCCCCGTCACGCGCAAGCGCTGGCCCGACGGCGTCGGCACCGAGGACGACCCCGGCATGGTCTTCTTCGCGAAGGACCTCGAGCGGGGTGCGCCCTCGTGGGTGCGACGGATGCCGATTCCCCACTCCACCGGAACCAAGGAGTATCCCCTCGTCGGCGACGTTCCGACGCTCGTCTACCTTGCGCAGGTCGCCAGCCTCGAGCTGCACGTGCCGCAGTGGCGGTTCGATGCGGGAGGCGATCGCGGCCCCGCCGATCGTCTCGTGCTCGATCTCGATCCCGGTCCCGGCGCGGGCCTCGCCGAGTGCGCGGTGGTGGCGGGATGGGCACGGGACATCCTCCTCGACATGGGGCTGGAGCCGTACCCGGTGACCAGCGGCAGCAAGGGCATCCACCTCTACGCGGCGCTGCCCCCGGGCCAATCGAGCGAGCAGGCCTCGGCGCTCGCGAACGAACTCGCCCGCGCGATCGAGGCCGACCACAAAGAACTCGTGGTCAGCAGCATGAAGAAGACCGAACGGCACGGCAAGGTGCTCATCGACTGGAGCCAGAACAACGGGTCCAAGACAACGATCGCGCCCTACTCGCTACGCGGTCGTCCGCATCCGACAGTCGCCGCTCCCCGCACGTGGGACGAACTCGACGATCCGGCGTTGCGCCACCTCGATTTCAACGAGGTGCTCGAGCGCGTCGAGTCCCACGGCGACCCGATGGCCGCGCTGGGCTTCCACGCCGGCGGTCGCGAGGCCGAATCCGGCCCGCTGTCGGCGTACATCTCCAAGCGCAGCGCCGACCGCACCCCCGAGCCGCTTCCCGCCAACCCGCTGGGGGCCACGCCGCACGGCGAGCTGCCGCGGTTCGTCATCCAGGAGCACCACGCGACCGCCCTGCACTGGGACTTCCGTCTCGAGCACGACGGCGTGCTGGTGAGCTGGGCCGTGCCCCGCGGCGTACCCCACTCGTACAAGCGCAACAACCTCGCGATCATGACCGAGGACCACCCGATGGAGTACGCCGTGTTCGAGGGCACGATCCCGGCGGGCGAGTACGGCGGCGGCACCGTGACCATCTGGGACGACGGTCGCTACGAGCTCGAGAAGTGGCGCGACGACGAAGTCATCGCGACGCTCGAGGGCCGCCCCGGCGGCCCGCTCGGGCGCGTGCGTCTGGCGCTCATCCGCACGGCCGGCGAAGGCGAGAAGTCCAGCTGGCTCCTGCACCGTATGAAGACGGATGCTGCGGGCCGCCCGCAGCCGGACGGAGTCGTCGTAGAGCCCAGCCCCCAGGCAGACGCGCCTCGCCGGGCGGGAGGCCTCGCGGCGGCGGGGGGCGGGCGCCCTCGAAAAGGCCATGTGAGTTCCGGCTCACACAACGACCTCGACGCCCCGCCAGAGGGCCGTGTGAGCCGGAAGTTCATCGGCGAATCCGCGGTCTCCTCCCGCCCAGAAGCGGCGACCGACCTGCGACCGATGCTCTCGACGAGCGCCACTCCTGCCCAGGCCCGCCTCGCGGCGCGAACGTGGGCCGACCGCGATGACGGCACCGACGCCTGGGTCGAGATGAAGTGGGACGGCATCCGCGCGATCGGCGCGTGGGATGGGCAGCGCCTGCGCCTCTTCGCCCGCAGCGGCAACGAGGTCACGCACCGCTACCCCGAGCTGACCGCTGTCGACGCCGGCTTCGGCGGCGAGCCCTGCGTCGTCGACGGCGAGCTCGTGGCCCTCGAGCCCGACGGCCGGCCGAGCTTCCCGCTCCTGCAGACGCGCATGAACCTCGAGCACGCGGGCGACATCGCGCGCGTGGCCCGGCGGACGCCGGTACGGTACTACCTCTTCGACGTGCTCTCGCACGACGGCGACGACCTCGCCGGCCTCCCGCTGCGAGAACGCCGTGAGGTGCTCGAGGCGGTGGCAGCAGCATCCGTCGACGCCATCACCGTGCCGCCCGTGTTCGACGATGTCGACGATGCCCTCGCGACGAGCGCGCAGCTGCGCCTCGAGGGCATCGTCGTCAAGGACCCGGTGTCGCGCTATCTCCGAGGCGGCCGCTCGGAGTCCTGGCTCAAGGTGAAGAACACGCGTACGCAGGAGGTCGTGATCGCGGGCATCCGTCCGGGCAAGGGCGGGCGCAGCAGCACCTTCGGATCGCTCCTTCTCGGCATTCCTGCCGAAGACGGCCTGCAGTACGCGGGCCGAGTGGGCAGCGGCTTCAGCGACTCGACGCTCACCGCGCTTCTGAAGAAGCTGACGCCCCTGCGCACCGATCAGAATCCCCTGGTCGGCGTGCCGGCGCTCGACGCGCGCGACGCGCTCTGGGTGCGGCCCGAGCTCGTGGGCGAGGTCGAGTACGGCGAGTTCACGCCGGGCGGCATCCTGCGCCACCCGCGCTGGCGGGGCCTGCGCCCCGACAAGTCCCCTGCCGAGGTCCGGCGCGAGGACTGACCGGCCTCAGGCATGGGCCTCGTGCTCGACGTGGCCGGCGGGCTCGAGCTGGAACGTCGAGTGCTCGACGTCGAAGTGCTCGGACAGGCACGACTGCAGAGTGCTGAGGATGCCGGCGGCCCTGCCGTCGGTGAGAGCAGCGCCTTCGACCACCACATGCGCTGTGAACACCGGCGCCCCCCGCGTGAGCTGCCACACGTGCACGTCGTGCACGTCGACGACGCCGGGCGTGGCGAGGATGTGCTCGCGGATCTCGTGGACGTGCGTGCCCTTGGGCGCGGACTCGGCGAGCACCGACACGACCTCGCGCAGCAGCCCGATCGCGCGCGGGATGATCATGGCCGCGATGAACAGTGAGGCGATGGCATCCGCCTGATACCAGCCGGTGGTGACGATGACGATCGCGGCGATGATCACGGCCGCAGAGCCGATGAGGTCGCCCAGCACCTCGAGGTAGGCGCCCCGCACGTTGATGCTGCGCCGCTGGGCGGAGCTCAGCATCCACATCGCCACCCCGTTGGCCACCAGTCCGATGATCGCGACGATGAGCATCAGGCCGCCCGCGACCTCGGTCTCCCCCGGATTCAGCAGCCGCGAGATGCCCTCGAACGCGACCCATGCCGACAGCGCGATCAGGATCACGCCGTTGACGAGAGCGCCGAACACCTCGGCCCGCTGGTACCCGAAGGTGCGGCGGTCGTTGGCGGGCCGGGCCGCGACGGTGCTCGCGATGAGGGCGATCACCAGGGCCGCGGCATCCGTGAACATGTGCGCCGCATCGGCGAGGAGCGCGAGTGAGCCGGACAGCACCGCCCCGACGATCTGCACCACCATGACGGTGGAGGTGATCGCCAGCGAGATCGCGAGGAGGCGGCGGTTGCCGGCCCCTCGGATTCCCGTGGGCGCGTGGTCGTGCATGCGACCAGGCTAAGCCCGGGAGGGCGCGTGACAGGGCTGTTCCGCCCAGTCGGGAATGAGTGTGATTCTCAGTCGCAGAGGCGAAGGCGAGGTCAGAGTTCGGCGAGCAGTTCGGCGAGTGCGACGAAGGCACGCGAGCGATGGGATGCCGCGTTCTTCTCGTGCGCCGTCCACTCGCCGACCGTCCGCTCGGCGCCGCGTGCCTGCCCGTCGGGCACGAAGATCGGGTCGTAGCCGAAGCCGCCGGCACCCGAAGGCGCCGTCGCGAGGCGCCCGGGCCAGATCCCCTCGACCACGTGCTCGACGGCCTCCCCCTCGGCCGCCGGCACGACGAGCGCGATCGTCGAGACGAACTGGGCGGTGCGGTGCGGGTCGCCGATGTCGGACAGCTGGTCGAGCAGCAGGTTCAGGTTGGCCGCGGCATCCTTCGCGTGCCCGGCCCAGTAGGCAGAGAACACCCCGGGCGACCCGCCGAGCACGTCCACGCACACGCCGGAGTCGTCGGCCAGTGCCGGCAGCCCGGTGTGCTCAGCGGCGGCGCGCGCCTTGATGAGGGCGTTCTCGGCGAAGGTCACGCCGTCCTCGACGGGCTCGGGCCCGTCGTATCCGACGACCTCGAGATCAGGGCGCGTCGCCGCGACGATCGCCTGGAACTCCTCGACCTTGTGCGGGTTGTGGGTCGCGAGGACGATCCGGGGCATCCGTCACTCCCCCGCGGGCTGCAGGGCCGCGAGCTGGTGCGTCCGCAGGTCGGCGCAGCCGTTCACGCCGAGCTCGAGGAGGGCGTCGAGCTCACGCTTGTCGAACGGCGCGCCCTCGGCGGTGCCCTGCACCTCGACGAACAGGCCGCGGCCGGTGACCACGACGTTCATGTCGGTCTCGGCGCGCACGTCCTCGACGTACGCGAGGTCGAGCATGGGCTCGCCGTCGATGATGCCGACCGACACCGCCGCCACCGAGTCGAACAGCACCTGGGCCTTCTGGCCGATGAACTTCTTGCCGCGGCCCCATTCGATCGCGTCGGCGAGCGCGACGTAGGCGCCCGTGATCGCGGCGGTGCGCGTTCCGCCGTCGGCCTGCAGCACGTCGCAGTCGATGACGATGGTGTTCTCGCCGAGCGCCTTCGTGTCGACGACGGCGCGGAGAGCCCGGCCGATGAGGCGCGAGATCTCGTGTGTGCGGCCGCCGATCTTGCCCTTGACGCTCTCGCGGTCGTTGCGCTCGTTGGTGGCGCGCGGCAGCATCGCGTACTCGGCGGTGATCCAGCCCTTGCCCTTGCCGGTGAGCCACCGCGGCACGCCGTTCGTGAACGACGCCGTGCACAGCACCTTCGTGTTCCCGAACGAGATGAGGGCGGACCCCTCGGCCTGGCTCGACCAGCCCCGCTCGATCGTGATGGGGCGCAGCTGGTCGACGGAGCGGCCGTCGGCACGGGTGATGTCGGTCATGCGGTTCTCCTCCGGAAGGGACGGATGCCTCAGCCGAGGCGCCGGGCAGGGTTGAAGGCGTGGGGAAGGTCGATGGCGCCGGTCTGCACGAGGCGCACGGAGGTGACCTCGCGGCCCATGAGCCGGTGCGCGAGGCGCAGGAACTCGTCCGCAGACGCACCGGTGGCCTCGTAGACATGGCGGGGCTCCGCATCAGGTCCGGCGAGCAGGTCGCGGGAGACCAGCTGCCGGTAGACGTCCTTGGCGGTCTCGCTGTCGCTCGACACCAGGCTCACGTCCGGTCCCATGACGTAGCTGATCGCGCCCTCGAGGAACGGATAGTGCGTACAGCCCAGCACCAGCGTGTCGACCTCGGCCGCGCGCAGCGGGGCGAGGTACTCCTCGGCGACGGCCAGCACCTCCGGCGAACCGGTGACGCCGGCCTCGACGAACTCGACGAACCGGGGGCAGGCCTGGGCGAAGACGGTGAGGCGCTCGTTCACGCCGAGCATGTCCTGATACGCCCCGGAGCTGATCGTGCCGGCCGTGCCGATGACGCCGACGCGTCCGTTGCGCGTGGTCGACATCGCGGTGCGCACCGCGGGGTTGATGACCTCGACCACCGGCACGTCGTAGCGCTCCCGGGCGTCGCGCAGCATCGCCGACGACGCCGTGTTGCACGCGATCACGAGCATCTTCACACCCTGGGCGACCAGGTCGTCCAGCACTTCGAGCGAGTAGCGGCGGACGTCGGCGATCGGCTTCGGCCCATACGGCGAGCGCGCGGTGTCGCCGATGTACAGGATGGACTCTCGAGGCAGCAGCGACGACACGGCCCGCGCAACGGTGAGCCCGCCGACCCCGGAGTCGAAGATTCCGATCGGCGCGTCGTTCACGAGAATCCACCCTACGCCAGCGGGTCGCCGGGGGCTGCGCGGCGAAGCCACGGCGAGCAGAGCGAGCTCTCGGGGGAAACCCCCGCATCAGGAAAGCTAGGCTGACCCGCATGGCCGCCTCGACCGCCCTGCTGACGGACCGCTACGAGCTCACGATGGTCGACGCGGCGCTGCGCGACGGCACCGCCCACCGCCGATGCGTGTTCGAGCTGTTCGGCCGGCGCCTGCCGGGCGGCCGGCGTTTCGGCGTCGTCGCGGGTACGGGCCGGCTGCTCTCGCTCATCCGCGACTTCCGCTTCGGCGACGACGAGCTGCGCTTCCTCCGTGACGAGAAGGTGGTGGATGCTGCGACCCTCGACTTCCTCGAGGGCTACCGGTTCACCGGCTCGGTGACGGGCTACCGCGAGGGCGACCTGTACTTTCCGGGCTCCCCCATCCTCACGATCGAGGGGACGTTCGCGGAGGCCGTCGTGCTCGAGACCCTCGCGCTGAGCGTCCTCAACCACGACTCCGCGATCGCGACCGGCGCAGCCCGCATGAGCATCGCCGCGGGAGATCGCCCACTGGCCGAGATGGGCTCGCGGCGAGCCGGTGAGTCATCCGCGGTCGCCGCCGCGCGCGCCGCCTACATCACGGGGTTCAGCGCCACCTCCAACCTCGAAGCCGGCCGGCGCTGGGGCATCCCCACGATGGGCACCGCCGCCCACGCGTGGACGCTGCTGCACGACACCGAGGAGGACGCCTTCCGCGCGCAGATCGAGGCGCTCGGCGTCGGCACGACACTGCTCGTCGACACCTACGACATCCGTCAGGGCGTCGAGACGGCGGTCCGCGTCGCCGGCACACGGCTCGGCGGGGTGCGCATCGACTCGGGCGACCTCCCGACGGTGGCCGCCGAGGTGCGCGCGCAGCTCGACGAGCTCGGCGCGACCGGCACGCGCATCACGGTGACGAGCGACCTCGACGAGTACGCGATCGCCGCGCTCGCGGCATCCCCCGTCGACGCGTACGGCGTGGGCACGTCGGTGGTCACCGGCTCCGGCACCCCGACCGCCGGCATGGTGTACAAGCTCGTCGCCCGCCAGGACGCGGACGGCGGCTGGGTCGGCGTCGCGAAGGCGTCGAGCGACAAGGCCTCGAAGGGCGGCCGCAAGGCGGCGTTCCGCACGCTCGACGCGGGCACGGCGACGAGCGAGCTCATCGTCGTGTCGGACGGCTTCGAAGCCTTCGACACGGCCTCAGCCCACCCCGGCGCCCGGGCACTGCACGTGCCTCTGGTCGTCGACGGCGAACCCGATCCGGCGCACGAAGGTGCGGCGGGCGTCGAAGCCGCGCGGACCCATCATGCGCGCGTGCGAGAAGAGCTCCCGGTGCGCGGACTCGCGCTCAGCCGCTCGGACCCGGCGATCCCGACGGTGTACGCCGACGCCGACTGATCAGCCCTGCAGGGACTCGTAGATCTCTTTGCAGGTGGGGCAGACCGGGAACTTCTCGGGGTCGCGGCCGGGGGTCCACTTCTTGCCGCACAGCGCACGCACCGGCTTGCCGGTGATGGCGGACTCGAGGATCTTGTCCTTCTTCACGTAGTGCGAGAAGCGCTCATGGTCACCCGGCTCGATGTTCTCTTCTTTGAGGAGCTCTTCGAGCTCGCGATCGAGAGTCGCGATGCCGCCCTGGTCGGGGCTCTCCAGCGGGGTGCTCATGGTCTGCCAGTGTAGTCGGGGCAGGCCGCGATCGGGTCGGCAGGCGGGAGTCAGGTGGACTCTGCGAACTCCATCAGCCGCCCGCCACGACGCTCGAACACGATCGCCCCGATGCCGATGCCGACGACGAGCACACCGAGCCCGATGGCCAGGCCTCCCCACAGCGCCGTGTTCGCAGCATCCGCGTCTCCTCGCAGCGCGAGCCAGCCGCACCACAGCACGGGCGCCGACACCAGGAGTGCGCCGACCATGACGCTGCCCTGCGCGATCGCGCCGCTCGCAGTGGTGCGCTGTGGCTGCTGGAACGGGCTCTCCCCTGGTCGCGAGACCGCGTAGGGCGCCACCACCGACGAGATGCTCGAGAGGCCCAGTCCCGACAGGAACAGCGCGGCGCACACGCCGGCGAGCGCCGGCAGCACCGCCCAGCGGCCGTGGAGCAGGGTCGCCACGGGGATCGCGACGGCGAGCAGCGGCACTCCGACCAGCAGCACGGGCACGAGCCGGCCGAGCCGGTCCGAGACGCCGCGCACGCCGCTGGCGATGTGCATCCAGACGGCCGTGGAGTCGTAGGCGAGGTCGTCGTGCGGCAGCCAGCCGAGGAAGAGCGCCGCGAACGGCACGGGCACGAGCGCGACGAGTTCCGGCGGAACCCCCGCGATGAGGAGGGGCACCACCGTGATCGCGGCGGCGAAGGGGATCACGAGGCCGTTCACGACGTAGCGCCGATCGCCGAACCAGTAGACGAGGCTGCGCGCCGCGATGGCGCCACCGGGCGTGCCCGGTGCGACGCCGAACCAGCCCAGGCCGCCACGCTCGCGGCCGGTTCCGGGGCGCTCGGTCGTGGTGAGCAGCCGCTTCACCGCCCACACCCAGAGCATCCCCAGCAGCACCACGGTGCCGACCGCGATCAGCGCGGACAGCCAGGCGTCGCCGCCTGTTACCGCCATGCCGGGCAGCGCCCAGGCCGCGCCGAACGGCGTGAGCGCCAGCCAGTCCACCGCTTCGAGCAGCTGAGGGGGCACACTCCCCTCCCATTCGAGGGAGGCGAGGAAGACGCCGACGGGGACCACGACGACGAGCACCACGAGCACGAACACACCCGAGAGCTCGCGCGAGCGCCGGTCTCGCAGGAACAGCGAGGCCAGCGCCATGCACACGCGCGCCAGCAGGACGCACGTCAGCACCCCGAGCACGACGCTCGCGACCCCGACGACCACCGGCACGCCGTGCGCGTCCCAGGCGATCGCGGCGCACACCGCGATCGCGAGCAGCACCAGGATCGGCACGCTGAGGAACCCCGCGACGGCGAGCACGAAGGCGAGGCCTCCCCGCGGAAGGCCGAACAAGGCGAAGCGCCGCGGGTCGAGCGGGTCTTCGACCGAGCCGAACAACGGCGCGAGCGCGAACCCGAGCGTCACTGCGGATCCGCCGAGCACCGTGACCGCGAGCGCCTCCTCGGTGGAGGCGTCCTGAAGTGACAGCAGCGCCCAGCACGCGGCCACGGTGGCGGCGACGAGGATCACGAGCCCGGTGATCACGCGCGCGAGGTGTGCGCCGTGACCACGGAACGTGCCGAACAGCAGCGCGAGTCTCAGTCGGAGAATGTGTGCAGCCACTCGAGGCCCTCCACGTCGCTGAGTCCTCCGGCCAGCTCCACGAAGCGCTGCTCGAGCGTCAGCTCGCCGCGCACCTCGTCGACGGTGCCCTCCGCGAGCACCTGGCCCGCCACGATGACCGCGACGCGCGTGCAGACGCGCTCGACGAGGTCCATGCCGTGGCTCGAGAGGATCACCGTGCCGCCGTGTGCGACGTAGGTGGAGAGGATGTCGAGGATGATCGCGCTCGAGACCGGATCGACCGCTTCGAACGGCTCATCGAGAACGAGCAGACGCGGAGAGTGGATCAGCGCGCCCGCGAGCATGACCTTCTTGAGCATGCCCGCCGAGTAGTCCGAGACGCTGCGGCCCAGTGCGTCCTCCAGATCGAAGGCGCGCGCGAGATCGGCGGTGCGACTCTCGACGACGGCAGGCGGAAGCTTGCGGAGCACCCCGTAGTAGTAGAGGAGCTGACGGCCGGTCAGACGGTCGAACGTGCGCAGGCGATCAGGCAGGACGCCCATGAGCTTCTTGGCGGCGAGCGGCTTGGCGGCAGCATCCACTCCTCCGACATGGATCGTGCCGCGATCCGGCTCGAGCAGACCCGCGATCATCGACAGCGTGGTCGTCTTGCCGGCGCCGTTCGGGCCGACGAGGCCGTAGAAGGTGCCCGCGGGGATGGTGAGGTCGATGCCGTCGACCGCGTGGGTGCTGCCGAACCGCTTGGTGACGCCGCGCAGCACGAGGGCGTTGCCGGATGCTGCGACCGCCGTGGAAGCCGCGTCCAGGGAGACGGCGGCGGCCAGGGCGGCGGGGTCGAGGGGCGTCGCGGGCTCGAGTTCGGACGCGGGTGCCGGCGCGGGATCGGGCTGAGCAGGCTGGGCGGGCACAGCGGAGGGCTCGACCACGGGCGTGGGCTCGACCACCCCCGCGGGCTCGGCCACGGGCGCGGACTCGACCACGGGCTCAGCATCGACCACCGCCGCGGTTTCGGCAAGAGTCGAAACCTCGGCATCCGACTCGCGGTCGACGGTCGGCTCCGGCTCGACGGCAGGTTCGGGATCGACCACCGCCGCGGGCTCGGGTTCGGGCTCGGGCTCGGGTTCGGGCTCGGGCTCGGGCTCGGGTTCGATCGCCGCTTCGGGTTCGATCGCCGCTTCGGGTTCGATCGCCGCTTCGGGTTCGATCGCCGCTTCGGGTT
>JAVBUG010000189.1:0-2787 GCA_031555515.1 Microbacterium sp. | reverse complement strand
GGGCTCACCGGCTGGTCGGAGGCCGTCGTCGACGGCGTCGCCTTCGCGGTGGCGCTGATCCTGGTGTCGTACCTGCACGTGGTGTTCGGTGAGATGGTGCCGAAGAACCTCGCGTTCTCGGTGCCCGATCGCGCCGTGCTCATGCTCGCGACCCCGCTGGTGTGGGTCTCCAAGATCTTCCACCCGGTGATCGTGAGCCTCAACTGGACGGCGAACCACATCGTGCGGCTGTTCGGCGTCGAGCCGAAGGACGAGGCAGCCTCGACCTTCACGCTCGAGGAGGTCGCGACGATCGTCAACCAGTCCCGCATCGAGGGAGTGCTCGACGACGCGTCGGGAACGGTCGCCGCGGCCGTCGAGTTCACCGACAAGAAGGCCGCCGACATCGCCGTGCCGCTGTCGCAGCTCGTGACGCTCCCCGAGATCACGACGCCCGACGAGATCGAGCGCGCGGTCGCCAAGCACGGCTTCTCGCGCTACGTGATCGTCGACGAGGCGGGCCTGCCGCTCGGCTACGTGCACCTGAAGGACATCCTGCGGGCGGCGGAGGGACCGGATGCCGCGACCGACGTCGCGCTCCCGATCGCGACCAAGCGCACCCACCACATGGTGCCGGTGCTCGAGTCGACCGATCTGGAGGACGCGCTCGCCGTGATGCGTCGCGCCGGACGCCATCTCGCGCAGGTGCGCAACGGCGCCGGTGAGATCACCGCGGTGCTGTTCCTCGAGGACATCATCGAGGAGCTCATCGGCGAGGTGCAGGACGCGACGCGTCGTCGCCTCTTCTGACGAATGACATGAGCGGATGCTGCGGCCCCGGGGCCGCAGCATCCGCTCATCGCTTCTTGCGTCAGAGGCGGGCGCGGACGTACTGCGCGGGCCAGTAGTCGATGTCGGCGCCGAGCTCGGAAGCGGCGCGCAGGCCGTAGTGCGGGTCGCGCAGCCATTCGCGGCCGGCCATGACGGCGTCGGCGAGGCCGTCGACGAGCACGCGCTCCGCGTGCGCGGCGTTGTCGATCATGCCGACGGCGTTGACCGGCACGCCGGCCTCGCGACGTACGCGCGCGGCGAGCGCGACCTGGTAGCCGGGACCCGTCGTGATCCTCTGGTGCGCGACGAGCCCGCCGCTGGAGATGTCGAAGAAGTCGGCACCCCTTTCGGCGGCCCAGCGAGCGACCGCGATGGTGTCGTCGGCGTCCCAGCCGCCGTCGGCCCAGTCGGTCGCGGAGAACCGCACGATGACCGGGACGCCGGGGGCGGCATCCCTCACCGCGTCCAGCGCCCGCAGCATGAGCCGCGCACGGTTCTCGAGAGAGCCACCGTACTCGTCGTCGCGGAGGTTCGACAGCGGCGAGAGGAACTGGTGCAGCAGGTAGCCGTGCGCGGCGTGCAGCTCGAGCACCTCGAAGCCGGCCTCGACGGCGCGGCGGGCGGCCGACCCGAAGTCGGCGACGACGCGGTCGATGCCCGCGAGGTCGAGAGCGACAGGCTCGGCGTACCCGTCGTAGGCGACAGCCGACGGGGCGACGGTGGTCCAGCCGCCCTCCTCGTCCGAGACCGAGCCGCGCCGGCCGGAGAAGGGCGACCACGTCGACGCCTTCCGCCCGGCGTGGGCGAGCTGGATGCTCGCCACGGCGCCGCGGCGCCGGATGGCGTCGACGATCGGCGTCCACGCATCGCGCTGCTCGTCGGTCCACAGACCGGTGTCCTCCGGCGAGATGCGGCCCTCGGGCGACACCGCCGTGGCCTCGGCGACGACCATTCCCGCACCGCCCGACGCGAACTGCGCAAGGTGCGTGTGGTGCCACTCCTGCGGCACGCCGTCGACGGCGCTGTACTGGCACATCGGCGAGACCCACAGGCGGTTGCGCATGGTCACGTCACGCAGGGTGAGAGGGGTGAAGAGTCGGCTCATCGGGTCTCCGGATCGGATCGGGCTGGCGGTACTGTGGCCGCATGGTGAGGACGTGGACGCGCGAGGACACCGCGCGCGCCCTCCGGAGGCCAACCGCGGACGATGACAAGTATTCCCGAGGCGTGCTCGGCATGAGGACGGGCTCCGAGGCCTATCCCGGTGCGGCGGTGCTCGGCGTCGAGGCCGCGTGGCGCACGGGTCTGGGCATGGTGCGCTACCTCGGCCCCGACCGTCCGGCCCAGCTGGTCCTCGCGCGTCGACCCGAGACGGTGACCGCCGACGGCCGCGTGCAGGCGTGGGTGATCGGATCGGGAACGGATGCTGCGTCCCGCACGCCGTCCGACACCGCGGCCCTCCGCGCGCTCCTGGCGGACACCGACCCGGTCGTCGTCGACGCCGGGGCGCTGGACCTCGCCGCCGAGGCCACGGCACCGCGCATCCTCACGCCGCACGACCGCGAGCACGCGCGCCTGCGCTCGGCGCTCGGGCTCGGCCACACGCCGGCCGACCGCGTCGCCGCCGCCCGCGAGACCGCCGAGGCGACCGGCGCCGTCGTCCTGCTCAAGGGCGCCGCCACCGTCGTCGTTGCGCCGGACGGGTGGGCGGCCTCCGTCGAGGCCGGCACGCCGTGGCTCGCCACCGCGGGCACGGGCGACGTGCTCGCCGGCGTCATCGGAGCCCTCGTCGCCGGGGCGATGGCGCAAGAAGGACACATGGATG
This sequence comes from Microbacterium sp., assembly GCA_031555515.1. Classification (GTDB taxonomy): domain Bacteria; phylum Actinomycetota; class Actinomycetes; order Actinomycetales; family Microbacteriaceae; genus Microbacterium. The sequence continues at coordinate 152 of JAVBUG010000189.1, read as the reverse complement.
CTGCGTCCCTCGCCGCGCTCGCCGCCTCGGGCGCGTGGCTCCACGGGCGGGCGGGGGCGATCGCCGCGCAGGGCGCGAGCATCGCCGGCGCATCGAGCTCCCCGCCGTTCGGCGACGGGCCGATCACGGCGCTGGACGTCGCGGAGGCGCTG
>JAVBUG010000143.1:0-3522 GCA_031555515.1 Microbacterium sp. | reverse complement strand
AGGGCCGCGTCGAGCAGATGCCGCGTGTACGGGTGCTGCGGTGACGTGAAGACCTCGGCGGTGGGGCCGAGCTCGACGATGCGTCCGCGGTTCATGACGGCCGTGCGCGTCGCGATCTCGCGCACCACCGACAGATCGTGCGAGATGAACAGGTAGGTGAGCTCCAGCTCGCGCTGCAGGCGCAGCAGCAGGTCGGTCACCTGCGCCTGGATCGACATGTCGAGCGCCGACAGCGGCTCGTCGCAGACGACGAAGCCGGGCCGCACGGCGATCGCACGGGCGATCACGATGCGCTGGCGCTGACCGCCCGAGAACGCGCGCGGGCGGCGGTTCACGGCGTCCCCGTCGATCCCCACGGCCGCGAGCGCCTCGATCGCCCGCGCAAGGGGATCCGCGTCGGGGGCCAGCGCGGTGAGCGGCTCCATGACGTTCTGCAGCGCCGTCCGGTGCGGGTTCAGCGACGAGAACGGGTCCTGGAAGATCACCTGCATCGAGCGATGGAACGGCGCCCGCTTCGCGCGCGGCAGCGCCGTGAGGTCGACGCCCTCGTACGTGACGGTGCCGCTCGTGGGCTCGTCCATCTGCAGGATGCAGCGCCCGAGCGTCGACTTGCCGCTCCCGGACTCCCCCACGAGCGCCAGCGTCTCACCGCGCCGGATCGTCAGGTCGATCCCGTCGACGGCGCGCGTGGTGCCGGTCGTGCGACCCCAGGCGTTGCGCTGCGGGAAGGTCTTGACGAGTCCGCGCACCTCGACGAGGTCGGCCGTGCGGATCGGGGTCTGCGAGATCACGCGTCGCCTCCCTGGTCTGCTGCCGCCTCGAGCTCTGCGGGGGCCGGGGGCGCAGCATCCAACAGGTCCTTCGTGTACGGATGCTGCGGCTCGTGGAAGACGCCATCCACGTCGCCCGCCTCCACGATGCGGCCGTCCTTCACCACGAGCACGTCGGCGCCGACCGCGGCGACGACGCCGAGGTCGTGCGTGACGATGAGCACGGTGAGCGACCGCTCGGCCTGGAGGGTGCGCAGGAGCGCGAGGATCTGCGCCTGGATCGTGGCGTCGAGCGCCGTCGTCGGCTCGTCGGCGAGGAGCAGCTCGGGCTGGGCGAGCAAGGCCATCGCGATCATGGCGCGCTGGCGCATGCCGCCGGAGAGCTCGTGCGGGTAGCGCGACAGCACACGGTCGGGCTCGGGGATGCGGACCGCGGCGAGGGCGTCGCGCGCGAGCGCGGTCGCCTGGCGCTTGCCCACCTTCTGGAACCGCCGCGCGACCTCGGTGAGGTGCGCGCCGATCCGCACGAGGGGGTTGAACGCGGTCATCGGGTCCTGGAACACCATCGCCGCAGGCAGGCGGCGGCGCGACGACGTGACGTCCTCTCCGTCGAGCAGGACGCGGCGCCACTCGCGGTCGGCGCCGTCGGGGAGGATCCCCATGAGCGCGCGCAGCAGCATCGTCTTGCCCGATCCCGACTCGCCGACGATGCCCACGACGCGTCCCCGTGCGATCTCGAACGACACGTCGTCGAGGACGGTCACGCGACCGCCGGTGCGACCCGGCAGGTCGACGTCGAGCCCGTCGACGCTGAGCAGGACGTCGGCCGGACCGGCCGGCGGGCTCTGAGGCGCAGCATCCGTCATGATGCTCCTCCTTCGCTCACCGACTGGCGCAGCGCGTCACCCAGCACGTTGAACGACAGCACGGTCAACAGGATCAGCACCCCGGGGATGAGCGCGAGGTACGGCGCGGTCTGGAGGCTCCCCTGTGCGCTCTCGAGCAGGCTCCCCCACGACGCCATCGGCGGCTGGATCCCCAGCCCGAGGAAGCTGAGCGCCGACTCGGTGAGGATCGCGGTCGAGATGCTGGCCGTCGCGGCGACGATGATCGTCGGCGCCGCGTCGGGGATCACATGGCGCCACATCACGAGTTCGCGGCGCACGCCGATGTACTGGGCGTAGCGGACGAAAGCCCGCTCACGGAGGGTGAGCGTCTCGGCGCGCACCAGGCGGGCGGTCGCCATCCACGAGAAGACGCCGATCACGAAGATGATCGTCCAGAGTCCGGGCCGCAGGAACACGCTGGCGACGATCACGAGCACCATCCACGGGATCGACGACAGGAAGTCGACGAACCGCATGAGGGCGTCGTCGACGCGTCCGCCGGCGTACCCCGCGATGAGGCCCACGACGACGCCGATGGCTGTCGCGGCGGCCATCGCGAGGATGCCCACCGTCAGCGAGATCCGGGCACCGTAGACGACCCGCGAGAAGTAGTCGCGACCGAGTTCGTCGGTTCCGAACCAGTGCGCGGCGCTCGGCGGCTGCCACCGGATCGCGAGGTCGGTGGTCGTCGGGTCGAGCGGGAGCAGCGGCGCGAGCAGCGAGATCCCGCCGACGACGACGAGGAACGCGATGGCCAGGAGCGCCGAGATCGAGCGGAACGACCGCGTGCGGTGCACGAGCGTGGTCGCGTCGACGACGGCTGCGACGTTCGGAGTGGTCGTCGTGGTCATGAGCCCGCTCCGATCCGGATGCGCGGGTCGACGACGACGTACAGGACGTCGGCGATGAGGTTGCCGACGATCACGAGCACCGCCGACAGCAGCAGCACCGCGAGCACGACCGGGTAGTCGAGGCTGCGGGTCGCCGTGAGGAAGTAGGGGCCGACGCCGGGCCAGCCGAAGATCGACTCGGTCACGATGGCGCCGGTGACGAGGATCGGCAGGGCGAGGCCGAGCTGCGTGATGATCGGCAGCATCACGTTGCGCCCGACGTGCCGCGTGAGCACCTGGCGCCGAGACGCGCCGAAGCCGCGCTGCACGAGCACGTAGTCCTGCGAGAACTGGCTGATCGTCGCCGACCGCACGTACCGCGCGAGCTCGGGGAAGAACGCGACGACGAGCACCAGGAACGGCATGACGAAGTGCATGAGGAAGTCGATGGGGTCACCCTGCTTGCCGACCGAGTGCATGCCGATGATCGGGAACCACCGCAGCTGGTACCCGAAGACGTAGATCACCAGCAGCGCGAACCAGAACGACGGCGTCGCGATGCCGACGCCCGCGAGGCCGTCGATCGCCTTGTCGACGACGGTGCCGCGGCGCGAGCCCGCGATGAGGCCGAGCACCACCGCGAGCAGCAGCGCCGCGAGGTACGCGGGAGCCACGAGCATGATCGTGTTGGGGATGCGCGCGGCCAGCTCCTCGGCGATCGAGTGCCGGCTCGCGAGCGAGTAGCCGAAGTCGCCCTGCAGCACGTTGGCGAGCCACAGGCCGTACTGCACCACGATGGGCTGGTCGAGGCCATACCGCTCGCGCATGGCGGCCTTGGTCTCTTCCGACATCTGCGGCGTCGTGATGGTGTCGACCACGTCGTACGGCGCCGCGTGCAGCAGCGCGAAGACGACGAACGTCACGAGCAGCAGCATCGGCACGACCTGCAGCAGGCGGCGGAGGATGTAGACCGCCATCGTTCTCCTTTCACGGATGTGTCCGGTGGATGCTGCGACGCAGCGCCCGCCGGACACA
>JAVBUG010000247.1:0-3741 GCA_031555515.1 Microbacterium sp. | reverse complement strand
CGTGTCGCAAGAGGCCCGTGCACTCTTCGACCTCGGCGTGCAGCTCCACGAGCGTCTGGGCGGACTGGCCGGGCACGCCGATGACCTGCGTCGGGCGCTCGAGCGGACCGTCGACAGCTACAACCGGTTCGCCGGCTCGCTCGAGACGCGCGTGCTGGTGAGCGCGCGCAAGTTTCCCGGGATCGACCCGACCAAGCTCGACGCGGTGAGCAAGCCCGCCGCGATCGAGAAGAGCCCGCGCCGCCTCACGGCTCCGGAGCTGCTCGACGAGACGCTCCCCGGGCTGGAAGAAGGCCGCGGTTCCGCCGCCGGGAGCGACGCCGGCGTGCCGCCGCTCACCGCGACGGCAGAGCTCGGCGAGGTGCGTGCGCGCATCGCGTCGCCGAACGAGTGAGACTCAGGCGCCGCCGGGAACGAAGCTCAGCAGCACGATGACCGCGGCCGAGACTCCGACGAACGCGCCGATCATCCACCACGCGCTGATCTCGTGACCCTCGTCACGGCGGACACGCAGCAGCACGTCCGGCCGGCGAGCGGGATCGATCGCGTTGGCGACCACCGCCTGCGCGCCCGTCTGGGGCGACGACGGATCGGCTGAGTGCGCGGACATCGTCAACTCCTCGAGTAGGAAACACCAACGTGTCTCCATCGACACCACAGAAGATTCTGCCAGAGTTCCCCTGAAGACCGGTCACGAAACGGTCACGGCAGCATCACGTGTCGCACCCTTCCGGGTGCGACACGTCAGCCGAGAAAGCGGATCAGAGCCACTTCGAGACGAGGTGCTCCGACGAGATCCGCCGCAGCGTGCCCGACGCCCCGCGCAGCACGACGCTCTCGGTGTACACGTACCCGCCCTCGCGGCGCACGCCGGCGACCAGCGCGCCGTCGGTCACGCCGGTCGCGACGAAGATCGTGTTGTTGCCCTTCACGAGGTCGTCCGCCTCGTAGACGAAGCCGTCGAGGTTCAGGCCCGCGTCGATGCCGCGCTGCTTCTCGTCGTCGTCGCGCGGCCACAGGCGGCCCTGGATGTGACCGCCGAGCGCCTTGATCGCACAGGCGGTGACGATGCCCTCGGGGCTGCCGCCGACGCCGACGCACATGTCGGTGCGGGCGTTGTGGCGCGCGGCGTTGATGCCTCCGGCGACGTCGCCGTCGCTCATCAGGCGGGTGCCGGCGCCTGCCTCGCGGATCTCCTCGATGAGGCGCTCGTGGCGCGGCCGGTGCAGCACCGAGACGACGAGTTCGTCGACGGGCTTGTCGAGCGCCTTGGCGAGCCGGCGGATGGTCTCGCCGATCGGGAGGCGGATGTCGACGACGCCCACGCCGGCGGGTCCGGTGACGAGCTTGTCCATGTAGAAGACGGTGGAGGCGTCGAGCATCGTGCCGTGGTCCGAGACCGCGATCACCGAGAGCGCGTTGTTGCGGCCGGCTGCGGTCAGCGAGGTGCCGTCGATCGGGTCGACCGCGACATCGGCCTGCGGGCCGCGGCCGTTGCCGACGCGCTCGCCGTTGTAGAGCATGGGCGCTTCGTCCTTCTCGCCCTCGCCGATCACGATGGTCCCGTCGAAGTTGACGGTGGTGAAGAACGCCCGCATCGCGTCGACGGCGGCACCATCGGCCGCTTCCTTGGCGCCCCGGCCGATGAACGGCACCGCGCGGATCGCCGCCGCTTCGGTCGCCCGCACGAGTTCGAGTGCGAGGTTGCGGTCGGGGTGGAGGGGACTCATGTCCGCGGTCAGGCTCACCATGCGGTCAGCCTATGCCAGCATGGTGCCCGATTCACGGGAATTTCACGCGATGGAAAGCGAAGGAATCGCATTTCTTTCCAATAGTGCAGAGACGTGGTTTTCCCCTGCGGCGGCCGGGCGGCAGCATCCGTTCCGTCTTCCGGCGCTTGGGTAGAGTTTGTGGCGACGCCCACTCGATCAAAGGGAGCACTCATGCCCGTCGCCACCCCGGAGCAGTACGCCGACATGCTGGACCGCGCGAAGGCCGGTGGCTTCGCGTATCCCGCCATCAACGTCGCCAGCTCGCAGTCGATCAACGCGGTCCTCCAGGGACTCACCGAGGCCGGCTCTGACGGCATCATCCAGGTCACGACCGGCGGCGCCGACTACTTCGCCGGCCACACCGTGAAGAACCGCGCCGCCGGTGCTCTCGCGTTCGCGAAGTTCGCCACCGAGGTCGCCAAGAGCTACCCCATCACGGTCGCCCTCCACACCGACCACTGCCCGAAGCCGGCGCTCGCCGACTTCGTGCTCCCGCTCATCGAGGCGTCGGAGGAAGAGGTGAAGGCCGGCCGCAACCCGATCTTCCAGTCGCACATGTGGGACGGGTCGGCGGTCCCGCTCGACGAGAACATCGAGATCGCGAAGGACCTGCTCCCCCGCCTCAAGAACATCAACGCCATCCTCGAGGTCGAGATCGGCGTCGTCGGCGGTGAAGAGGACGGTGTCCAGCACGAGGGCTCCAACGAGGCGCTCTACACGACGGTCGCCGACGTGACGAAGGCCGTCGAGGCACTCGGTCTCGGCGAGAACGGTCGCTACATCTCGGCCCTCACCTTCGGAAACGTGCACGGCGTGTACAAGCCGGGCAACGTCAAGCTCCGCCCCGAGCTCCTCGGCGAGATCCAGGAGGGCATCGCCGCGAAGTTCGGCACCGGCGCGAAGCCCCTCGACCTCGTGTTCCACGGCGGCAGCGGTTCGACCGACGAAGAGATCGCGCTCGCGGTCGCCAACGGCGTGGTGAAGATGAACGTCGACACCGACACGCAGTACGCGTTCACGCGCTCTGTCGCCGGCTTCATGTTCTCGAACTACGACGGCGTCCTGAAGGTCGACGGCGAGGTGGGCAACAAGAAGGCCTACGACCCGCGTGCCTGGGGCAAGATCGCCGAGTCGGCGATGGCCGCCCGCGTGGTCGAGGCCACCAAGCAGCTCGGCTCGGCCGGCAAGAGCCTCGGCGCGTAAGCAGCAGATTCCACACATGCCCCGGCACCGGCCTCGCGGCCGGTCCGGGGCATTCGTGCATTCCGGGCCGGAGAGACCGAGCCACGTCATCCCGGATGCGGGCCGTGCGCCCAGGCGATGTCGGAGGGGCGTCGTAGTGTCATGGGTAGTAGATCGAGCTTGTGCCCACTTTCGTTCGGTCTTCCGTCGCACCCGTCTGGGTGCTGTGCAGCGGGAGCATCATGGGCCAGCGTTTCGACAGTGACGACGCGACCTGGAGTGCGCTGGATCGGGTGGTCGCCGACATGCAGTCGACGCGGTCCGAGATCGCCCGGTTGCAGGCGGAGGAGTCGCGGCTGCTGACGGATGCTGCGGACATCGTCCGCGCCCGGAAGCAGGCGCGACGCGCGGCGGGTCGCAGGCCCCCGCACGATCTGCCGTTGCGGGAGATCACGGCCGAGCTCGGCGCGGCGATGCGGCTCAGCGACCGGACCGTGCAGGCGCGGATGTCGGCGGCCAGCACGCTACGCGACGGGTTCGCCGCCACCTTCCCCGCGTTGGCCGAGGGCCGCATCGATCTCGCGCACGCGTCGGCGATCGTCGACGCCGGCGCGGTTCTCCCCGATCCCGAGATGCGGGAACAGTACGAACGGATCGTGCTCGAAGCGGCGCAGTTCGAGACCCCGCACCGGCTGCGGGCGATCGCGCGGGTGGTCGCGGCCCGCATCGACCCCGACCTCGCCGACGAACTGCGCCGCCGTGCGGTCGGGAGGCGTCACATCCGCAT
>JAVBUG010000107.1:0-6522 GCA_031555515.1 Microbacterium sp. | reverse complement strand
GAACACCGACATCATCACCGCGGTCTCGACGACCAGATCCACCGCGTCCGGCACCGGCGGCACGAACCCTTCCTCCGCACCGAACGCCCACGCGCCATCCTCGCTCTCGGCAGGAGGAGGCATCTCGGACATATGCCAAGCATAGAACAAAGCTTCGAAAGTCTCAAGGCCTGAACACGCGACGTCGTCACGTTCTCCCGCAGCAAGATCGCACTCCGGTCAAGCCCGAACGACGCACGCTCACGCCGAGGTCTGTCACCGGAGCCGACGGGTGACGGCTGCCCGCAGCATCCGTCACCCGTCTTCTCACAGCCGCACTATCAGTGCCCGCAGGTGCACTCCGCGCCCATGCCGCAGCCGCCGTCGGTGATCGCGCCCGCGGCCCGGCGACCCGACGCGCCCGCAGCGGCGTGGCCGCCGGCGTGGGCCTGCGAGGACTCGGGCACGTTCATGGCGGGGTTCACGTCGAGGAAGCCGTAGGGCTTGAACCAGAAGCCGGCGTAGTCGACCGGCATGATGGGCCAGTCCTCGGGGCGCGGGATGTGGGTGAGGCCGAACGTGTGCCACAGCACGAGGTCCTCGCCGTCGATCGAGCGGTCGTCGGACGTGTACGCCGGAAGCCCCGCACCGCCCTGGTGCGCGTTGGGGTAGCGGCCGGCGGGCCAGCGCTCGTCGTGGTCGTACGCGGTGCCCCACAGGTGCTTCGTCGCGAAAGCGGCGCGCGCGGCCACCGACGAGGCCGGATCGGCCATGAGCAGGGCGGTCGGCTGGGGGAGCAGGTGGTACGCCGTCGGCTTGCCGAGGTAGTTCGTCTTCGAGGCGCTGCGCACCTCCCACACCCGGGCGACGGAGGTGTCGGCGATGCGCTGGGCCTCGGCCTCGGTGCGCAACGGAGTCTCGGTCCACGTGAATGCGTTGCCGAACGGGTTCGCGTCGCCCATCGGGATGCGGGCGGCATCGATCTCGACGAGCTCGTTGTCCTCGCCGTCGATCGCGACATCGAGGCGCGCCGAGAACAGGTGCTGGTGCACCGGCGCGAAGACGCCCGGCGCGATCTCGGGCGCGTGCGGATTGGTCGAGCCCGGGTGCCCGCCGCCGACGAACACGATGCCCGTCGCCTTCGCCTCGAGCTGGATCGAGCCGTCGAGGTAGAAGTACCAGTAGAAGCCGTAGTCGTAGTTGCCGATCGTCGAGAAGTACGAGACGACGAGGCGTCGCGACCGGCGCACGTGCGAGCCGACGGGACCCTGCTCGGTGTGCTTCCAGAGGATGCCGTAGTCCTCCTCGTGCATGCACACCACGTTGGGGATCTTCACCGGGTTTCCGTGGTCGTCGGCGACGTGACCGTCGAAGTACCGGATGACGCCGAGGCAGTCGCAGCCGAGCTCGAGGTGGTTCGCGTTCTTGCCGAGCAGGTACTCGCCGGCGTCGAAGTAGCTGATCCAGAAGCGGGTGTTCGACGTGTCGCCATAGGGCACCACCATCTCCGGCACGCTCGCGCGGGTCAGCACCGGGCGGTCGTCGAACCGCACGTCGTGCAGCACGAGGCCCTCGCGCGCGTTGAAGTCGACGCGCATCGACCAGTTCTCCCATTCCACGAGCGACCCGCTCACGGCGAAGCTCGGACCCTCGGGCTGCGCGATCTCGATGGGCTTGAGGCTCGTGCGGGCCGGGCCCACGGCATCCGGGGTGTACTTGCCGCTGCCGGACGGAACCGGCACGTCCCCTTCGTCCTCGATGCCGATGACCGCGTTCGACACCAGGTCGACGTGCACGATGAGGCCCTCGACCGGGTGCGCCCACGGGATGTCGTCTTCGCTGTCGCGCAGGAACGTGAGCGAGCGGATGACGCGGCGCCCGACCTCGTTCTCGCGCCCGACGAATCCGGGCGCGAGCGGCGAGCAGAACGCGAGGTCGATGCGGTCCGCAAGGCCGCGGCGCGTCATCGCGGCGCGCCATTCGGGCGAGGCCTTCACGATCTCGGCCGCACGGTCGTACTCCTCGAACAGGTACTGCGGCTGGCCATAGGGCGACTGTGACGCGTCGAGCTCGCGCGTCGTGACGACGACCCCGCGCGAGACCGACACGATCGCCTCCGTGATCGCTCCGGTCGCAGCATCCATCAGTGTCACGTCCACGCGCCGATCGATCGCGCCACCGGGCGACCACGCTGTGAGCTCGTCCTTGGTCGGCTCGTCGGGCAGCAGCATCGGCACGCGCACGGTGCCGCCGAGCAGGCCTGCCGACACGAGGATCTTGCGCGCCGCCTCGATCTCATCCGCGGTGAGCGGATCGAGTGGATGCCGCGGCTCGGCCTTCCTCGCGGCAGTCACCGGGATGAGATCCGGGTTGTCGTGCGGCTGGGTGGGCGCGTCGTGCGTGTGCGCAGGCATGGGGCCTCCTTCAGAGCTGCCCCCACTCTCCCGCTCGGATGCTCCCGTGTCTTGACGCGGTGCGCAGGAAGCGTGACTGCGGGTGCGGGCCACCACGCCCCAGATCGGCCTTCGCAGCCGCATCGGGGTGGCGTGCCTCCCGACGCGACCAGCCGGCGCGCGGGCTCAGCCGGCGCGCACGGGCTCGGTCGTCGAGGCCAGCACGGGTGCGAGCCGGGGCCACTCGGCCTCGAGCCACGCCGCGACGATCTGCTCGCGGCGCTCGGTGTCGCCGGCGGGGAACGCGATGCCGCGGGTCGGGGTCGACGCACCCAGCTCGACGAGGAGCGGCCGCAGCGCGTGCTCGACGGCCAGCGCGTGGCCGGGGCCGCCGATCGTGAGGAGCGGCACCGCCGTCACACCCGCCAGTCCGTTCGCACCGTAACGGTCGAGGAACGCCTTGAGCAGACCCGTGTAGGTCGCCTTGTAGGTGGGGCTCGCGACGATCAGCACGTCCGCGCGCGCCACGCGCTCGAGGAGCGCGTCCACGCCCGCATCGGGGAAGCGGAAGAGCGCATCAGCCACGTCGGCCAGATCGATCGTCGGCTCGATGGGGGCGCCGCTGCGGTCGGCGAGCTGGTGCGCGACCTCCTCGGCGACCAGCCGGGTGCGCGAGGCGGGCTGCGGGTTTCCGACGAGCACGACGATCGATGGCATGGCGTTCCCCTTTCAGAGGGTCGGGTTCAGAAGGCGGAGAGGTTCGCGCGGAGGCCACCGTCGGCGTACTCCGAGCGGAGGATGCCGCGCCGGCGCAGGATCGGGACGAGCTCGTCCAGGGTGCGATGGATCGTGACGGGGTGCAGGTCGCCCGAGAAGATGAAGCCGTCGTTGTCGGCGTCGTCGCCGAGCGCCTCGATGACGTCGGCGATCTCGTCGGCGGTGCCGACGGTCCCTCCGATGCCGTCGGTCACATCGGTGACCCGGCCCAGTCGCGCCTTGCCGGTGAGGATGTCGCGCAGCGGCACGTCGTCGAACGAGTCGAACGTCCCCTGCAGACCGCGGATCGTCCCCTTCGACACGTGCTCGCCGAAGATCGCCGGGTCGAGGGGGCGATCGAGGTCGAGCACCGTCAGGTCGGTCTCGAGGTCGCTCGACCACGCCTCCGCCACCTCGCGCAGTGTCGCGTCATCGGGCGATGCGGATGCCGCGACGATGCGATCGGCCTCCTCGCGGCTCGCGGCGACGATGGGCTTGAAGACGAAGAGCACCTTGACGTCGGCCGGGTCGCGGCCGTTCTCGGCGGCGGCGGCGTGCACGCGAGCGCGGTACGCACGGATGCTGGCAGCATCCAGGTTCGACAGCGCCAGCTGGATCTGCGAGTTCGCACCGGCGAAGCCCAGGCCGCGCGGCGACCCGCCGGGGGAGGCGACGACGGGGTCGCCGCTCTCACCGTTCGGCCCTGCCGGCAACGGCTCGGCGTTGAGCGGCCCGTCGAACGAGAAGTACTCGCCACGGTGCTGCACCGCCGTGATCTTGCTGCCGTCGGCGTAGATCTGTGTCGCGGGGTCGGCGATGAGCGCGTCGTCGCCCCAGCTGTGCCACAGCAGCCGCAGCGCGTCGAGCCATTCCTGCGCGCGGTCGTACGCGGCGTCGTGCGACAGACGCTCGAGCCCGAAGTGGTGGGCGCTGCCCACGTCGGTGACGACGTTGAGTCCGAGCCGGCTCGAGCTGAGGTGCTGCAGCGACGCGAACTGCCGGGCCGCGAGATACGGCGGGTAGGCGCCGGCGTTCACGGTGGGAATGACACCGAGGTGCCGCGTCGCGGCGAACAGGTAGGGCGCGAGCGTCCACGGGTCGTGCTTCGGGCCGCCGTACGCCTTGCGCACGCGCAGGTTCAGCGTCTCGGGCGTGATGCCGACAGACAGTGCGTCTTCGATCAGCACGAAGTCGAAACCCGCCTGCTCGAGGTCGCGTGCCGACTGCTGGTAGAGGTCGGGCTTCTGCCAGGCGTAGTTCCACTCGTAGTACGGCCGCGCCCACCCGTGCGGGCCGAAGCCGCGCGAGAGGAACCAGCCGAAGTGCTGCTGACGGGTCATGACGCTCCCACGGTGCTCAGAAGGTCGGGGGCCAGGGCGGCGGCCAGGGCGTGATCGAGATCGGCGATGAGGTCGTCGGCGTCTTCGAGGCCGATCGACAGGCGCAGCAGGCCGGGGCCGATGCCGCGCGCGGCGAGCTGCTCGCCGTCGCGCAGCACGTGCGTGGTGGTGGCCGGATGCAGCACGAGCGACCGCACGTCGCCGAGGTGCGTCATCCGCGTGAACAGTCGCAGCGCGTCGCTGAACACGCGTGCCGATTCGAGACCGCCGCGCAGGGTCACCGCGAACACCGACCCCTGACCGCGCGGCAGGTACCGCCGTGCCAGTTCGTGGTGCGGGCTCGACGCGAGTCCGCTGTAGTCCACCGACTCGACGCCGGGGTGCTGTTCCAGCCACCGTGCGATGGCCAGCGCGGTCGCGGACTGCCGCTGCACCCTGAGCGACAGCGTCTCGACGCCCTGCAGGATCAGGAACGCGTTGAGTGGCGACGGCGCCGGGCCGAACCGCATCGCGACGCGGCGCGCGAACTCGAGGAACGCCGTGCGCGGCGCGCGCTCGACGTAGGTGAGCCCGTCGAGTCCGCGCTCCCGCGCGAGCTGCGGGTAGCCCTCGGCTCGATCCGCCCACGCGAAGGTGCCGCCGTCGACGATGACCCCGCCGAGCACGGTCCCGTGGCCCGCGAGGAACTTGCTCGCCGAGTGCACCACGATGTCGGCGCCGTGCTCGAGCGGCCGGAGCAGGTACGGTGTCGCGAGCGTGTTGTCGACGACGAGCGGCACGCCGTGCCGGTGCGCCACCTCGGCGAGCCCGGCGACGTCGAGCACGTCGTTCTTCGGATTGGGGATCGACTCCGCGAACACCAGCTTCGTGCGGGGACGGATGCTGCGCCCCCACGCCGCGAGATCGTTGGGGTCGTCGACGAAGTCGACGATGATGCCGAGCCGCGCGAGGTCGTCGCGGAGCAGCTCGCGGGTGCCCTCGTAGATGCTGGACGAGGCCAGGACGCGGTCGCCCGCCGAGACGAGCGACAGGATCGCGGTGGTCACGGCCGCTTGACCGCTGGCGACGAGGAGCGCGCCGACGCCGGACTCGAGGTCGGCGATGCGCTGCTCGACGGCGACGTTCGTCGGGTTGCCGACACGGGTGTAGCTGAAGCCGTCGTCGGTGCCCGCGAAGCGGGCGTGGGCCTGGTCGAAGTCCTCGAACTCGAACCCTGCCGTCAGGTAGATCGGCGTCGCACGCGGCCGGTGCGGGCCGGCCGGCGGGTCGCCCGCGTGCAGCTGACGCGTGGCGAATCCGAGACGCGCGGGCGGCAGTCCTGTCGATCCCCGCTCGCCGGAACGCAGCGTCGAGTGCTCGGGCGCGGGCGGGACGTTTTCGGGCATGGGGTCACGCTAGGGTGCCTCGCCCTCGGGCTCCGTCGCGGTCGTCATCGGGCGTCGATCGACGACACGCGGCGTCATCAGGGCATCGCGGGTCGCGCCCGGTGCGCGCGGGGCGCGACCCGTACTCACACCTCGCTCACAGACCTTCGGCGGACCCTGGGGACGTGGGCGTCTCGGCGGAGGGATCCGGTTCGGTCGCGATCGCGAGTGCGCACGCGACGGACGCCGAACGGATGCTGCCCGCCTCGGCCCTGCGCGCACCGGCCGCCGATCCTCGGCGCCTCGGCCTGGCGGCGGCACTCATCGGGCTGGTCGCGACCGCCGTCAGCGCCGTCGGTTCGTGGATCCCGTCGCTGTGGGGCGACGAGGCGGCGAGTGTGCTCTCGGCGCTGCGCCCCGGCGAGAGCCTCCTCACGATGCTCACGCACGTCGACGCCGTGCACGGCGCCTACTACCTCGGGCTGCACGCGTGGGTGCACCTGTTCGGATCCAGCCCCTTCGTCGTGCGGCTGCCGTCGGCCATCGCCGTCGGCGTCTGCGCTGCGGCGGTCACCTGGTTGTGCGGACGGTTCGGAACGCTCGGGTTCGCGGTGCTCGCGGGCGGGCTCGCCGCGATCCTTCCGCGCCTGACCTACGCGGGCGAGGAGGCCCGCGGTTACGCGTTCGCGG